>NZ_JBHYJA010000011.1:210786-250277 GCF_042740355.1 Streptomyces sp. NPDC059010
CCGTGGTGCCCAACAGCCTCCTCACCTAACCAACCATCCACACTGTGTCCCCCCCCCTAATACGACGCGGGCCCCGCACTAACCAAAGGTCCGGCCCCGTCCCCGTCCCACCCCCCCGGCGCGGCCCAGACCCACCCACCGCCCCGTAGGCGCTACGCACGCCCCCACCACACAGCAACAGGCCGCCGCAGGCATCCCGCCCCCCACCCGAGTGGCGACCCACGCCACACCCACCTCCCTATGCCGCGTTTGTCTGATTAGCGCGTATCGTCGCCGCATGCCCACGCCATACGGATCCCGCGGCGGCATGGCGTTCGGCGCGGAGGAGCTGCGTGTGCTCCGCCGCGCTCTCGCCCTCGCCCTCCACCCCGACCCCGCCTCGGCCGAAGACGTCCAGGACTGTCTCCGCCTCGCCGAGTCGCTCGACGAGGCGATCCGCGAGGGCGCCCGGCTGCGTGCGTTCTTGGTGGCCGACGTCGCCCGCTACCGCGCCGCCCTCCCCGGCACCGCAGCCGGCTACCTCACCCTCCTCGAAGAGGCCCTCACCGCCGGGTACCGCCCCACCCCCGACGACCTCACCGCCCTCCGGGCCCTCCGCGGCAACCCCACCGCCGCCACCCTCCTGGACCGCTGCGGGCCACTCGCCGACCAGGACACACGCACCCGCCCCGCCATCCCGGCATCCCGCACCCACCTCACGGCCCTCCCCGGAGGTCTCGCCCTCCCCGCCCAGGACGCCGCCCAGGACCCCGCCAGACAGCCCCGGAAGAAGCCGGCGGAAAAACCGGCCGCCCCCAAGCCCGCCCCCGGCCCAGCCCCCGCCCCCGGCCCCGAGCGCACCCCCGCCCCGAAGCCGCCCCGCCCCATCCCCACCCCCGGCGAGGTCTTCCCCCGCCGCAAACCGACCCCGCCGCCCTCGAACCCGCCCCAACAACTGGCCGCAGGCTGACAACAGCCACAGCACAAAGAGCCGGGCGCACACACCCGGGCAGCCACGCTGCCCGGCGAGGCGCCCTCCGAACACCTCCTGAAGCCCCCCGCCCAGGCCGCCCCCACCCCCTGGCTACCCTGGACGCATGGACTACGTCTCCGCACTCCTCCCGCCGGCCGTCATGGCCGTGTTCTTCATCGGCGTGATCAGGGTGATCGTGAAGACCCAGGGCGGAGCCAACAAGGCCAAGGAGGACGCCGCGGTGGACGCGGCCCTCGCACGCGCGGAGGGCACCCGCCAGGCCTCCACGACCCCGGACGCCTGAGCCGACAGACCCGAGCCCGACGGACGTTTTCCGAATCTGGGCGCCCTTTTTGCCCCGTTCGCCAAAGAAAACGCACGTCCGGCACGCCAACACCCAGTTCTCCCACTATTGTGCTGAACTGTGCCTCGCCCATTGGGAGAACTCGAAGACGCGGTCATGACGCGGGTGTGGAAGTGGAACCGCCCGGTGACCGTTCGAGAAGTCCTGGAAGATCTCCAGCAGGAACGGTCCATCGCGTACACGACGGTGATGACCGTTTTGGACAATCTCCATCAGAAGGGCTGGGTACGCCGCGAGGCGGAAGGCCGCGCCTATCGATATGAGGCGGTCTCCACACGAGCCGCCTACGCGGCCGCCCTGATGAACGATGCCTGGTCGCAGAGCGACAACCCCGCCGCCGCACTCGTCGCCTTCTTCGGCATGATGAGCGAGGAACAACGCCTGGCCCTGCGGGACGCCGTACGCATCGTCCAGGGCCCGGAAACACCCGAACCCACAGAACCCCCCGATACACACCGCGTTACGCGCACGGATACGACCGGCACGGATACGACCGGCGCCGATACCGTCGGCACTCATAGGACCGGGACCGATACGACCGGCGGTGATACCGCAGGCACCGATACCACCGGCACCCAAACCCGCAAGCCCGATACCGGCCCAGATACGCACGCGGATACCGCCGCCGAGAACCCCGGCTCCGCACAGGAGCACCGCGGGCGATAGCGTCCGCTCATGTCAGCAGAGAGCCACTCGGCCGAGAGCTCCTCGGTGGGGAGCCCAGAAGTCACCGCAAAAGCCATCACCGTCCGACGGGCCCGCACCAGCGATGTCCCGGTGGTACGTCGTCTCCTTGACGAGTACGTCCAGCGTCGGATCCTGCTCGACAAAGCCACGGTGACGCTTTACGAGGACATCCAGGAGTTCTGGGTCGCGGAACGCGACGACAACGGCGAGGTCGTCGGCTGCGGCGCCCTGCACGTGATGTGGGAAGACCTGGCGGAAGTCCGCACTCTCGCCGTGAAGCCCGGCCTGAAGGGCGCTGGCGTCGGTCATCAGTTGCTGGAGAAGTTGCTGCACACCGCGCGCTGGCTCGGTGTTCGCCGCGTTTTCTGTCTGACCTTCGAAGTGGACTTCTTCGGCAAGCACGGCTTCGTCGAGATCGGTGAGACGCCGGTTGACACCGATGTCTACGCGGAGCTCCTGCGTTCCTATGACGAGGGCGTGGCGGAGTTCCTCGGTCTCGAACGAGTGAAACCGAACACCTTGGGCAACAGGCGGATGCTTCTGCATCTGTGATCGCCGGGGATCCGCAACCTTCCTCGGGCTTCCACAAGCTTCCGGAAGACGTATTCCGCCCCGACCGGCCATGCCCAGGTGCCCTATGTCCGAAACGCGCATGTTTCCGGACGGGCGCGGGGACCGTGAGTCTCTCCCGGGTCTCTCCCGGGGGTTTGTGTTTTTCCCTCAAAAGCGGTTTGCTTTCCGACGTACTGCAGTACTGCATATAACAGGGGACGGCGAAACGGCGGACGCCGCAGACCCCCGGCCCTCAAGTTATCGATGAAAGGAAATCCGGTGGCACAGAAGGTTCAGGTCCTTCTTGTCGACGACCTCGACGGCGGCGAGGCCGACGAGACCGTGACGTTCGCGCTGGACGGCAAGACGTACGAGATCGATCTCACGACTGCCAATGCGGACAAGCTCCGCGGTCTTCTTGAGCCTTACGTGAAGGGCGGTCGTCGTACCGGAGGCCGCGCTTCGGGTGGTCGCGGAAAGGCGCGCGCCGCTTCCGGTGGCAGCCAGGACACCGCGCAGATCCGCGCGTGGGCCAAGGAGAACGGCTACGAGGTCAACGACCGCGGCCGCGTTCCCGCGTCCATTCGCGAGGCATACGAGAAGGCCAACGCCTGATTCCAGGCCGAAGCCTGCTCTACGGACAGGCCGCAGGCTGCGCGCCCGCGCGTCGCAGCCGCAGGCGGTGGCAGTGCGTGGCCACCGTGTCCAGAACCCGTACGAGATCGGGGGCGCCCCCACCGCCCCCCAGGGCCGACAGCGTCGGCAGCGAGGCTTCGACCTCGCCCCCAGTCCCGGGGGGCCGCAGCCACACGGCGGCCCCCTGCACTGCAGCCGACCGACCCGGGGCAAGCGGCCGCACCATGCCGCACCCGGGCAGGCCAGGACGTCGTACGGCCCCCCTCGGCCCCGGATCGACGGGATGCCCCACGGCCGTGACCGGCCCCCACTCGGGTGGCAGGGGCGCCTCCATCAGGTCGCCGTCGCCGAGCGCCGTCAGGTCCAGGGGCAGTGAGCCCCACTCCAGCCAGTCCAGTGCTCCCGGCACCTCCTGCGCGCCGCCCGCGGCGATGAGCAGCCGCATCCGGTCGCCGCGGACGGCCACCGGGGACTCCGGCGTCAGATGACGCAGTGCCGCGCGGCCCGCCCCGGCCGGTACGTCCAGGACGTCGAAGCGCGAGCCCACGCGAAGGCACAGCGGGAATCCGGGTGCCCCGGGCACCACCGGCCAGCCCAGTTCGTTCTCGTACCACCGACGGACCTGATCGCTCGGATCGAGCGGCCGACGGGGGAGGGGGATCGTGGCAGGGTCCGTGGTGATCACGGGGCGGGTGCCGACCATGCCAAGTGCAACCGCCGAAAGAGCATGCGGGTTACGCTGGGTGTCCTGGCGAATGCGCAGAGTGGCGAAAAAGGGGGCGTGCGGGGGGTGTGGGCAGGCGCAAGGTTGTTCGCCCGTAGCGGAGGGAACCGGGGGGCGCGGCATGGAGTGTCAGTCCCAGCGGGTAAGACATCCCTAGTGGGAGGGGGCGACACGCAGGACAGTGAGTCTCACGTTCGCCATCGGCGTACTGATGGTGAGGGTAACCACCTGGCCTGCGGGAACATCGTCTCGCACCATCGGGTTGGAGCAGATGTCGGCGTTCGGGGTCAGGAGGCCATCGACGGTGTCGGCAGTTGGAATGAGCGGTCCCCGCTTGCGGGACTAAGCTGCGGAAGGACAGGGAGGGGAAGTTCCCCCCACTGCCTGACCGCTCTGAGGAGCGATTAACGATGTTCGAGAGGTTCACCGACCGCGCGCGGCGGGTTGTCGTCCTGGCTCAGGAAGAAGCCCGGATGCTCAACCACAACTACATCGGCACCGAGCACATCCTCCTGGGCCTGATCCACGAGGGTGAGGGTGTCGCCGCAAAGGCCCTGGAGAGCCTCGGCATTTCGCTTGAGGCGGTCCGTCAGCAGGTTGAGGAGATCATCGGCCAGGGCCAGCAGGCCCCGTCCGGCCACATCCCCTTCACCCCCCGTGCCAAGAAGGTGCTGGAGCTGTCGCTCCGCGAGGCCCTTCAGCTCGGCCACAACTACATCGGCACGGAGCACATCCTGCTCGGCCTGATCCGTGAGGGCGAGGGCGTCGCCGCCCAGGTCCTGGTCAAGCTGGGCGCAGATCTCAACCGGGTGCGGCAGCAGGTCATCCAGCTGCTCTCCGGCTACCAGGGCAAGGAGACCGCCACCGCCGGCGGGCCTGCCGAGGGCACTCCCTCGACGTCCCTGGTCCTCGACCAGTTCGGCCGGAACCTCACCCAGGCCGCTCGTGAGTCCAAGCTCGACCCGGTCATCGGGCGCGAGAAGGAGATCGAGCGGGTCATGCAGGTGCTGTCCCGCCGTACCAAGAACAACCCGGTCCTGATCGGTGAGCCCGGCGTCGGCAAGACCGCCGTCGTCGAGGGCCTCGCTCAGGCCATCGTCAAGGGCGAGGTGCCCGAGACCCTCAAGGACAAGCACCTCTACACCCTGGACCTCGGCGCGCTGGTCGCCGGCTCCCGCTACCGCGGTGACTTCGAGGAGCGCCTGAAGAAGGTGCTCAAGGAGATCCGCACCCGCGGCGACATCATCCTGTTCATCGACGAGCTTCACACGCTGGTCGGTGCGGGTGCCGCCGAGGGCGCCATCGACGCCGCTTCGATCCTGAAGCCGATGCTGGCCCGCGGTGAGCTGCAGACCATCGGTGCGACCACGCTGGACGAGTACCGCAAGCACCTGGAGAAGGACGCGGCCCTGGAGCGCCGCTTCCAGCCCATCCAGGTCGCCGAGCCGTCCCTGCCGCACACGATCGAGATCCTCAAGGGTCTGCGTGACCGGTACGAGGCCCACCACCGGGTCTCCATCACCGACGAGGCGCTGGTCCAGGCCGCCACCCTGGCCGACCGGTACATCTCGGACCGCTTCCTGCCGGACAAGGCGATCGACCTGATCGACGAGGCCGGTTCCCGGATGCGCATCCGCCGGATGACCGCGCCGCCGGACCTCCGCGAGTTCGACGAGAAGATCGCGGGCGTCCGCCGCGACAAGGAGTCCGCGATCGACTCGCAGGACTTCGAGAAGGCCGCCTCCCTGCGCGACAAGGAGAAGCAGCTCCTGGCCGCCAAGGCCAAGCGCGAGAAGGAGTGGAAGGCCGGCGACATGGACGTCGTCGCCGAGGTCGACGGCGAGCTGATCGCCGAGGTCCTCGCGACCGCCACCGGCATCCCGGTCTTCAAGCTGACCGAGGAGGAGTCGAGCCGCCTGCTGCGCATGGAGGACGAGCTCCACAAGCGGGTCATCGGCCAGAAGGACGCCGTCAAGGCGCTCTCGAAGGCGATCCGCCGTACGCGTGCCGGTCTGAAGGACCCGAAGCGTCCCGGTGGCTCGTTCATCTTCGCCGGCCCGTCCGGTGTCGGTAAGACCGAGCTGTCCAAGGCGCTCGCCGAGTTCCTCTTCGGTGACGAGGACGCGCTGATCTCCCTCGACATGTCCGAGTTCAGCGAGAAGCACACGGTCTCGCGTCTCTTCGGTTCGCCCCCCGGCTACGTGGGCTACGAAGAGGGCGGCCAGCTGACGGAGAAGGTGCGGCGCAAGCCGTTCTCGGTGGTCCTCTTCGACGAGGTCGAGAAGGCCCACCCGGACATCTTCAACTCGCTGCTGCAGATCCTGGAGGACGGTCGGCTGACCGACTCCCAGGGCCGGGTCGTGGACTTCAAGAACACGGTCATCATCATGACGACCAACCTCGGCACCCGGGACATCTCCAAGGGCTTCAACCTGGGCTTCGCGGCCTCGGGTGACACGAAGTCCAACTACGAGCGCATGAAGAACAAGGTCCAGGACGAGCTCAAGCAGCACTTCCGGCCCGAGTTCCTCAACCGCGTCGACGACGTGGTCGTCTTCCCGCAGCTGACCCAGGACGACATCCTCGCGATCGTCGACCTGATGATCGGCAAGGTGGACGAGCGCCTCAAGGACCGGGACATGGGCATCGAGCTCTCCCAGTCCGCCAAGGAGCTGCTGTCCAAGAAGGGTTACGACCCGGTGCTGGGCGCGCGGCCGCTGCGCCGCACGATCCAGCGCGAGATCGAGGACAGCCTGTCGGAGAAGATCCTCTTCGGCGAGCTGCGCCCCGGTCACATCGTGGTCGTGGACACGGAGGGCGAGGGCGACACCAAGACCTTCACCTTCCGCGGCGAGGAGAAGTCGGCCCTGCCGGACGTCCCGCCGATCGAGCAGGCGGCGGGCCCGTCGAGCGGCCCGAACCTGAGCAAGGAGGCGTAAGCCTCACCAGCTGAAAGGGGCCGGTGCTTGCGAGCACCGGCCCCTTTGGCATGCCGCCGTACGGCGGCGGGGATTACGACAACTGCCCGTTGTAGTCAGGCAGCTTGTACGTCTTCTCGGCATGGCCGCCCGACAGGTCGGTGGCGCTGTTGCCGATGTTCGCGATGATCGTGAAGCCCTTCTTCTCGATGTCCACGCGCTGGGCCGTCTTGTAGTCCGCGACGTTCTTGAAGAGGTCGCCGAAGCTGCGCACATAGAGGCCGGAGACCTGATAGCCGACGTGCTTGAGGTTGTAGTCGGTCACCGGGGCGATGATGCCCGGGCGGGCGGTCACGAAGAACAGGGAGACGCCGTGCTCCTGGGCGTACTTGGCGACGTCCAGGACCGGCTTGTTGGCCGGCTGCGGGTAGCTGAAGCCGAAGTCCGTCTCCAGGGTGGTGTTGTCGATGTCGAAGACGATCGCCTGCTTCTCACCCGGCTTGGTGTTCGCGATCCGCTGCTTCAGATCGGGGAGCGCCTGGTTCATCACCGCCTGGCAGTCCTTCTGCCAGGTCGCGTAGTCGACATCCGCCGCGGATGCCGTGGCTGCCGCAGTGGTGGCGGTGGAGGCGCTCGTCGCGGTCGTCGCTGCTTCGGCGGGGACCGCGAGGGCCACGAGGGCGGCCGCGGAGGCGGTGCTGACCGCGATGCGGTGCGCCCAGGGGCGAAGCGTCATGTGGGGGGTCCTCTCACGTCACGTGCGCTGGGTTGTCGCGTGCATGTTCGTGTGCGTGGGTGGCTGGTGGGGAACCAGCGGGTTACCGGACGGTAGTTCACGTTGAGGCGTCGCTCACAGACTCATGACGGGATTGGTTACGCAAAGGCGGAAGGGGGGCGTAGTGCCCGTCACATTCCGGGGTCTTCCGATTGCGCTGGGCGGTGACATGCCGCACAGGCGATTTGTCCGTTACTAGAGGGAATAGTGGAAACAGCGCTGCGGGCAAAAGGGGCGTAACGGCAGATAAGTTGCGGCGAATTTTGGTGTTCGCGCTGGTTCGTCCCTAATGAGGGCTCTGTCAAGATGCAGGGATTTTTGCGGCGGAGTACTAGCTTCCGTCGTAGAAAAGGGGTTTTGGGGTTTGGGGGGACGAGGGTTACCAAGGGATGGCCATCCGGCGAGTGCCTGTGCGTCGGGTGGTTCTCTCTGTCGTCGTCCCCATGAGGTTTCGCATGTCCCCGCGCTTTTCCTTCCGTTCCGCCCGTACGTCCACCTTCCGCACCCGTGCCGCTGTGCTGGCCGCCGGCCTGGGGGCCTCGGTCGTATTGGGCGCCGGGGGCGCGGTCGCCGCTGAGATGACCTCCGCCACCGGTGTCTCCACCGCCGTGCAGGCGCAGAGCGCCGCGGTGAAGAAGGCCGCGGTCAAGAAGGCCGCCGCCTCTTGGGTCAGCCCGGTGAAGAAGTACACGAAGAGCGCCAGCTTCGCGCAGGCCGGTGCCAGGTGGCAGTCCACCCACAGCGGGCAGGACTTCGCCGTGCCGAGCGGCACCCAGGTCATGGCCGCGCACGGCGGCACCGTCGTCAAGGCCGGCGGCAACGGCGCCGGTGACGGTCCGGCGTACGGCAACGCCATAGTCGTCAAGCACGGCAACGGGACCTTCACGCAGTACGCCCATCTGTCGCGCATCGACGTGAAGGTCGGCCAGGTCGTCAAGACCGGTCAGCACATAGCCCGGTCCGGCAACACCGGTAACTCCAGCGGGCCGCACCTGCACTTCGAGATCCGTACGACCTCCAACTACGGCTCCGCTGTCGACCCCGTGGCCTTTCTGCGGGCCAAGGGTCTGAAGATCTGAGTCACCGAGCCGCTCTCAGGCGCCCTGGTGCGCCTGGGTGACCAGATCCGTGGCGACCTCAAGGACAGCCTTGCGCTTGTCCTCGGGGTCGCCTTCGAGGTCCTGCAGCAGGAACATCCCGGCGTGCAGGGTGAACAGCGCGCTGATGCAGCGGACCTGGCCGACCAGGTCGGAGTCCGGGTCGATGATGATGTCCCGCATGCCGACCATGCGGCTCTTGAACATCTCGCCGATGCTCAGTTCGCGGACCGTCGCCTGGTTCTCCTGCATGAAGCGGAACAGCGGTGCCGCCTCGGTCAGGGCCTGGCTGTAGCGGCGTACGATCTCCTGCTTCGTGGCCAGTGAGTGCGGCTGCTGCTTGCCCCACTCGATCAGTTCCTCGATCGGTTTCGTCAGATCCTCGAAGAGGCTGACGATGATCTCTTCCTTGGTCTTGAAGTGGTAGTACAGGGCCGCCTTCGTGACGTCCAGGCGCTCGGCGATCTCGCGCAGGGAGGTCTTCTCGTAGCCCTGCTCGGCGAAGAGTTCGAGCGCTACGTCCTGGATGCGCTGGCGGGTGTCCCCGCGGCGCCGCTGCTTGGTGCCGTCCATGGTGCCACCCATCCTCGTACGCCTCGGCTTTCCAGAAAACTTACTTGACGCCCGGCTAGTTACGCATCTACCTTCCCTGAGTGTAGACAACTAGCCGGGCGGCAAGTAAGTAGCGGCGGGAAGCCGGGGGAGTGGGAGTCATGGCGGACATACAGGCAGCTGGTCCAGGCGCGGAGGAGCCGGCCGGGCAACAGCCCAGAAGCATGCGGGTCGTGCTGCTCGCGCTGATGATCACGATGATGCTGGCCATGCTCGACAACATGATCGTGGGCACCGCGATGCCGACGATCGTGGGGGATCTGGGCGGGCTGGAGCATCTGTCCTGGGTCGTGACGGCGTACACGCTGGCGACCGCCGCCTCCACCCCGCTGTGGGGCAAGTTCGGCGACATGTACGGGCGCAAGGGCGTCTTCATGTCGTCGATCGTGCTGTTCCTGATCGGGTCCGCGCTGAGCGGTATGTCCCAGGACATGGGGCAGCTGATCGCGTTCCGGGCCGTGCAGGGACTGGGCGCCGGCGGTCTGATGGTCGGCGTCATGGCGATCATCGGTGATCTCATTCCGCCGCGGGAGCGGGGCAAGTACCAGGGCATGATGGCCGGCGTGATGGCGCTCGCGATGATCGGCGGGCCGCTGGTCGGCGGCACCATCACCGACAACTGGGGCTGGCGCTGGTCCTTCTACATCAACCTGCCGCTCGGTGTCGTCGCGCTCGCCGCGATCAGCGCGGTCCTGCATCTGCCGAAGAAGCGGACGCAGGCGCGGATCGACTATCTGGGGGCGGCGCTGCTGACCGTGGGGATCACCGCGATCGTGCTGGTGACCACGTGGGGCGGTACGGAGTACGCCTGGACGTCCACGATGATCATGGAGCTCATCGGGATCGGTGTGGCGGCCCTGGTGGGGTTTGTGTTCTGGCAGACCAAGGCCGCGGAGCCGGTGGTTCCACTGCACATCTTCCGTAGCCGGAACTTCACGCTGATGTCCCTCATCGGGTTCATCACCGGGTTCGTGATGTTCGGTGCGACGCTGTTCCTGCCGCTGTACCAGCAGTCGGTGCAGAAGGCGTCCGCCACCAACTCCGGGCTGCTGCTCCTGCCGATGCTCGGGGCGATGCTCGTGACGTCGATGGTGGCCGGGCGGGTGACCACGAACACCGGGCGCTACAAGGCCTTCCCGATCGTCGGCGGTGCGCTGATGGTCGTCGGGCTGTATCTGATGTCGCTGATGGACACCGGGACCAGCAGGTTCACCTCCGGTGTCTACATGGCCGTCGTCGGGCTCGGTATGGGCTGTCTGATGCAGATCACCATGCTGGTCGCGCAGAACAGCGTCGAGATGAAGGACATGGGCGTCGCGTCCTCGTCCACCACGCTGTTCCGGACGCTCGGGTCGTCGTTCGGGGTCGCGATCATGGGGGCCTTGTTCAACAGCCGGGTCCAGGAGGTCATGTCCGAGCGCAGCGGGGCGCTGGGGGCGAAGGTGACCGAGCAGTCCGCGCAGCTGGATGCGGCGAGTCTGGAGAAGTTGCCGGAGGCCTTGGCGGGGGCGTACCGGCACGCGGTGTCGGCGGGGACGCACGGGGCGTTTCTGCTGGGGGCCGGGGTCGCCGTGCTGGCGCTGGTGGCGGCCCTGTTCGTGAAGGAGGTCCCGCTCAAGGGGGCGGGACCCAAGGAGGACGGGGCCGGGGACGGCGCGGCGGTGAAGGCGGCGGTCGTCGAGGCCGTCTGAGTCCGTCCGAGGTCGTGAGGTGGGCGGAGGCCCCCGGGTTGCTCTGGCGACCCGGGGGCCTCCGCCTTGGTCCTGCGCCCCGACGTCACCGTTGGGATGTCAGTGGGGCGTGCCACCATCGGGAACATGGACAGGGTGCGCCAGCTGCGGCTGGCCAAGGACGTCATGGATCGGGAGTGGGCCGATCCGGGGCTCGACCTGGGGGCCGTAGCCGGGCGGGCCGGGTACTCGCGGTATCACTTCGTACGGGTGTTCAAGGCGGCGTACGGCGAGACGCCGGGGCAGTATCTGACGCATCGGCGGATCGAGCGGGCCGAGGAGTATCTGCGGGGCGCCAATCTGACCGTCACCGAGATCTGCCATCTGGTCGGGTTCAGCAGCCTCGGCACGTTCTCGGCGAAGTTCAAGACGCGCACCGGGCTGACGCCGAGCGAGTACCGGGAGAAGCATGTCGGGCGCGGGGCCGCGCTGATACCGGGGTGCTACGCGATGTTGTGGGCCGGGGGCTTTCGGCGGCGGGACGAGCAGGAGAGCAACTCTGGAGAAGCGCCCTGACCCGCCCCCTGCCTAACGTGACGGCAAGGAACCGCAGCCGCAGCAGCCGCACGGCAGAGCAGGAGAGCAGAGGCATGATCAAGGGCCTGGGCATCACCACCGTATGGACGTTCGACCAGCAGCGCACCAAGGCGTTCTTCACGGAGAAGATCGGCTTCGAGGTGCGCAACGACCTCTCCATGGGCGAGATGCGGTGGGTCACCGTGGGCGCCAAGGATCAGCCGGATGTCGAGCTGGCGCTGATGAGCCTGGACGGGCCGGGGCTCGACCCGGAGTCCTCCGAGGCGCTGAAGAAGCTCGTCGGGAAGGGGGTCATCGGGGCCGGGGCGTTCCGGACCGACGACTGCCGGGGGGACTACGAGACCTTCAGGTCGCGCGGGGTGGAGTTCGTCCAGGAGCCTCAGGAGCGGCCGTACGGCATCGAGGCGATCTTCCGTGACGACAACGGCAACTGGTACTCGCTGACCGAGCGGAGCGAGGAGCTCGACTTCTCCAAGTCGTTCGGCTGAGCGCCCCTGCCGGCCGGTTGCCGCTACGGCAGCATCGGATAGCTCCCCGTGTTGGTCGGCGCGTGTTCCGGGAGCCAGAGGACGGCCACCGCGCCCTCCGCCGGGACATGGTCCGGGGCGCCCGCCGGGCGGATGTTGCGGAAGGTCAGCCGGGCGCCCAGCACCCGGGCCTGACCTGCGGCGATCGTCAGGCCGAGACCGTGGCCGTGGCCCGCGCGGTCACTGCTGCCGGTACGGAAGCGGCTGGGGCCCTCGGCGAGCAGGTCCTCGGGGAAACCGGGGCCGTGGTCGCGGACCCGGATGACCCGGCCCTCGACGGTGACCTCGATGGGCGTCCTGCCGTGCTTCGCGGCGTTGGCCAGCAGGTTGAACAGCACCCGCTCCAGCCGACGCGGGTCGGTCATGACCTCCGACTCGTGGACGACCCGCACCTCGATGGCGGGGTCCTTCGCCGCGACCCGCCGGCTGACGAACTCGCCCAGCATGATGTCCTGCAGCTCGGCCCGCTCCGAGGCGCTGTCCAGCCGGGCCACCTCCAGGACGTCCTCCACCAGCGTGCGCATCGCCTTCGCCCGGTCCAGGACCAGCTCGGTGGGCCGGCCCGGCGGCAGCAGCTCGGCCGCCGTCAGCAGACCGGTCACCGGTGTACGCAGCTCGTGCGCGATGTCCGCCGTGACCCGGCGCTCCGCCTCCAGCCGCTGCTGCAGCGCGTCCGCCATGGCGTCCACCGCGCTCGCGAGGTCGTCGGTCTCGTCCCGTACGACACCCCCGATGGCGTCCCGCACGCGCACGTCCGGCTCGCCGCTCGCGACCTGGTTCGCCGCGGCTGCCGCCTTGCGCAGCCGGCGCGACAGCTGCCCGCCGATGAGCACACCGAGCGCGCTGCCGCCGAGGACGACCGAGATGGATCCGATGATCATGGCCTGGTCGAGGCGGTTGAGGATCTGCTCACTGCGGTCGGTCCAGCCGGTGCGCAGCGACAGCACATGCCCGTTGTTGAGCGGTACGGCCGCCCAGATGTCGGGCGCCCCGCTCGGCGTGTCCGTCACATACGTCCCCCGCCGGCCCTCCTCGACCTTGTCCCGCAAAGCCGGCGGCAGCTCCGGGTCGTCGATCGTGGCGTTGGGGAAGTTCAGCCGCTTGGACTGCTCGAAGCTGCGCTGCGCGATCTGGACGCGCTCGTCCGCGAGGTCGCGCGCGCTGTCCAGCATCGAGACCCGGGCCTGGTTGTGCACGACCAGGCTCAGCACGATCGCCACGAGCGCGCCGACCAGCGCGATCGCCGCGCTCAGCTTCCACCGCAGACCCGTACGGATGGCGATACGGCTGTTTCTGCGCCGGCTCATGCGCGCTCCTGCACGACCATCCGCACGCCCTCCCGTGCCGGCGCCCATCCGGACACCGACCCCGGGGCCCGCGATCTCCGCCGGGTCCGTGAGTTCGACTCTCCCCGCGCCGGACGCCGCCGGGCGTCTGAACATCCCCGTCATGCCAGCCTCGCTCAGGCCTTCAACTTGTAGCCGAAACCACGGACCGTCTCGATACGGTCCTGGCCGATCTTCTGCCGCAGTCGCTGCACATGGACGTCGACGACCCGGGTGTCACCGCCCCAGCCGTAGTCCCACACGCGCTCCAGCAGTTTGTCCCGCGACAGCACCGTGCCCGGTGCCGAGGAGAACTCCAGCAGCAGCCGCATCTCGGTCGGCGTGAGCGCCACCGGCTGCCCGTCCTTGCGTACCTCCATGCCCTCGGTGTCGATCTCCAGGTCGCCGAAGGTCAGCACCGCGCCGTCGGCGGCCGGGTCGGCCTCCTCCGCCCGGTCGGGGCCGCTCGCGTGCCCGAAGCGGCGCAGCACGGCGCGGATCCGTGCGACCAGGACGGCACCGTCGAAGGGCTTGGTCACATAGTCGTCCGCGCCCGCCTCCAGGCCCAGCACCACGTCGATCGAGTCGGCGCGCGCCGACAGCATGATCACCGGCACGGTCGACTCGTCCCGGATACGACGGCACAGACTGACCCCGTCCAGGCCCGGGACCATCACGTCCAGCAGCGCGATGTCCGGCCGGTTCGTCCGGAACGCCTCCAGGCCCGACAGCCCGTCGGGCATGGCGGTGACCGCGAAGCCGTCCCGCTCCAGGGCGAGTTGGGTGGCCTCGCGGATGACGTCGTCGTCCTCGACGAACAGAACGTGGGTCTGGTCTGCCATCCCGGTGCTCTCTGTCCTCGTCTGCCGTGTGTTTCTCGGGGTTGCGCGTTGCTGCAAGGGCGGGTGCTGCAAGGGTCGTGCAAGGACAGTGTCCACTCAGAGGACGCGTGGGTCGGGCGGCGCGTTCATTCGGGCCCCGCCGACCCTCAGCCCTCGGTCGCCGCCGAGTCGTCACCTCCGCCGAGGTCGCCGTACTCGGTGCGTGTGCGGTCCTTCAGTATGAAGTGGCCGGAGATCCACTTGTATGAGATCACGTTCTCGCTGGACGGGTTCGACAGCGCGTCGTCCTTGGCGTACACCTGCTCGGTCACCACCAGGTATCCGCGGTCGATCTCCGCGTAGACCGGAGGTTCCTCGGCCTTGAACACATTGCGGTACTCGCCGTCCTGCTCCCGGTACACATAAGAGGCGACCCCCACCTGATCACCGCAGGACAGGACGTTGACCACGATGTCCTCCGCGTCCGCGCCGGTGAGCTCGCCGTACGACACGTCGACGGGATAGCCGTCGGAGACGCACGGCTTCAGCTCGCGCTTGACCTCCGACGAGACCACGGGGTCCGCCTTGACCAGCCGGACGGCCTGCGTCGGGTCCGGGGCGGCCGAGGCGGAGGGCGTGGCCGCGGGCGCGAGTGACTTCGCGGCTCCCGCGCCGCCCACGGCGTCGGCGTGCGCCGGTCCCTCGTCACGCGCTCCGGTACCGCCGGTGCCGCACGCGGAGGCGAAAAGGGCGAGGGCGACGACCACGGCCATCGCCGTGAACGCCGCCTGGAGGTTCCCCCGGACAGGTGCGGTTCCGGGGCGGTCGGATCTGGTCCGCCCGGACGCTCCGATCACCCCGAGTTCCTCGGACTCCCCGTCGGTGTCCCTGTCACTCCGGTCCGTGCGCCTGCCACCCCTGTCCGTGTGCCCGGTGCCGCCCGCTGTCGTGCCTAGGCCGCGCAACGCTCCCGCTCCTCACGCTCCAGCGCGCGTGCGTCCAGATCGCGGCTCTCCAGCTCCTCGCGGAGCCGGGCGAGCGCCCGGTGCAGCGTGCTCTTGACCGTTCCGGCCGACATGCCGAGGGCCGCGGCCGTCTCCTCCGTGGACATCTGCTCCCAGTGTCGCAGCACCACGACGCTGCGCTGCTTGGGAGCCAGCACCTTCATGATGTCCATCAGCAGGGCGCGGTCCGCGTGCTGCTCGGTGGAGTCGTCGACCGAGGCGTCCGGGAGCTGCTCGGTGGGCACTTCCTCCAGCTTGCGCGCCCGCCACCACTCGGTCCGCGTGTTGATCATCACGCGGCGGAGGTAGGCGTCCGCGAGCCGCTTGTCGGCGATGCCGTCCCAGCGGTGGTACGTCCGCACCAGCGCCGTCTGCAGCAGGTCCTGTGCGTCCACCGGGTCCGGGACCAGTCGGCGCGCGCTGCGCAGCAACGCGTCCTGCCGGGTGCGGACGTACTCCTCGAATTCGAGCACCTCGCCCTGCGCCATGTTGACCGCCTCCGATTCCCCGTCCCGGCCGGCTCGTTCGCCGTCGGTCCACTGCCTGTGCTTCGTAGTCGTCCCCGCCTGTCGGGTACGGAAAAGAAGCTACGGAGGCGTTGTCACGGGGCTGTCCGAAGCAGCCTTCGGCTAGCGCTCGGCTGTCCGTCGGTTGTGTAACGGAAGCAGGAAAGGGATAAATCGGAGGCGCGGTTGGTGTCGGTATGGGGTGATTTGTTGGCGTGGCGGCCATGCGAGAGCCGTACGTCTGCTGTGTAACGGTGTTGCAGAGCCGCCGCGCCTGTGATGTGACTGTGGGTCAGGTCAGTGGCAGCCGGTACGTCCCGCCCGGCAGCGGCTCCACCAGACCGTCCGCGACCAGACCGTCCAGGGCGCGGGCGCGCTGCACCGGCTCGTGCCACACCCGGTCCAGGGCCGCCTGCGGTACGGGCGCGTGGGCCTCGCGCAGTACGGCGAGCAGCTTGCCCCGCACCTGCCGGTCCGTTCCGGCGTACGTCTGGCCGCGGCGCGGCGGACCGTCGTGCTCCGGCTTGCCCGCGAGCCGCCACGCGCACAGGGCGGCGATCGGGCAGCGGTGGCACGACTCGTTCTTGGCGGTGCACACCAGCGCGCCGAGCTCCATGGAGGCCGCGGCCCAGCGGGCGGCGGTGCCCTCGTCGTCGGGGAGCAGGGCCCGGGCGAGCTTGCGCTCGGCGGCGGTGGTGGCGTTCGGCGGGTACTGCACACCGGTGACGGCGCGGGCCAGCACCCGGCGGACGTTGGTGTCCAGCACGGGGTGCCGCTGGCCGTACGCGAAGGACGCCACGGCGGCCGCCGTGTACTCGCCGATGCCGGGCAGCGCGAGCAGCTGGGCGTGGTCGGTCGGTACGTCCCCGCCGTGCCGTTCCGCTATGGCGACGGCGGCGCCGTGCAGCCGCAGCGCGCGGCGCGGGTAACCGAGCCGGCCCCAGGCGCGTACGGCTTCGCCGGGGGCGTCCTTGGCGAGGTCGGCGGGGCGGGGCCAGCGGGTGAGCCACTGTTCGTAGACGGGCAGGACGCGGTTCACCGGCGTCTGCTGCAGCATGAACTCACTGACCATCACCCCCCAGGGGCCCGCCTCGGGGCGCCGCCAGGGGAGGTCGCGGGCGTTGTCGTCGAACCAGTCGACGACCGGGCTGTGCAGGTCCTCTCCGCGGGGGGAGCCGGAGGGGGCCTTGGCGGGGCTGCTGGCGGAGGGTTTCGTGGGCGCAGTCATGGCTTTCCGATCCTGCCATGTTGGGGGCGGCGGGGTGGGTAGGTGGCGGTGGCCGTGCGTTTTGCGACTTCGGGACGGGGTGGTTTCCGGCCCCCGGGGGCCCGCCTGGAAGAGGCCACGGCACGTCCCGAAGAGGCCACGGCACGTCCGAAGAGGCCACGGCACCTGACGATCGGCAGCAGTGGCGCCCAGTCCCCGGCTTGTGGCGTCGTCCGGATGGAACGTGGCCGGGGCGGTCTTCGGGGCGTCACCGTGACCGCCGTCCCGTCGGCCGTCAGGGCCTCGCGGACCATCCGGAACAGCACGCGCTCGGCGACGCCGCCCGCTCCCTCGCCGGGACCTGCCCGGCCGTACCGTCGCCACCCCGAAGGGCAGCGACTGCCGCTACTACTGTGCGGGCGGCGAACTCCTCGTCTCCGCCGACCACTTCAGGCTCTGCGTCGGCGGCGAGGGGTGGCTGATCGACAAGGACATGATCCCCAGGGCCGGTCTCTCCGAAGGTACTTCCCGATCCTCTTCCCGACACCATTCCCAACGCCCTTCCACGGACCCGGAGTTCCCATGGTGATCGAGGCGATGGTGCGGGCCGGTGTGCGGCAGCGACGGCCGCCTCGGCCGCGAGCCCGGAGCAGGCGGCGATCGTGGCGCTCAGTGCTGTGGTCGCATCCGGTACCGCCCGGCACGGACGTTCCAGTGTGACAACGGACTTGAGCACCTCACTGCAGACATACGCCACAGCCGTGGCCAGAGGTGCAAGGGCCGCGATCGCGAACGCCCGGGTGCTGTCACGCCTGGCCGGCCCCCACGCGGCGACGAACAGCGCGGCGAACAGCAGCAGTCCGGCCCCCGTCCATATCCCGGCGGCGTGCTGTACCCACGTTGGGGTGCCGTGGGCGAAGTCGGTGATGCCGCGATACAGCTCGGTGTCCTCGAAGCCCATGGTCACGGACCGTAGGCGCCCGGCCGATACCGTCACATCCTGCGATCGGCAGGTGCCGCCCCTGACGGAGGACAGGGGAGCGGCGGAGGCCTCCGGGTGGTTTCCGGGATGATGATCCGGAAAAGTTGCGGCTCTGGGCGGCGGGTGGAGCCAGCTAACCCGCGGATCTCTCGTACAGTTTGCGCCGTGGGATCTCTGCGCAATCCGGTCGGGCCGCTTCCCTCCTCCATCTACTGGCGTCGGAGGGCCGTAATGCTGTCTGTGGTCGCCCTGTTGGCGCTGCTGGCCACCTGGGTGCTCGTATCGGGCGGTGGAGGCGGCAAGAACAAGGCGGGCGGGTCCGACGGCAAGAATCCCGCACCCTCGACGATCACGCCGGGTCCGTCCGGCTCCGGGCCGGCGATCAGTCAGGCCCCGGGCGGACGGGACGAGTCGCCCGGCAGCGGTGCCTCCAGTGGTTCGGGGTCCGGCGACGGCTCCGGGGACGGCAGCGGCTCCGGGGACTCCGGCGGCTCGGGCAGCGGCTCCGCGGGCGGCGGCTCGGGCAGCGGTGTCGGCGCGGGTGACACGGTCGCGGCGGACTCCTCACTGCCCGGCTGCGTCGCCGGCCAGGTGAAGGTGGCGGTGAAGAGCCGGGACAACTCGTACGCGCCGGGCGACACGCCCGCCCTGCTGCTGACCGCGACGAACACGTCCACCTACGACTGCAAGGTCGATCTCGGCCCGAAGAACGCGGTGGTGACGGTCACCAAGGCGGGCGCCGAGGACGCCTTCTGGTCCTCCGCCGACTGCCCCGACGTCGCCGCCAGCCTGCCCTTCCGCGTGCCCGCCGGGTCCAGCA
Source organism: Streptomyces sp. NPDC059010 (assembly GCF_042740355.1). Lineage (NCBI taxonomy): Bacteria > Bacillati > Actinomycetota > Actinomycetes > Kitasatosporales > Streptomycetaceae > Streptomyces > Streptomyces sp. NPDC059010. The sequence goes on from NZ_JBHYJA010000011.1 coordinate 229,563, forward strand.
TCACCTACACGGTGGAGTGGGACCGCAAGGCGAGCGCCCCCCAGTGCGCGACGCCCAGCGCGGGAGTGGCCGCGGCAGGCACCTACCTGGTGGAGGCGAAGACCCCGGGCTTCGGCATGGCACAGACGTCGTTCGTCCTGGAGAACGACTAGCGGGACGCGGCTCACCAGCCAGACGTACCGCCCAGACGTACTGCCTAGACGTACCGCTCCAGAATCGAGCTCTCCGCCAGCCGCGACAGCCCCTCCCGCACGCTGCGCGCCCGGGCCTCGCCGACCCCGTCCACGGTCTGCAGATCGTCCACGCTGGCGGCGAGCAGCTTCTGCAGCCCCCCGAAGTGCTCGACCAGCCGATCGATGATCGCCCCGGGCAGCCGCGGCACCTTGGCCAGCAGCCGGAAGCCGCGCGGGGAGACCGCCGAGTCCAGCGCCTCGGGCGAGCCGGTGTAGCCCAACGCCCGTGCCACCGTGGACATTTCTAGGAGCTCGGCGTGGGTGAGGGCGTCCAGCTCGTACAGCGCCTCGTCGACCGTGCGGGACCGCTTGGCCGTCGGCTCGGGGACGTAGTCACGCACCACGAGCTCCCGCTCGGGCTCCACACCGGCGATCAGCTCGTCCAGCTGAAGGGCCAGCAGCCGCCCGTCGGTGCCCAGCTCCACCACGTACTCGGCGATCTCGGTGGCGATACGGCGCACCATCTCCAGGCGCTGCGCGACCGCCGAGACGTCGCGGACCGTCACCAGGTCCTCGATCTCCAGCGCTGACAACGTTCCCGCGACCTCGTCGAGGCGGAGCTTGTAGCGCTCCAGGGTCGCCAGGGCCTGGTTGGCGCGGGACAGGATCGCCGCGGAGTCCTCCAGGACGCGCCGCTGGCCGTCGACGTAGAGGGCGATCAGACGCATGGACTGCGACACCGAGACGACCGGGAAGCCGACCTGCTTGCTGACCCGGTCCGCCGTACGGTGCCGGGTGCCCGTCTCCTCCGTCGGGATCGTCGCGTCGGGCACGAACTGCACGCCCGCGCGCAGGATCTTCGACAGATCGGACGACAGCACGATGCCGCCGTCGAGCTTGCACAGCTCCCGCAGCCGCGTCGCCGTGAACTCGACATCCAGGACGAAACCACCCGTACTCATCGCCTCGACGGTCTTGTCGAAGCCGAGCACGATGAGCCCGCCGGTATTGCCGCGGAGCACCCGCTCCAGCCCGTCGCGCAGGCCCGTGCCGGGAGCCACGGCACTCAGTGAGGCGCGCATCAGGCCATCGGAACCGGCACTCCCACCGGACTTTCCGGGAGCTGCTACCCGGTCGTTGGCTGCCACTGCACTCCTCCGGTCGCAGGTTCTGGGGCGCTCCCGTTTCGCACATTCTGTTCGTACGGACGGGCGAGACCAGGGCAAAGTCTACCGGCGGTCCTCGTCGTCCCGTGGGGCCTCTCGGCGACGCGAGCGCGGAAGGACCCGGAGGGCGTCTCCTATGTCGGCCACTTCCAGCACCTTCATACCGGAAGGGATCTTGCCCGGGTCGCCCGGCACGAGCGCGTGCGTGAAGCCCAGCCGGTGCGCCTCGGCCAGCCTGCGCTGCACGCCCGTGACCCGTCTGACCTCGCCCGCGAGGCCCACCTCGCCGATCGCGACGAGGTTCTTGGGGAGAGGTGTGTCACTGGCGGCGGAGGCCAGTGCGAGGGCGACGGCGAGGTCGGCGGCGGGCTCGGAGAGCTTCACTCCGCCGACCGTCGCGGAGTAGATGTCCCGCTTGCCGAGCGCGCTGATCCGGCCGCGCTGCTCCAGGACGGCCAGCATCATCGAGACGCGCGAGGTCTCCAGACCGGACGTCGTACGTCGGGGCGAGGGGATCTGGGAGTCGACGGTGAGCGCCTGGACCTCGGCGACCAGGGGGCGGCGGCCCTCCAGGGTGACCGTCAGACAGGTGCCGGGGACCGGCTCGGCACGACGGGTCAGGAAGAGTCCGCTCGGGTCGGCGAGGCCCGTGATGCCCTCGTCGTGCAGTTCGAAGCAGCCGACCTCGTCCGTCGCGCCGTAGCGGTTCTTGACGCCCCGTACGAGACGCAGGCGCGCGTGCCGGTCGCCCTCGAAGTGGAGCACCACGTCCACGAGGTGCTCCAGGAGACGCGGGCCGGCGATGGCGCCGTCCTTGGTGACGTGTCCCACAAGGAGGGTGGACATCCCGCGCTCCTTGGACGCCCGGATCAGCGCCCCGGCCACCTCCCGGACCTGGGCCATGCCGCCGGGCGCCCCGTCGATCTCGGGGGAGGCCACCGTCTGTACGGAGTCGAGGATGAGCAGCGAGGGCTTCACCGCGTCCAAGTGGCCCAGCACGGCGGCCAGGTCGGTCTCGGCGGCGAGGTAGAGATGGTCGTCGAGGGCGCCGATACGGTCGGCGCGCAGGCGGACCTGGCTGGCCGACTCCTCACCCGTGACGTACAACGTGCGGTGCTCGTTGCTCGCCGACTTGGCGGCCACGTCCAGCAGCAGGGTGGACTTGCCGACGCCGGGCTCTCCCGCGAGGAGCACCACCGCGCCCGGCACCAGCCCGCCGCCGAGCACCCGGTCCAGTTCGGGCACGCCGGTGGTCCGCGCGGTCGCCTGCCGTCCGTCGACCTGCCCGATGGGCACCGCGGAATTGGTGACCCGCCCCGGCGTCGTCGTACGGACCGCGGGCGTGCCGTACTCCTCGACCGTCCCCCACGCCTGGCACTCGGGGCAGCGGCCGAGCCACTTGGCCGTCTGCCAGCCGCACTCCGTGCAGCGGTAGGACGGGCGGTCCTTCGTGGTCTTGGTACGGGCAGCCATGCGAAGAACCGTAACGGAGCCCACTGACAACGCCGTACGGCATGCGGTCGCGGCCTCCGTCTCGTCATGCACAAGCCACGGAATTCGGGGTTCCTGTCCCCGATTGAGGGATCGTTTCACCCGTATGGATTAAAACTGCTCAAGCGGGAAGAAGGCGCCACGCCAGGCCCCCTACGGTCCACGAATGATGAGCAGCAGTCCGGAAATCTCGACCCGCACCGCCGGCGCCCATCGAGCGCACCGGGAGGCGCGTGATCGTGCGGCGGCGCATACGGTGGCGCAGCGGCCGCCGGCGCGCTACGAGCCGTATCTGGACGGGCTGTTCACCTACTGCCTGTCCGTCCTGTGCGACCACGACGACGCGACCGCCGCCCTCGGTGACGCCCTTGCGCTCGCCGAGCGACGCGGGCAGCGGGTGCCGGAGGCCGCCGCGGACCGGCGTCCCTGGCTGTACGCGCTGGCCCGCTGGGCGTGTCTGCGCAAGCTGGCCGAGGCCAAGCAGAAACGTCAGGGCAGCCACGCGGCGAGCCGGCACGGCGCCCATCGGCAGACGGGCACGCGGGCCGAGGGGCCGTCCGTCGCCGAGGAGGTCCAGGAGCAGCGGCGCCGCGAACTCGCCCTGCTCGCCTGGCCGGAGGCCGCAGGCACCACCCCGGAACAGCGCGAGGCCCTCGAACTCGCCGTACGCCACCATCTCGCCGCCCACGAGGTCGCCGCCGTCCTCGGCATGGAGTCGGCCGCCGCCCGCGAACTGCTCGCCTCCGCCGCCTGCGAGGTGGAGCGCACGCGCGCGGCCCTCGCCGTCGTCGAGACCGGCGTCTGCCCGAGCGTCGCCCGCCTCACCGGCGACAACCAGCTCGTGATCGGCACGGCCCTGCGCCGCGAGCTCGTCCGGCACGTCGACGACTGCCCGCGCTGCCGCCGCACCGCCGAGCGCGCGGTCCCCGGCCGCTGGCCCGGCGCGAGCGTCACCCCGGCCGAGCTGCCCGTCCTTCAGGCCCCGCGCCCGGCCGTGCAGCAGGCACTGGCGCATCACTCACGCGCGCGTGGCGCCGCCGTACCGCGCTTCGACCGGCGTGGCTTCCCGATGGACCCGAAGGATCGTGCCGCCCGCCGGGACCGGCTACGCGCGCGTGCCGTCACCACGACCGTCGTCGCCACCGTGGTCGCCGCCCCGGTCCTCGCCCTGTGGGCCGCCTACCGGGGCACCCCGGCCGGCGAGGGCGTCGACGGGCACTCGGCCGGCGCGAGCCAGGCACAGGGCCCCGGCAGCCTCGACGGAGCGGCGGCGGGCGGCGGCTACGAGAACGCCGGCAACGCGAGCCCCGAACAGGGGGACCGTTTCGGCAGTCGCGGCGAACCGGAAGTCTCCGTCGAGGTCATCAGCGTCGGCGGTGCCGCCGGGAAGGGCGCCGGCCTCCTGGAGGTGTCGGCCGGGAACAGCGGTGACACCACGCTCGTCACCCTGACGGCGACGGGGCGCACGCCCGTGCGCTGGTCGGCGACCACCGGCGCGCACTGGCTGTATCTGAGCCGGTCGGCGGGAACGCTGGCGCCCGGCGAGTCGTTGACGATCAAGGTGTACGTCGACCATCTGCGCGAGCCGTCCGGGCGCTGGAGCGCGCGTGTGGCGATCTCACCGGCCGGCGCCGTCGTCTCCATCGAGGGCTACGGCACCGCCCCAGGCCCGTCCGGTCCGGGACACGGCCCGGACCCCGGCCCTAACCCGACCGACCCCACGTACCCCGGCGAGCCCACCGACCCCACGGATCCCACCGGTCCGGGGACCCCCAGCGATCCGCCGCCCTCGTCCTCCGAGCCCGATCCGACACCGCCGACGACCCCGGCTCCGACCGACCCCATGCCCAGCGAGCCGCCGCCGTCGTCGCCCGATCCGTCCCCCACGGTCGGCGACCCGTCGGCGCCCGGCTCGTCCGACCCGTCCGATCCGGGGGGTCCGCCACCGTCCGGCGGCAGCGGTGAACCCAGCCCGTCGACGTCCTAGTCCACGGGGCCGGGCCCGGACCGCTCAGGCCCTGCTAGTCCACGGGATCCGCCGGATGCGGTGCCAGCAACGGCAGCTGCGACGCCAGCCGCTCCTCGCACAGCTCGACCAGACGGTCGTAGCCCGCCTTGCCCATCAGCTCGATCAGCTCCGGCCGGTAGGACACGTACACCGGGTCGCCCGCGCCGTGCGCCGAGGTCGCCGAGGTGCACCACCAGTGCAGGTCGTGGCCGCCCGGGCCCCAGCCGCGGCGGTCGTACTCACCGATCGACACCTGGAGCACCCGGGTGTCGTCGGGCCGGTCGATCCAGTCGTACGTCCGCCGGACCGGCAGCTGCCAGCACACGTCCGGCTTGGTCTCCAGCGGCTCGCGGCCCTCCTTCAGGGCGAGGATGTGCAGCGAGCAGCCCGCGCCGCCCGGGAAGCCGGGGCGGTTCTGGAAGATGCACGAGCCGTTGAAGGGGCGGGTCTGGCGGTCGCCGTCCTCGTCCTCCGAGATCCAGCCGTGCTCCATGCCCTCGTCATGGTGCTGCCAGATCTCCGGCGTGAGCCTCGCCACATGCCCGGCGACCCGCTTCTCGTCGTCCTCGTCCGAGAAGTGCGCGCCCAGCGTGCAGCAGCCGTCGTCCGCGCGGCCCGCCTGGATGCCCTGGCAGCCGCTGCCGAAGATGCAGTTCCAACGGGAGGTCAGCCATGTCAGATCGCAGCGGAAGATCTGCTCGTCGTCCGCCGGATCAGGGAACTCCACCCATGCGCGGGCGAAGTCGAGCCCCTTCTCGTCCGGCTGCGGGGAGCCCTTCTTGGGTTTCTTCGACTTCGTGGCTGCCTTTGCCTGCGAAGAACCCGTGGCGGATTTGGCCGTCTTGTCGTTCTTCGCCTTTTTCGTCTTTGGCACGGGACCAGGGTACGGCGTCCGTACCTGCGACTACGAGGACGGAGGACCGCCCAGGTGGCAGTAGCGTTCCGTACATGAGACTCGGTGTCCTCGACGTGGGATCGAACACGGTGCATCTGCTGGTGGTGGATGCGCACCCTGGCGCGCGCCCGTTGCCCGCGCACTCACACAAGGCGGAGCTGCGCCTTGCCCAACTCCTCGACGACAGCGGGGCCATCGGTCCCGACGGGGTCGACAGGCTGATCGGCGTCGTCCATGAGGCGCTGCAGGCCGCCGAGGACAAGGGTGTCGAGGAAGTCCTGCCGTTCGCGACGTCCGCGGTGCGGGAGGCCAGCAACGCCGATGACGTCCTCGCGCGCGTGAAGGAGGAAACCGGCGTTGAGCTGCAGGTTCTCACCGGCGCGGAGGAGGCTCGGCTGACCTTCCTCGCCGTCCGCCGCTGGTTCGGCTGGTCGGCCGGGAAGCTGCTGGTGCTGGACATCGGGGGCGGTTCCCTGGAGATCGCGTTCGGCATCGACGAGGAGCCGGACGCGGCCGTGTCGCTGCCGCTGGGGGCGGGGCGGCTCACGGCCGGCTGGCTGCCGGGAGATCCGCCGGACTCCGAGGACATACGAGCTCTGCGGCGGCATGTGCGGGCGCAGATCGCACGCACGGTCGGTGAATTCAGCCGGTTCGGGGCGCCCGATCATGTCGTGGCCACGTCCAAGACGTTCAAGCAGCTGGCCCGTATCGCCGGTGCCGCGCGCTCCGCGGAGGGTGTGTACACCCAGCGCGAGCTGAAGCGGGAGTCCCTGGAGGCTTGGGTTCCGCGGCTCGCCGGGATGACCGCGGCGCAGCGTGCGGAACTGCCGGGTGTCTCGGAGGGGCGCGCGGGGCAGCTGCTCGCGGGTGCGTTGGTGGCCGAGGGGGCGATGGATCTGTTCGGCGTGGAGACGCTGGAGGTCTGCCCTTGGGCGCTGCGGGAGGGCGTGATCCTGCGGAAGCTGGATCATCTGTCGGTGGCTTGACGCCCGCCGCTGCGGGCGGACACCCCCCCGGCACGTCCCCTTCCCGCCGTACGCGGCTTGCGGGCCCGCGGGGGCACCGGTCGTGAACCCTGCCACACCGCCTTCCGGCGGCCCGGCTTCTGCGCCCCCGGCATATGCCCAGTTCGCGCCCCTGAGCGCCGCTGTGCGGCGTGGCGGGGCCGTATCCATCCGTGCCCCGGGGGCCTGTGCCGACCCGTACTCTGTCCCTCGTGGCAGAACCAGTGGTGCGCATCCCGGATGCGAAGGTCGCCCTGTCGACGGCCTCCGTCTATCCGGAGTCGACGGCGACGGCCTTCGAGATCGCCGCGCGCCTCGGGTACGACGGTGTCGAGGTCATGGTGTGGACCGACCCGGTCAGCCAGGACATCGAGGCGCTGCGGCGGCTGAGTGACTACCACCGGATCCCGATCCTCGCCGTGCACGCCCCGTGTCTGCTGATCACCCAGCGCGTGTGGTCGACGGATCCCTGGACCAAGCTCCAGCGCGCCCGGGCCGCCGCCGAGAAGCTGGGGGCCGGCACGGTCGTCGTGCACCCGCCGTTCCGCTGGCAGCGGCAGTACGCCCGGGACTTCGTCGCCGGTGTCTGGCGGATGGCGAACGAGACGGACGTGCGGTTCGCCGTGGAGAACATGTACCCCTGGCGCTATCGCGACCGCGAGATGCTCGCGTACGCCCCGGACTGGGACGTGACGAAGGACGACTACCGGCACTTCACGATCGATCTCAGCCATACCTCGACCGCCCGGGCCGATGCGCTGCAGATGATCGACCGGATGGGGAGCCGGCTGGGCCATGTGCATCTCGCGGACGGCAGAGGGTCGGCCAAGGACGAGCACCTGGTGCCCGGCCGTGGCAACCAGCCCTGCGCCGAGGTGCTGGAGCGGCTCGCCCTGACCGGCTTCGACGGGCATGTCGTCATCGAGGTCAACACCCGCCGCGCGATGTCCGGCGCCGAACGAGAGGCCGACCTCGCCGAGGCCCTCGCCTTCACACGGCTCCATCTGGCCTCCGCGGTGAAGGTGCCCCGGCCGTGACCGACGCCACCTCGGGCCGGGGCGGGGTCGGCTCCCGACGCCGTGGCCGCCCTCCTCGTACGGAATCCGCCGACACCCGCGACCGCATCCTGGACGCGGCCCGCGAGGAGTTCTCCGAGCGCGGCTACGACAAGACGTCCGTGCGCGGCATCGCCAAGTCGGCCGGTGTGGACTCCGCCCTCGTGCACCACTACTTCGGCACCAAGGAGCAGGTCTTCGAGGCGGCCGTGGAGGTCGCCTTCGCGCCCGCCCTGAAGGTGCGGGACGCGGTGCTGGAAGGGCCTCTCGACGACGTCGGCGAGCGGATGACCCGCACCATCTTCGGGCTCTGGGAGAACCCGGTGACCCGCAAGCCGCTGCTCGCGATCGTGCGGTCCGCGGTCAACAACGACGCCGCGGCATCCGTCTTCCGGCGGCTGGTCACCGCCCAGCTGATGCGCCGTATCGCCGGCGAGATCGACGCCCCGGACGCCGAGCTGCGCGCCGAGCTGGCCGCCGCGCAGCTCGTGGGCGTCGCGATGATGCGGTACGTCATCAAGATCGAGCCGATCGCGTCGGCCGACGCGGAGCAGATCATCGCCCGGGTGGCGCCGGTGGTGCAGGGGCATCTCACCGGCAGGTGACCCAGGGGAACAGCTGTTCCGCGAGACATGCGTCCCGTATTCCGGACACCTTGTCCCGCCCACTGGATGACCGGCGTACGCTCGTTAGCAGTCAGAAGTCTCTGATCGCATTCTCTGCAGTCCCCTGAAGGAGCGAGCGACGATGCCCGAGCTGAGGTCCCGCACAGTCACCCACGGCCGCAACATGGCGGGCGCCCGCGCCCTTATGCGCGCCTCCGGTGTACCCGGTGCGGACATCGGCCGGAAGCCGATCATCGCGGTGGCGAACTCCTTCACCGAGTTCGTGCCGGGACACACTCATCTGCAGCCCGTGGGCCGGATCGTCAGCGAGGCGATCCGCGAGGCCGGCGGCATCCCGCGCGAGTTCAACACGATCGCCGTGGACGACGGCATCGCGATGGGCCACGGCGGCATGCTGTACTCCCTGCCGTCCCGCGACCTCATCGCGGACAGCGTGGAGTACATGGTCGAGGCGCACTGCGCCGACGCCCTGATCTGCATCTCCAACTGCGACAAGATCACCCCGGGCATGCTGAACGCCGCCCTGCGGCTCAACATCCCCACGGTCTTCGTCTCCGGCGGCCCGATGGAGTCCGGCCGCGCCACCCTGGTCGACGGCACGGTCCGCACCCTCGACCTGGTCGACGCGATCTCCGACGCCGTGAACGACAAGATCTCGGACGAGGACATCCTCCGTATCGAGGAGAACGCCTGTCCGACCTGCGGCTCCTGCTCCGGCATGTTCACCGCCAACTCGATGAACTGCCTGACCGAGGCCATCGGCCTGTCCCTGCCCGGCAACGGCTCGGTCCTCGCCACGCACACGGCCCGCAAGGCCCTGTACGAGGACGCGGCCCGCACCGTCATGGACATCACCCGCCGCTACTACGAGCAGGACGACGACACGGTCCTGCCGCGCAACGTCGCCACCTTCGCGGCCTTCGAGAACGCCATGGCCCTCGACATCGCGATGGGCGGCTCCACGAACACGATCCTGCACCTGCTGGCCGCCGCCCAGGAGGCCGGCGTCCCGTTCGGCCTGGAGCAGATCAACGAGGTCAGCCGCCGGGTGCCGTGCCTGGCGAAGGTCGCGCCCAACGTCGCCAAGGACCGCACGTACTACATGGAGGACGTGCACCGCGCCGGCGGCATCCCGGCCCTGCTGGGCGAACTGCACCGGGCCGGCCTGCTCAACGAGGACGTGCACGCGGTCCACAGCCCGTCCCTGGCGGACTGGCTGAAGACCTGGGACGTGCGCGGCGGCTCCCCCTCGCCGAAGGCCGTCGAGCTGTGGCACGCCGCCCCCGGCTGTGTCCGCTCCGCCGAGGCCTTCTCCCAGTCCGAGCGCTGGGAGGCACTCGACGAGGACGCCGAGGGCGGCTGCATCCGCAGCGCCGAGCACGCCTACTCCAAGGACGGCGGCCTCGCGGTCCTCAAGGGCAACCTCGCCGTCGACGGGTGTGTGGTGAAGACCGCGGGTGTGGACGAGTCCATCTGGACCTTCGAGGGCCCGGCGGTCGTCTGCGAGTCGCAGGAGGAGGCCGTCGAGAAGATCCTCAACAAGCAGGTGACGGACGGCGACGTCGTCGTCATCCGCTACGAGGGTCCCAAGGGCGGCCCCGGTATGCAGGAGATGCTCTACCCGACGTCGTTCCTCAAGGGCCGCGGCCTCGGCAAGACCTGCGCCCTGATCACCGACGGCCGCTTCTCCGGCGGCACCTCCGGCCTCTCCATCGGCCACGCCTCCCCGGAGGCCGCGTCCGGCGGCACGATCGCCTTCGTCGAGGACGGGGACCGGATCCGCATCGACATCCCGAATCGCTCGATCGAGTTGCTCGTGGACGATGCGGAACTCGCCCGCCGCGAGCAGGCGTTGAACGGGGCGTACGCCCCGAAGAACCGCGAGCGCAAGGTGTCGGCGGCACTGCGCGCCTACGCGGCGATGGCGACCAGCGCGGACAAGGGCGCCGTGCGGGATGTGAGCAAGCTGGGCTGAGCCCGGCGTTGTGCGGGATGTGACCGAGTTGGGCTGAGCCTGGCCCGGTGCGGGATCTGACCGAGCTGGGCTGAGCCCCGCGCTGTGGCTGACCGGGCCGGGTGGCGACACCCGGATAGCAGGGGTCGTCTCTTCGGGAGGCGGCCCCTTCGCGTGTCACCAGGCCGACGGGTCCCGTCCGTCGACCGCGAACACCGTGCCGTCGGGTGCGGAGGCGTAGACCCGGCCGCCGGCGAGCACCGGCACCGGCAGCTCGGACGCCACCCGGTCCGACTCCGTGCCGAGCCTGGTCGGTGTCTGGCCCAGCAGCCGTCCGCTGCGGGCGTCGACGCCGAGCAGCCGGCCGTCCGGCGTGCTGACGTACACATGCCGTCCGTCCGTGACCGGCGACGACGTGCGGAGTACCGCTGTCTCCAGGGTCCAGAGCTGCTTGCCCGCCGCCATGTCGACGGCGACCAGCGAACCGGTGTCGCCCACGAGATAGACCACGTTCCCGCGTACGGTGCCGTGCGCCGTCGGCAGCCGGCGGGGCAGCGAGACGCGCCGCGAGGTCCGGTCGGCGGGGGAGTAGCGGACCACGGCGTTCGCGGCGCTGTAGACCTTGTCGACGGAGAGTAGAAAGACCGACCCGTCCGACGCACCGACCGGCTTCAGCGTCCCCTTCAACCGGGCGTCCCAGTGCACGTCACCCGTGGCCGGATCGATCGCGGTGACCCGAGTACTCGCCCCGCTCGTCCCGCTCGTGCCGTCGTCCGATGTGCTCGTCGCGTACGCCAGCGGATCCCCGGCGAAGGAGACGAAGTACGGCGCCTTGTGCCCCGGCACCGAGCGGCTCCACTTCGTCTCGCCCGAAGCGCCGTCCACACCGGTGACCGTGCCGTCGGCGCCGCTGAGCAGCACCATGCCGCCTACGGCCTCCTGCCCGTAGTACGCGGGCACGCTCCGCTGCCAACGCGCCTTGCCCGTAGCCGGATCGAGCGCCTCCAGTCGACGGCCCTGCCCTGACCACGGGTGCACGAGGCCGCCCGCCGCGGCAGGCGGTGCGTTCACCCCCAACGTGCCCGCGTTCGACGTGTTCACCGGGTGCCGCCACAGCTGGCGGCCGTCCAGCGGGTCGAGCGCGAAGACGAGCGAGCCCTGGGCACACAGCACCTTGCCCGCGCCGTACGAGCACATGGGCATGCCCTTCTTGGACGCCGGCGCCGCAGCCCACCCGCCGAACCCGGCCGACGCGGTCCGCGGGCTGCTGCTCGCCGGAGCCGGTTCCCCACCAAGAAGCTGCATGGAGGCCAACGCGACGACGGCAGCGAGCCCGACGGCACCGGCCCCGAAGGCCAGCGCCCTGCGTCGCCGCCTCCCGGCAGCCGGCCGCCCGGACTCGCCCCCGACGCCAGCCGCCACACCCGCCCCAGACGTCGCCCCCGCCCCCGGCTCTGGCTTTAGCTCCACCCCTGGCTCCGGCTTGGGCGGCTCGTCGCTCGCCCGCTGCGCCGGAATGAACGCCTGTGTGTCGTACGACGCCGCAACCGACCGCAGCTCTCGCATCAACTCGTCGGGCGTGGGCCGGTCCTCGGGTTCCTTGGCGAGGCACCGCAGCACGAACGGCGCGAGATTCGCCGGTACGCCGGTCAGGTCCGGCTCGTCATGTACGACCTGGTAGGCGACGACATAAGGGCTGTCGGAGTCGAACGGCCCACGCCCCGTCGACGCGTGCACCAGCACGGACCCGAGCGCGAAGATGTCGGCGGCCGGCCCGACCTCCCGGGGACGCCGGAACTGCTCGGGCGCCATGAACGGCGGCGTACCGATCAACTTCCCGGTCTCGGTACGCAGTTCGCTGTCCTTTGGCCGAGAAATACCGAAGTCGATGACCTTCGGCCCGTCATCGGCGAGCAGCACATTGCTCGGCTTCAGATCCCGGTGCACCACGCCGACCCGGTGTATGTCGCGCAGCGCCTCCGCCAGTCCGGCCATCAGCCTCCGCAGCTGCGCCGGTTCCATCGGCCCGTTCCGCTTCACATGGTCGGAGAGCGTCGGCCCGGGGATGAACAGCGTGGCCATCCAGGGCCGTTCGGCCTCGGAATCGGCGTCCACGACGGGCGCGGTAAAGGCACCGCTGACCTTCCGGGCCGCCCCCACCTCCTGCCGAAAACGCCCTCTGAACTCGGGATCTCTCGCGAACTCGGCATGCACGACCTTCACCGCGAGCTGCATGCCCGAGGTGCTCCGCGCCAGATGGACGACGCCCATGCCGCCGGATCCCAGACGTGACTCCAGGCGGTAGTGACCGGCGTACTCGGGAAGTTCCGCTTCCGCGCCCGCTCCGGCGTTCTGCTGTGGCGCCATGAGACCACCCCCGTGCTGTTCGTCCGCGCGCGCGACGCACGGAGCCTAGTCGATGACTCGTACGAGACAGAGGCGGCTTGCTAGCCTCCATGTTCCAAACACGCACATGTGTGCTTGGCGTGATTTGGGGGAATCAACGGGACCCCATGGGAGTCATGGGGATCAACGGGGGAGGTTTTTCATGTCCATGGACCGCGCTGGAGAGATCGAGAGAGCCGACGGGGCCGAGGGCGCCGGCGAGGCCACGGTCGTCACGACCCTGGCGGCCAAGGCGGCCACCACCACCGCACTGCGCACCTACCCGGTCGCACCAGGCGTCCGCCTGAACGTCCGCCGGGGCCCCGGCACCCAGTACCCGGTCGTCCGCGTCCTCTCCGAGGGCGCCAGAGTCACGATCTACTGCCAGACACCGGGCACGAACGTCGCCGGCCCCTACGGCACGTCGAACATCTGGGACAACATCGACGACGGCGAGTTCGTCGCGGACGCCTACATCAACACAGGCAGCGACGGCTACGTCCGCCCTCGCTGCTCTTGAGGGTGGGGGCTGGTGGGGGTGGGTTGGTCCGGGTGAGGTGAGTTAGGCCCGGCCGGGCGGGGTGAACTGGCGGGACCAGGTTGACCTCGGCTGATCCTTACGGGCCCGGCTGGTCCCGGTCCGGTCCGGTTTGGCCCGGACCGGGCAGGGCAGGGCGGGGCAGGACCGGGCGGGGTTGGCTGGCCCCGGTCCTGCCTGGTCCTGGTGGGGCTGGGTTGCTCCCGGCTGGTCCGGGTGGGGCGGGTTCGGCTGGTCCTGGAGGGGCTGGGTTGATCCGCCAGACCCTGGCCGTTCCGGCGGGGCTGGGTTGCTCGCGGGCGATCCCGGCCGATCCCGGCGGGCTCGACTGAACCCGGCAGGGCTGGACTGATCCCGGCGGGGCCTGGCCGATCCCGGGGAGCCCCGCCGGTCCCGGTCGATCCCGGCCGGGCTGGACCGATCCCGCATCATCGGGACTCCGGTTCGTCGGAACCCGCACAGAGCACGCGGCAGTACCGGAGCCATAATCGACGCGTGAGCGAGAAGAACGGCACCCCGACTACCCCCGCGGGCTCCACGGGCCCCCGCCCCGAGCCCCTGCGCTTCTTCGGCACCACCTGGGTCGACCACGACAACGGCTATACCGCCCGCCGCATCGCCGTGGCCGTCGGCTCCCTCGCCACCGCGGCCGCCTCCTGCCTGGTCCTGCGCTTCGCCTATGAGGGCATCCAGATCGCCGCCATCGGCAGCTTCGTCACCGTCCTGGTGGTGGTGATGTTCGCGGTGTGCAGCGCCCTCGCCTTCCGCCACACCTGGGGTGCCTTCACGAAACGCCCCGACCCCGATCGCCACGCCAGCCTCCGCAGCCTCCTCATGATCGGCTTCGTCGGCTCCCTCCTCGCTTACTTCCTCCGCTCCCTCATCGAGGCCCCTGGCGAGAAACTCCACCGCGAGGAATACGAGGCAGCCCGCAAACACCACCAGACCCGCACGACCCGCCGAACTGGCAACCCATCGAAGAAGCGCCGCCGCAATTAGCGAGGGCTGCCCCACATAGCGCTGGCTGCCGCACGGGGGCAGGCGTGTGCTGCACCTGGACAAGGGCGTGCTGCTGCACACATGCAGGAGGGCGCTGCGCACAGGCAGGGTTGCTGTGCTTGGTCATGGGCGCGGCGCGGTATCTATAGGGACCGCTGCACTCCGCCAGAGTTGTCGCGCACGGTTAGGGCCACTGCCTTCAGCCTGACCCGGCGCACCAACCCCGCCCATTCCCGCCGAGGGAGGAGCTCGGATCGGCTCGGTGAGGACGTGCACCCCGGCCAAGCTCGGTCCCGGTCAGCGGGCCCCCGCCCTACGCGCCAGGCCATGCCTAGAGTCTGAGCCCCTCCGGCACGTTGACCCCGCATCCCGGCCGCGCGGCCGATCTGGCCTGACCTGCCGACCTGACAGGCCAGCCCGACCTGCCGACGTGACCTGCCGAACCCACAGGTCAGCCTGACCTATAGGGCCTGACCTGTCCGCCCCTGGAACAGGCGCCCACTTCCCGGCGGTCCCGGACGCGCCCGCCCACACGCCCCTCCACGCGAACCAGGCAGGCGGCCCAACTCCATACGCCCCAGCCTCCCGCGCCCTAACCCGCCGCCGCGCTCCACCCCACTCCACCTCATCGCACCCCACCTCAGCGCACTCCACCCCACCTCATCGCACTCCACCCCACCTCTCCGCAAACTCGGTGCACACGCCACCAACCCGAGCCACCATGGCCATATGACGGCCCCTTCTCACACCGACCGCGCCCGTTCCTTCGACGCCGCAGCAGCCCAATACGCCGCGAACCGCCCCTCCTACCCACCCGCCCTCTTCGACGCGATCGAGCAACTCGCCGGCCGCCCCCTCACCGGCGCACGCATCATCGACGTAGGCGCGGGCACCGGCATAGCCACCGCCCTCCTCCACGCGCGCGGCGCCGACGTACTGGCCGTGGAACCCGGCGACGGCATGGCGGCCCAGTTCCGCCGCAGCCACCCCGACATCCCGATCGTCCGAGGCAACGGCAACGCCCTCCCCGTCGCCACCGCCTCCGCCGACCTCATCACCTACGCCCAGGCCTGGCACTGGACCGACCCCGCCCACTCGGCCCCGGAAGCCCTACGCGTACTGCGCCCGGGCGGCGCGCTGGCCCTCTGGTGGAACACCACCACGCTCGACATCCCATGGCGCGCGGCACAGGCGGCCCGTATCGACCGCCGCTTCGGCGTCCACCCCGCCGTCGAGCAGAACGGCAGCGGTGCCCCAGCCGCCCTCGCCGACCCCACCGGCCACCTCACCTTCACCCGCCGCAAGGTCCGCTGGAGCCGCCGCGTCCCCGTCGACACACACCTGGCGAACATCGGCAGCCACTCGATCTTCCTGGTCCACGGCACAGAGGCGAGCACCGCCTTCCTCACCGAGGAGAAGCAGTTCCTCCTCAAGGCCTTCCCGGACGGAATCATCGAAGAGACCTACGACGTGGACCTCCTCGTAGCCACCGCCCCGTGACCTCCCCACCACCCCAGCCCTCCCACGCCCACAGGCCTACGCCACCCCCTCCTCACGCCCGCCCTCCGCCCTGATCCAGCGAGGGCGGGCGATCCATGTGCCCACCACACCCTCGCGATAACCGCGCCTTCACACCCTCGACGAATATCCGGTCCGGCCACCGGGGCCCGGCCCCCTCTCAGCCCACCACCCTCTCTCGGCCCCCGCCCCCGCCCAGCCCATCCCCGACCAGCCGATCCCCCTGCCCGGGCCGCCCACGCCCGCCCACGCCCACCGCCCCTCCACTCACAGCCCCCCTCCACCCACTCACTGCCCTCCGACGCCCCGCCTGCTCTCACCACCCCCACCCCGCCCCACCTCCCACCACACCTCGCCCCGCCCTACCCCCACACCCCCAAATCCGCCCCCTCGGCGCTTGACGGCACAACCCCACCGGAGCATTATTCACCGCATGATGAATTATTCGTCCACCCGATCCGAACCCCCGGACGACCCCGCCATCCGAGCCACGGCCCTCACCGTCGTACGCGGCACCCGCCAAGTACTCCGCGACCTCGACTTCACCGTCCCCCGCGGCCAGATCACCGGGCTGCTCGGCCCGTCCGGCTGTGGCAAGACGACCCTCATGCGAGCGATCGTCGGTACCCAGGCCAAGGTCACTGGCACCCTCGACGTCCTGGGCCGCCCCGCGGGCCACCCCACCCTGCGCACCCGCATCGGCTACGTCACCCAAGCTCCCTCCGTCTACGACGACCTGACGATCCGCCAGAACCTCGCCTACTTCGCCGCGATCCTCGACCCCGGCCACGTGGCCGCCGACCGGCGCCACGAGAACGTCACCCGCGTCATCACCGACGTCGACCTCACCAGCCATGCCGACGCCCTGGCCGGCAACCTCTCCGGCGGCCAGCGCAGTCGCGTCTCCCTGGCGGTCGCCCTCCTCGGCACTCCCGAACTCCTCGTCCTGGACGAACCGACAGTCGGCCTCGACCCGGTCCTACGCCGCGACCTCTGGAACCTCTTCCACGACATCGCCGCCTCCCGCGGCGCCACCCTCCTCATCTCCTCCCATGTCATGGACGAGGCCGAGCGCTGCCACCGCCTTCTCCTCATGCGCGAGGGCGAGATCCTCGCCGACGACACCCCGGACGCCCTCCGCACCCGTACACGCTCCGAGACCGTCGAGGCGGCCTTCCTGCACCTGGTCGACGAGGCGGTCGCCGCCGCCCGCGCGAAGGAGACCACGCGATGACCACGACGAGCACGACCAGCACGCTCCGGCCCGCCCCGACCGGCCCCCTGAGCGCCGCCCGCACGACCGCCACCGCCAACCGGGTCCTGCGCCAGCTGCTCCACGACCCGCGCACCATCGCGCTGATGCTCCTCGTCCCCTGCGTGATGCTGTTCCTGCTGCGCTACGTCTTCGACGGCAGCCCGCACACCTTCGACAGCATCGGCGCCTCCCTCCTCGGGATCTTCCCGCTGATCACGATGTTCCTGGTCACCTCCATCGCCACCCTGCGCGAACGCACCTCGGGCACCCTCGAACGCCTCCTCGCCATGCCCCTCGGCAAGGGCGACCTGATCGCCGGCTACGCCCTCGCCTTCGGCACCCTCGCGATCATCCAGTCCGCCCTGGCGACCGGACTCGCCCTCTGGTTCCTCGGCCTGGACGTCACCGGCAGCCCCTGGCTGCTCCTGCTCGTGGCGCTGCTCGACGCGCTCCTCGGCACCGCGCTCGGTCTCTTCGTCTCGGCCTTCGCGGCCTCCGAATTCCAGGCCGTCCAGTTCATGCCGGCCGTGATCTTCCCCCAGCTCCTCCTCTGCGGCCTCTTCACTCCCCGCGACAACATGCACCCGGCCCTTGAGGCCATCTCCAACGTCCTCCCCATGTCCTACGCGGTCGACGGCATGAACGAGGTCCTCAAGCACACCGACATGACCGCCAACTTCGTCCGCGACGCCCTGGTCGTGGCCGGCTGCGCCCTGCTGGTCCTGGGCCTGGGCGCGGCGACCCTGCGACGCAGGACGGCATGACCGCCGCGGGACCGGGACCCGTCCGCCCACCGGACACGCCACCTCGAACGAGGCCCTCGGTGGGAGGATGAACCCGGACGACGCAACCCCCGGAGGACACCCCAGCCATGACCCAGAAAGTCGCAGTCCTCGGCACCGGCAAGATCGGCGAAGCCCTGCTCAGCGGAATGATCCGCGGCGGCTGGGCCCCGGCCGACCTCCTGGTGACGGCCCGCCGCGCGGAACGAGCCGATGAACTCCGCACCCGCTACGGAGTCACTCCGGTCACCAACGCGGAAGCCGCCAAGACGGCCGACACCCTGATCCTCACGGTCAAGCCGCAGGACATGGGCACCCTCCTCGACGAGCTCGCCCCGCACATCCCCGCCGACCGCCTGGTCATCAGCGGAGCCGCCGGTATCCCCACCTCCTTCTTCGAGTCCCGTCTCACTGCGGGCACCCCGGTCGTCCGAGTCATGACGAACACCCCGGCCCTCGTCGACGAGGCCATGTCGGTCATCTCCGCGGGCAGCCACGCCAGCGAAGCCGACCTCGCGCACGCCGAGGAGATCTTCGGCGCCGTGGGCAAGACGCTCCGCGTCCCCGAGTCCCAGCAGGACGCCTGCACCGCCCTTTCCGGCTCCGGCCCGGCGTACTTCTTCTACCTGGTCGAAGCCATGACCGACGCCGGGATCCTCCTCGGCCTGCCCCGCGACAAGGCGCATGACCTGATCGTCCAGTCCGCGATCGGCGCCGCGACGATGCTCCGCGACAGCGGCGAACACCCCGTCAAGCTCCGCGAGAACGTGACGTCCCCCGCCGGCACCACCATCAACGCCATCCGCGAACTTGAGAACCACGGCGTACGAGCCGCCCTCATCGCCGCCCTCGAAGCAGCCCGCGACCGCAGCCGCGAACTGGCCTCCGGCAGCAACAACAAGTGACGCCCGGGGCCGCCCCAGCCCAGGGGCGGCCCAAGCGCACCCCTAGACAGTCACCCCGATATCCGCAGCGACATCCGCACCAGCTGCCGCCGGCAGCAACCCGATCGCCCGATACGCGGCATCCACGGTCGGCCGAGCCATCGCCCGAGCCCGCTCCGCACCATCCCGCAGCACCCCCTCCACATAGCCAGGATCCGCGCACAGCTCCCTGTGCCTCTCCTGCACGGGCCTGAGGACCTCGACCACGGCCTCCGCGGTGGCTGACTTCAAAGCTCCGTACGATTCATATACACCGCTCAGGTCCGATGGGTTCCCACCCGAGCACGCCGCCAGAATCTCCAGCAGATTCGCCACCCCCGGCCGCGCGTCCCGGTCGTACACGACCTCACGCCCACTGTCGGTCACGGCCCGCATGACCTTCTTCCGCACCACGTCCGGCTCATCGAGCAGATAGACGATGCCCGGCCCGGAGTCATCGCTCTTGCCCATCTTCGAGGCCGGATCCTGCAGATTCATGACCCGGGCCGCGACCTGCGGGGGAGTGGCCCGGGGCACGACGAACGCATGCCCGTACCGCTGGTTGAACCGCACCGCGAGATCCCGCGCGAGTTCCACATGCTGCGTCTGATCGTCCCCGACCGGCACCTCATCGGTCCCGTACGCCAGGATGTCCGCCGCCATCAGCACGGGATACGTCAGCAGCGACAGCCGCACACTCCCGCCCCGCACCCGTTCCCGCGCGGCCTTCTCCTTGTACTGGATCATCCGCCGCATCTCGCCGTCCGTGGCCACGCACTCCAGCACATACGACAGTCGCGCGTGCTCATCCACATGACTCTGTACGAAGACTGTGCACAGCTCGGGATCCAGCCCAGCCGCCAGCAGCAACGTCGCCGCCTGCCGACTGAGCCGGCGCACCCGCGCCGGATCGTGGTCCACGGTCAGGGCGTGCAGATCGACGATGCAGAACAGCGCGTCGGCCTGGTGCTGATCGACGGCAGCCCACCGCCGGATGGCCCCCAGGTAGTTCCCCAGCGTCAGATGCCCGGTCGGCTTGACCCCACTGAAGACCCGCGTCATCTCTTCTCCACCTCCTGGTCGAGGCCGCCGTCCCGGTCGGCCGACCCCCTGGAGCTCCGGAGGGAGATACGAGAACGGCCGCCGAAGCGGCGGCCGTTGAGTGCATACGTGACTACGGCCGCCGTCAGGCGGCCCACCACAGCTGGGTGCACGTACGCGTCGTCATGCGTCCCAGGCTACGCCCCCGGGGTGTCGCCCGGCGTGAAGTTGACACGCCCCGACCCGATCCGTAGTGTTCTCCGAGTTGTCCGACGTGAGCGCCGACTCCGGTCGGTCCCCGGACAGCCATTCCGCAGGTACCAACCATCATTCGACGACAGTCGATCTGTCTGCCGTCGTGTCATTGGCATGTGTATTTGCGTAATGAGGAATCCGCGTTCGAAAGGACGCAGCCCCGATTAGGTCGGGAGCGAGGAATCCGCTAAAGTCTCACTCGTCGGAACGGCCCAACGGCCGCGAAGACAAGCCCCGCTGACTGGGGGTCAGGCCCGAAAGGATCTGATAAAGTCGGAATCGCCGGAAAGGGAAACGCGAGAGCGGGAACCTGGAAAGCACCGAGGAAATCGGATCGGAAAAGGATCTGATAGAGTCGGAAACGCAAGACCGAAGGGAAGCGCCCGGAGGAAAGCCCGAGAGGGTGAGTACAAAGGAAGCGTCCGTTCCTTGAGAACTCAACAGCGTGCCAAAAATCAACGCCAGATTAGTTGATACCCCGTCTCCGGCCATCACGGCCGGGACGAGGTTCCTTTGAAATAACACAGCGAGGACGCTGTGAACGGTCGGGCTTATTCCGCCTGACTGTTCCGCTCTCGTGGTGTTGCACCCGATTACGGGTACACATTCACGGAGAGTTTGATCCTGGCTCAGGACGAACGCTGGCG
>NZ_JBHYJA010000012.1:0-17159 GCF_042740355.1 Streptomyces sp. NPDC059010
CGCCGTTCCCGGAAAGCCGCAGCGTGAGTACGAGATGTGGTTCTTCCTCGCCGGGTTCGGCCTCCTCGCCCTTGGCACACTCAGCCAACGCATCGCCCGTGACACCGGCAGGCTCCCGGCACAGCTGGGCTGGTATCTGCTCGCCATCGGCGTGCCGCTGCAGATCCTCTACCCCGTCTCCGGCGCACCGGGACTGATCGTGCTCGGGGTACTGGCCCTGATCGCGGCCCGGCGGGACAGTGCGGGAGACAGCCGGCAGACAACCACTATCGACCGTGCCCAGTGCTCGTGATCAGCCGGATTTGTCCTGATGGCTGCTGTGCTTGTCGAACGGTTGGCGCCGGAGGACCTGTGGGAGTTGTTCCAACGGGTGGTTCCGCCGGCTCCGGAACGCCCGCAGGGCGGAGGACATCGTCGCCGATGGGATCGCGAGGTGCTGGCCGCGATCATCTTCGTGGCCACCTCGGGCTGCACTTGGAACCAACTGCCACCGGGCTTCGGACTGTCGGGAGTGACCGCCTTCCGCCGGTTCACCGAATGGAGTGAGGCCCGTGTGTGGGCCAAGCTCCACCGCCTGGTCCTGGACGAACTCGGCTCCCGAGGCGACCTGGACTGGTCGCGGTGCGCGATCGACTCCGTCAGTGTCCGGGCCCTCAAAGGGGACAGCCGACGGGGCCGAATCCGACCGACCGCGGCAAGAAGGGTTCGAAAATCCACAGTGATGATGGCTGGGTGATCGCCTCGGACCTGACCCAAAAATCCACCGACGCTGTTGAGTTGTCCTGGCGAGGATGCGTCGGTCCGGGGCGATCATGCGCGTGGCCAGCCGGACTTTCGTGACTTAATAGGAGCCTGACCAGAGGTCCCATCACTGTGTTGTCCGTCTGCCCGACCGGCCCGTGCTATCCCCTCCCCAGAGCGCGGTTCGGAAGGACAGCACCACGAGCATGACAGCCAACGAGGCAACCGAGATAACTGTGGTCGGCGGGATCGACACCCACACCGACTTTCACCAGGCCGCCGTCATCGACACTGTGGGCCGGCAGCTGGCCACCGAATCATTCGAAACGACCCCGGACGGCTACTGGCTACTGCTGGAATGGTTCACCTCCCACGGCGAGATCATCGCTGTCGGGATGGAGGGGACCGGCTCCTACGGTGCCGAGCTCGCCCGCTTCCTGCGCGGCAACGGACTCACCGTCATCGAGGTCGACCGCCCTGACCGCAAGTCCCGCCGCGCCAACGGCAAGTCCGACCCCGTCGACGCCTACGCGGCCGCCACCGCTGTTCTGTCAGGCCGTGCCAACGGCACCCCGAAGACCCGCGACGGCATCGTAGAAGCCATCCGCGTTCTGCGCGTGGCCCGCAACTCCGCGGTCAAGGCCCGCACCCAGGCCATCAACCAGATCCGCGCTCTGATGATCAGCGCCCCCAGCGAGGTCCGCGACAGATTCCGCGGCTTGTCCGCCAAAGACTTGATCGGCACCCTCGCCCGCTCCCGCCCCACCGGAAAACTCGAAGATCCCGCTTACACAACCAAAGCCACCCTGAGGCGACTGGCCCGCCGCTACCAGGCACTGGACGAGGAGATCAAGGAGGCCGAAGCCGAGATCGGCCCGCTAGTCACCAAAGCTGCCCCCAAGCTCGTGGCGCTGCCCGGCGTGGGCCCCGAGACTGCAGCTCAGCTCCTCGAAACCGCTGGTGACAACCCCGAACGTCTCCGCTCCGAGGCGTCCTTCGCTCACCTCTGCGCAGCCTCACCCATCCCTGCGTCCTCCGGCCGCACCCACCGCCACCGGCTCAATCGCGGTGGCGATCGCCAGGCCAACAGAGCCCTGCACACCATCGTTTTGGTCCGTATGAAGTACGACCTGCGCACTCAGAAATACGTCGCCCGACGCAACGCCGACGGCCTCTCCAAGAAAGAGATCATCCGGTGCCTGAAACGCTTCGTCGCCCGCGAGATCTACCGTCTGCTACCCCGCCCGCAACTCACCACCGAACAACTCCGCCCCACAGGTTGACGATCTATAGGAGCATCCTCATCGTGGACCGCAGTGGTCTGCCTCTGTCGATCGTCATCTCTGCGGCGAACCTCCATGACAGCCAGGCCCTTAAGTGGGTCCGTCACATCGTCGCCCAGCTCAACTCCGCGCCCGCCGGCGCCGGCCTGGCGGCCGTCCAGACCGGCGGACGGGGCGACGTCACGCAGGGACGCCGAGCGGCGGGTGCTCAAGCACGCGGGGCTTGTACTCGACCAGCTGGATACGGCCGTCGAAGGTGCGGTGCTCGATCATCTCAAGGGCGACGTCCGGATAGCCGTCGTAGATGCGTTCCTCGCCCGTGGCCCCGGTGATCACCGGGAACATCACGACCCGGAAGCGGTCGACGAGTCCGGCCCGCAGCAGGGACCGGCACAGGCTGAGGCTGCCGATCGTGCTGAGGAGCCCCGAGCCACTCGACTTCATGGCGCGGACCGCCTCGACGGCGTCGTCGCGGACGAGCGTGGAGTTGGCCCACGTCAGCGGCTCCTTGAGTGAGGAGGAGAACACCACCTTGGACGCTTGCGTGAGCTCGTCGACGGACGCCTCTTCTTCGGGCCTGAACTCGTCTTGGCCATCCGGGACCTCGCCTGCGGCGAAGCCCGACATCAGGCGGTAGGTGTTCGCTCCCATCAGGTAGGTGACCTCGGGCTGCTCGCCCAGCCATGCGAGGTACTCCGGGCCCTCCAGGCCCCAGAACCCGGGCCATCCCTCTCCCGATGCGTGGCCGTCGAGGGAGGTGATGAAGTCGACGAGAAGCTCCGACATGGCGGTGTCCTTTCCTAGGTGTCATGAGCTTGGACCGGCCGGGAGCCACAAACTCATCGGCCACGCTGTGGAGTAACGAGAAATCCCATGACGCTGCAGCCGATCAGGTCGACGGAGCGGCACTGCTTCGGAAGGCCCGAAGAGCCGGCTCAAAGATGGGTTCTCAGCGACTGGTGGGTGGCCCTCGGGAGAATCCGGCCTATGGGAACAGCGCAGCAGATATCGCAGTGCACCTCATCTCCCAGGTTCTGCTCAACGGCACGGTCGAGGTGGCGGCGAGAGGCCGCGCGGCCGGCTCCGAATGTCCGGACTGCGGCTGCTTCTCGAACCGAGTTCACGACCG
The DNA here is from genome assembly GCF_042740355.1 of Streptomyces sp. NPDC059010. Taxonomy (NCBI): domain Bacteria; kingdom Bacillati; phylum Actinomycetota; class Actinomycetes; order Kitasatosporales; family Streptomycetaceae; genus Streptomyces; species Streptomyces sp. NPDC059010. The sequence goes on from NZ_JBHYJA010000012.1 coordinate 3,154, forward strand.
ATACCGGCACAGGCTGAAGGACCTTCCACTCGCTGAGCAAGGCTTCGTGATCCGACTGACGGTCCGGCGCTTCATCTGTCGAGCGAGCGACGGACTGCCCGCGCCGGACATTCGCCGAGCCGTTCGCGCGGCCTGCCGCCCCGCACGCACGGTTCACCACGCGGCTCAACCACGCCCTGGAGCGAGTAGGGCTCGCGCTGGCCGGGCGGGCCGGAGCTCAGCTCGATGCCCAGGTGGGCGTTTTGGCGGGGTCAGTCCGTGTCCGCGGGCGCGGGCGCAGTCACCGCGAGACTCCCGCGCTCTGCCCGGGTGCGCCGACCATGGCCGTACGCGTCGAGGACCGGCCCGGACACCGCGACCCGTACGCGTACGGCGTGCCTGCGGCTGAGGCCCTGGGCTCCCAGCTCGGACATCCAAGTACAGGTCGTTGGGGCCGTGCTACACGACCCGGCCGCGCTCCTTGCCGCGTACGAGGCCGGGCAGTGCAACGCCGGCGAAGTTTACAGAGTGGTGTCCTGCCACTCTCCGGGCTGGTCGTAGATCTGCTGCAGCAGTTCGGCGAAGGCATCCCTCTCCAGGAGGAGGGCACCGTACTGCAGCGGGATCCGCTTGTCGTTGATCACTGCGGTGGGTGTACCGGGGCCTTCGGGCTCCTTTGCTCCCCCGGCCTTCTCGTAGTCCTTCTGGGAGGCGGTGACGAAGGCGCGGTACTTCATGGATCTCACGGCCGCGTCGAACTTCGGGCTGCGCAGGCCCTTGACCTTGCCGGCCAGTTGAAGCAGGTAGGCGTCGGTGTAGCCGTCGACGCTCTCCTCGGGCTGGTTGGCGTAGAGCACCTCGTGGTACTCCACGAACTTGCCCTCCTCCAGCGCGGCACGCAGCGCGTTGACGGCCTTCTTCGACCCGGTGCCGCCGACCCGGTCGTCCAGGAAGGAGGCGAGGGTGTACTCGGCTCTCGCCCAGCGGTCGAGCATCACCTCCCGCAGTTGCGGACCGCCGCCGGTGGTCTCGAACTCCTCGCAGTACGGACAGCGGGGATCCTCATACAGATGCACCTTCACCGGCGCGTCGGGATCGCCGACCGTGATGGTGATGCCGTCCGCACCGAGCCTTTCCGGCAGTTCCTCAGCGCTCGCGAAGTCAGGCTCGTGCTCCGCCGCTCGCTGCCCGCACCCCGCCATCACCAGCGCCACGGCCGCGCACACCACAGCCCACCGGCCCCCACGCACCATGCGTCATCCCCTCCCCAGAGAACAGCGCGACCCTAGATCATCGGTACGAAAACCGCACCAGCAAAAGCCCCTCACCAGGCCGCTGGCAGATGCCCCGCCGACGTAGTGTCCGGCCACGTGGGCGCCTCCCGCAGGCCTTGGCGGCCAGCGCCGCCCTGTGTCTGGGGCGGCGTCGGAGCGAGGGGGGTCCCTGTTCCTGGTTCCTGGTTCCTGTCTGGGTCGGTGGCTCATCGGGCAGCGCGGGAGGAGGAGTTGAGCCGTTTCCACGGGCCGGTGTGGTCGGCGTCCCATCCGAAGCAGTGGGCGATAGGGACAGCGGGGGCCCTGTGTTATGGCGGGCGCGGGCTTGGCCAGGCGGGTGGTGCCTTCGGTGACGATGGCAGGGCCGGGCCACGGGGGCAGGCACGTGCAGGCGGGTGCGGCGGTCTCGCGGTGGTCGGCCATGAAGGCTCCGGCTCCGGTGTGGCCGGAGGTCCGGTGCGGCGGCTGTCGGGCCGACGGCCGACCCTGCGGGCGATGGTCTCGATCTCGCTGCTGCCGGAGGCGGTACAGCTGCCGGAGGTGCCATGGCACTGCCTGGGACTTGATCTGATGACTGTGCCCCCAGGCCCTGTTCGGTGCCCGGCGAGGTCAAGCCGACTGCGGCTTGCTCGACAGGGCCTTGGTGTGGGCGAGGTGACGGGCCACCTCCCGCCCAGAACCAGCACCTCGCTCAAACCGAAACGGTTGAGGTTAGGCGATCAGAGTGGCGGTGCCACACAACCGCTCGAACCGACGCCGCGCATACGAAAAGCAATCGGTCGATTACCTATGGTTGTCACGGCATGGGGTTGTGACTGCCACACCATAAAGGAGCACCGACGAGTGAAGCGTCAGCGTAAGAGCCGACTGCGCGCCCTGTCGGGCAGCTCGGTGGCTGTCTCCGGTGCCCTGCTCCTGGCGGCCTGCGGCACGAGTGGCAATGCACAGTCCTCCGGCAGATCACCCACGGCCATCTCGCCCGCCACCACAGGCGCCGGCGACATCAAGTGCGGCAAGACGGCCACGCTGTCGGCCTCGGGCTCGACCGCGCAGGAGTTCGCGATGCAGTTCTGGATCAAGAACTACATGCGGGCCTGCCCTGGTAGCCGGATCGGCTACGAAGGAAACGGCTCCGGTGACGGCCAGACCGACTTCCTCAAGGGCAGAACCGCCTTCGCCGGGTCCGACTCCGCACTGAGCGCCGACCAGATCACTCAGTCCAAGAGCGTCTGCTCCGACGGTGGCAAGGCCGTCCACCTGCCGATGCTCGGCGGCCCGATCGCCATCGGCTACAACCTGCCGGGGGTCAAGAAGCTGGTCCTGGACGCCCCCACCCTCGCCAAGATCTTCGACTCGCAGATCACCAAGTGGAACGATCCGTCGATCGCGCAGCTCAACCCCGGCACCAAGCTGCCCTCGACACCGATCCGGGCGTCACACCGCTCCGATTCCTCAGGCACCACGGACAACTTCACCGCCTACCTGAGTGCCGCCGCACCGAACGCCTGGCCGTACGGGCACAGCAAGGAGTGGCAGGCCAAAGGCGGCCAGTCCGCCAAGGGTTCCTCCGGCCTCGTCGAACAGGTGAAGGAGAACGTGGGCGCGATCGGCTACGCCGAGCTGTCGCATGCGCTCGCCCGTGACATCCCTACGGCCTCGATCGCCACCGGCGCCGCTGCCCCGGTCGATGCCAGCGTCTTCACGGCCTCCAAGGCGATGGCCGCTGCCACCACCGCAGGCACCGGTGACGACCTCGTACTCAAGCTCGACTACGCGACCAAGGCCCCGGGTGCCTACCCGATCGACATGGTCACGTACGAGATCGTCTGCGACAAGGGCAACGAGCCGGCGTCATGGTCCGCCACCAAGGCGTTCCTGACGTACATCGCCGGCACGAAGGGCCAGGAGGACCTGAGCTTCCAGGGCTACGCGACGCTTCCGGCCACCATCGTGAACAAGGTCCGTAGCAAGATCAACAGTCTGTCCTAGCCCCAACCTGGAAAGTGCCGGCGTCGTCGGGCTACTGATGGGCGCTGCTGACTCAGCCTCATACGCCGCGGTGGGCCCTGGGCAGCGCCGCCGCTCACGGTAACAATCGGCGCTGCTCTCGTGACCGCTTCCGCACTCGTTGGCGCCGCTGGTCGGCCCACCGGGACCGGTGTTCGATCGCGGCCCCCGTGCCGGATGCGTGTCAGGCCTGGAGGCGTTCGGTGCGTGCCTGCGCCGGAGGGGCCGGGGCGGGGCTTGTCATTCCCACCGACCAGAACCCTGTGGTGCGGGGAACGGACGTCACGTCATCGAGGCAGGGCGCCGGCGCCGCGCCGGCCGGGCCCTGAACGACGGTCCAGGTACTGCCGTGAAGCGGATGCCGAGGCTGCGCACGCTCTCGTACAGCCCGACGTCCTTCCCCGCGCCTTGCTTCGGACGAGTTCATCCGAAGCGAGGGGATGACCGGATGCTCGCGGAGGATGACGGACGCCTTCCGCTGCGCACGCACGACACCCGCTATTCAACCGATCGGTTGACAAGCCGGAACCTCGACCGTAAGGTATTTAACCAATCGGTTGAATATGAGAGGTGTGAGTGACGTGGCCGACGATCGGCTGTCGCTGGTGTTCTCCGCACTGGCGGATCCCACTCGGCGCGACATCGTGGCCCGGCTCGCCGCCGGGGACGCCACGGTCAACGAACTGGCCGAGCCGTACGACGTCTCGCTGCAGGCCGTGTCCAAGCACATCAAGGTCCTTCAGGACGCCGGTCTGGTCACTCGCAGCAGAGTCGCCCAGCGGCGGCCCTGCCACCTGGAGGCAGAGGTCTTCGACCTGATGACGAAGTGGATCGAGCGCTACCGGCGCGAGGCGGAGGACCGATTCCGCCGCCTCGACGCCCTCCTTGAGCAGATGGACGAACAGTCGACGACGGACACCGCGACGAAAGAGGCGGCATCATGAGCTCCACCGACACGCCCCACCGCAACGAGACACGGATCGTGGCCGACCCTGATCTGCCCACCATCCTGATCATCCGGGAGTTCGACGCTCCGCCGGAGCGCGTGTTCCGGGCGTACACCGACCCCGATCTGGTCGTCCAGTGGCTCGGCCCGCGCCGGCTCACGATGCGGATCGACCACTACGACGCGCGCAGCGCCGGCTCCTATCGCTACGTGCACCGTGACGACGACGGAACCGAGTACGGCTTCCACGGTGTGTTCCACGAGGTGCGTCCCAACGAGCGCATCGTGCAGACCTTCACCTACGAGGGCTTTCCGGACGGCGTCAGCCTGGAGACGGCCGTCTTCGAGGACCTCGGTGGCCGCACCCGGGTCACCGGCAAGTCGCTCATGGACTCCGTCGAAGCCCGCGATGCGATGCTCAAGAGCGGCATGGAGTACGGCGTCCGCGAGGGCTACGAGCGGCTTGACGAGCTGCTTGCCAGGCAACAGGGCGACAGCGCCGGCCGACGCACCGAGACCGGGTCTTGATCATGACGAGAACAGCAGCCGACGAGCACCGCGCCGTGGCGCGCGTATTCACCGACCGCGTACGCGGCACGGATCCACAGGCATGGGACGACCCCGCGCCGTGCCAGGGGTGGGCCGCCCGGGACGTCGTCCGTCACCTCGTCGAGTGGCTCCCCGCCTTCCTCGAAGCCGGCGCCGGAGTCGAACTGCCCAAAGGGCCCTCGGTGGACGACGACCCGGTGGCCGCCTGGGCGACGCACCGCGACGGGGTGCAGGCCCTCCTCGACGATCCAGCCACCGCACACAAACTGCTGTCGAACCCGCACATCGGAGAGATCCCACTGGACCAGGCGGTCGACCGGTTCTACACCGCCGATGTCTTCATGCACACCTGGGACCTGGCACGGGCCACCGGCCAGGACGAACACCTCGATCCCGCCAAATGCACCCAGTTGCTCGACGGGATGCTGCCGCTCGACGCCGTGCTCCGGGCGAGCGGGCAGTACGGACCGCGCGTCGAGGTTCCGGAGAGCGCCGACGTCCAGACTCGCCTGCTCGCCTTCATCGGCCGCAAGCCCTGATGAGCCGTAGGGCACCGTCGGCGGTGGCGTGTCGGCCCCTTGCACAGCCGAGCACCGTCTGCCTGCGGGTCAGGCCGCCTGGGTGAGCTCGGCGCGGCCGAACAGCAGGGCGTAGCCGGAGAGAAGTTGGGCGAGGATAGGGCTGAGGAGTTCCTCGTCGGCGAGCTGGGCCGGCGCCGTCAGTTCCGCCCAGCGTCGTATCTCCTGCACGACCGCGCACATGGTCCCGCCCAGTGCGGTGAGTTCGTACTCCACACGGACCGGTACCTCGGCGTAGACCCGGCGGGCGACGAGCCCGTCCCGTTCGAGGTCGCGGAGTGCTCTGGCCAGGACCTGCCCGCTCACCCCGAGCCGGTTCTTCAGGTCGTTGAACCGGGTGGGGCCGTCCTCCAGCGCATGGGTGATGAGCACGGTCCATCGGCTGGCCAGCCGCTTCAGCGCCTCGCGCGTTGGTGGTGACTTCGGAGTAGGGCAGATGTGCGGCCGGCCCGATTCGACGGCGACCGCCGTCAGCCCAGTCCGACGCCTGCCACAACGAACTGTCGGCACCGGTATCCACCGCGGCATCGTTCTCAGTCGAGCAGGGCGGAGACCTGCGATCGAACCACGTCCCAGACCGTGGCTGGGAGATCGCCGAGCGCTGTTCCACGCAGCGCGCTCAGGGTCTGCTCGGTGTCCGCGGCGCACGTGGCACTTCCACTGAGCACGTCGTAGCCGTCGCGGACGGCGGTTCGCAGGCGGTGGCGACCGTCGGCCTCGGTGTGCACAGCTGAGGCGACCACGGCAGGCGGCGGTCCGCCTGCCTCGCCGACCATTTTGCAAAACGCGCTGGCGATCGGCTTGTTCCAGCGGAGGCTGAGCAGGACGGGACGCTTGGCCACCACCTCGGCCAGATCCGTCTCGCGCACGCCGTCGGGTTCCAGCACCGTCGCCCTGGCGTCCAGGACGAGTGCCGCGGGGAGCAGGCAGCGAAGCGTGCTGCCGACGACGTTGCCGCCGACCGTCGCGCTCCGCCGTACCGCCCCGGTGCCCACCTGGGCGGCGGCCAGACGCAGCGCGTCCGGAACCCGGTCGTCCACCCGATGCAGCACCACAGCGCCACCCACGGTGTCGCCCCCCAGGACATTGGCCTCGGGCAACTCACGCAGGGACATGGCGTGTTCAGGGAAGCCGTCCCGCTGCCAAGTGGCCCACAGGAGTGTCGCCCCGCCGATCAGGACAGCTCCTTCGGCCAGGCACTGCTGTGCTTCGAGCACGGACGTGGGTAGACGCAACAGCACAGTGACCACCCTGCCTTCGTGATGAGTCGGACGGGGCAGCAGGTGCGTTTTTGGCCACCCGGCCCCCGGTAAGACAATCTCTTCAATGGGGGGCGCATAAAGGGCTCACATGAGCACACGGTCCCTTCGCCGGGAACCGAGCGCCTGCCGACAGAGCCGGGCCACCTCTGCAGGCCTGGTACGGCCGAAGGCACCGCCCGGCGGACCGCACACGGCGAGCGGCCGAACGTCGATGCTGGGCAGGCCTGGTCGCCCTGTGCGGTTTTCCGGTCGATGCGTTCGCGCCGTGGCGGCGGGCTTCTCGCACCTGGCTCCCTGAGTGTGCCGCGGCGCTCCAAGGCGTCAGGCCGGCCTGCCCGCCCTGATGGTCATTCCGGGCCGTCGGCCTCCTCGATCGGCGGCATGAACGCGCGCAGCCACCGCTCCGTCTGGGCGACGTGCGCCTGTGCCGCACCGGCCGCGGCGACGGGGTCGCGGTCGGCGATGGCGGTGGCCAGGACACGGTGGTCGTCGTCGCTCTTCCGCCGTAGTTCGGGGCCTTCGGGCAGGGTGAAGACCTGGTATTTGCGGGAACGGGCGCGGAAGACGGCCAAGAGGGTCGCCAGCGTCGGATTGCCGCCCACGCGGGCGATTTCCGCATGGAAGCGGTGGTCCAGCTCGGACGCCCTGGTGGGATCGCTCGTGGCCTCCATGTCCTCGATGAGGGAGAAGAGCGTGGCCACCGTCTCCGGCGTGCAGCGCGCCGCCGCCTGGGCGGCCACATGGGCCTCAAGGACGCGCCGGATCTCGTAGACCTCCAACAGACCCGACAGCGGGAGGAGTTCGAGGGTCAGGGAGAGGCTGCCGATCACGTCCTGCGGCCTCAGCTGGGAGACGTACGTACCCGACCCGTGCCGCGGCTCGATGACGCCCAGGGCGGCGAGCATCCGTACGGCCTCGCGCAGCGACCCCCGCGAGACGCCCAGCTCTTCACAGAGCTCGCCCTCGGGCGGGATGCGTTCGCCCGGTCCGAGGCGTCCCGTTCCGATCATGTGCCGTAGGCCGTGGAACGCCTTCTCGACTGCGGACATCCGTCCCCTCTTCCTCCCCTGACGGGCCGCGATCACGCCGCGGTCCCTCGGAGCACTGTAGCGAGCCTCAGATGTGTCGGATGTGCGTCACACGTAAGTCATCTGATGACTTTCACTGTACGACCCTTGTTTCCGCCCGGGAAGGTGTGCAGGATGCCAAGTCATCAGATGTGTCTGGCGGAGCTGGATCTTCCGCGGGACACGCCCTGCCCAGATGTGGAGTCCTGTGAGCGAGACCGAGGTGACCACCGCACCGCGCCCTCTACTGCTGGCGGACGGCCGGCCCGCCGACCGGGCGTGGTCGCTGGATCCTGCCCTCAAGCACCTCAACCACGGTTCCTTCGGTGCGGTGCCGCTGGTGGCTCAGGAGCGGCAGGAGGTGCTGCGTGTGGAGATGGAACGCTCCCCCGTGGTGTGGTTCCCGGCGCTCCCCCAGCGGCTCGCCGCGGCCCGGGTCGAGCTCGCCGAATTCCTGCGGGTCGGTGCCGGCGATCTCGCGCTGGTGCCCAACGCCAGCGCCGGCGCGAGTGTCGTGTACGCCGCCCTCATCCTGCGTCCCGGCGGGGAGATCGTCGTCACCGACCACGGCTACGGGGCCGTGACGATGGGTGCCGAGCGGCTGGCACGCCGCTGGGGCGGCCGGGTCCGTACCGCCCGGGTGCCGCTCGACGCGGACGAGGACGCGGCGTACGAGGCGGTGGTCGCCGAACTCGGCGACGCCACCGAACTCGTCGTCGTCGACCAGATCACCTCGGCGACCGCACGCCGGCTGCCCGTGGAACGCATCGGGGCCGAGGCCCGGCGGCGCGGCATCCCCGTCCTCGTCGACGGCGCGCACGCCCCCGGCCTGCTCGCCGCCCCGCTCGCCGACGCGACCTACGACTTCTGGACCGGCAATCTGCACAAGTGGGGCTGCGCCCCGCGCGGCACGGCCGCCCTGGTCGCCCGCGGCCCGCTGCGCGAGCGGCTCTATCCCCTCATCGACTCCTGGGCCGCGGCCGATCCCTACCCGGACCGCTTCGACCAGCAGGGCACGATCGACGCCACGTCGTACCTGGCCGCGCCGACGTCCCTCGGCTTCATCGAGGGCACCTGGGGCTGGCCCGCCGCCCGCCGTTACATGGACGACCTGGCCGACTACGGCGCCTCGGTCATCGGCACCGCGGCCGGCGAACTGACCGGCGCGGACAGCGCGGTCGACGTCGGCATGCCCGTCCCCGGCATGCGTCTGGTGCGGCTCCCGGACGGACTCGCCGCCGACCGCATCGAGGCCGACGCCCTGCGCGACCGGGTGGCCCTCGAACTGGGCGTCGAGGCGGCCTTCACCAGCTTCGGCGGCATCGGCTACATGCGCCTGTCCGCCCACGTCTACAACACCGCCGCCGACTACGAGTACTTCGCCGAGGAATGCGTCCCCGTCCTCGGCAGGTGGGCAAGAGAGAACTCAGGGAAGAGGTCAGCACAATGAGAAGAAGGACGGCAGCTCTCGCGCTCGGCACCGCCGCCGCGATGGTCCTGACCGGCTGTTCCACCATGAGCCCCGAGGCGAGCGGAACAGTCACCCTCAACATGGTCGAGAGCCTGACGAACCCGACCCGCACCGATCTGCTCAAGGACCTCATAGCCGACTTCGAGCAGCAGAACCCCAAGGTCAAGGTCAACCTGGTCTCCCCGCCCACCGAGCAGGCCGACCAGAAGCTCCAGCAGATGCTCCAGTCCGGCAGCGGGGTGGACGTCCTGGAGGTCCGCGACATCACCGTCGGGCCCTGGTCGAACAACGGCTGGCTCTACGACATGAAGAAGGACCTCGCCGGCTGGAAGGGCTGGGAGGCGATGACGGAGAACGCGGTCAACGCCTCGAAGGACGCCAAGGGCAAGACGTACTTCGTCCCGTACGGCTTCTACGGGCTGAGTCTCTTCTACCGCACCGACCTGATCAAGGAGGCGGGCTTCAGCAAGCCGCCGGCCACCTGGGCGGAACTGGTGGAGCAGGCGTCCGCCATCCATGACCCGGCCAAGCGCCGCTACGGCTACGCGTTCCGCGGCGGCGCCAACGCCAACAGCAACGCCACCGCCGCGATCGAGGCCTACCTCGCCGACCAGGTCGACCCGGCGAACGGCTTCAAGCTCAAGGACGGCCGTACGATCTTCGCCGCGCCCGAGGCTGAGGCAGCCATGGAGAACTACCTCAAGCTCTTCAAGCAGGCCTCCCCCAAGTCGTCCGTCGCCTGGGGCTACCCGGAGATGGTCGAGGCGTTCTCCAACGGCTCCACGGCGTTCCTGCTCCAGGACCCGGAGGTGATCGCGACGGTCTCCGAGTCGAAGTCGATCTCCAAGGGCCAGTGGGGCACCGCGCCGCTGGTGGCCGGGCCGGGCGGCAAGACCGTGCAGCCGCTGGCCACCGCCGGGTGGGGTGTCGCCCAGGGCAGCAAGCAGAAGGCCGAGGCGGTGAAGCTGGTCGAGTTCCTGTCCCAGGGCGAGGCGTCGACGTCGTTCACGAAGAAGAACAGCCTGGTGCCCATCCTCAAGTCGGCGACCGGCGACCCGTTCTACAAGACCGGCCCCTGGGCGAGCTACGTCACGATGACCGAGCAGCCCGACAAGTACCTGGTCGTCACCCAGCCGCGCGGCGTCACCTGGTGGGCCGAGTGGCAGCAGAAGGCGGACGCCGACGTGCAGAAACTGATCCTCGGCAAGACCACGCCCAAGAAGCTGGTCGCGGGCTGGGACGCGTACTGGACCGAGAAGTGGCAGCAGGAGCAGTAGACATGTCCGTCACGTCCACAACGGCGACGAAGACGAAGACGCCGGGCAGTGGGGAGACCTCGCACAGGCGGGGTCTCCCCCGCGGGGGCCGGCGACGGGAGTTCACCACCCGGCGCGGTCTTCAGATCGCCGCGTACATGGCCCCTGCCGCGGTCTTCGTGGCGGTCTTCACGTACTACCCCATGATCGCGGGCGGCCAGATGGCCTTCCGCAACTGGAAGTTGACCGACCTGACCGACACCTCCTGGGTCGGGCTGAAGAACTTCCGCGACGTCTTCGCCGACCCGGCCTGGGGCACCGTCCTCGGCAACAGTGCGATCTGGGTGTTCGGTTCGATCGTGCCCCAGCTGGTCATCGGCTTCGCGCTCGCGCTGTGGCTGCGCCGCCGCTTCCCCTTCCGCGGCATCTACCAGGCGCTGATCTTCTTCCCCTGGGCGATCTCCGGTTTCCTCATCGGCATCCTCTTCCGCTGGCTGTTCAACAGCGAGTTCGGTGTCGTCAACGACCTGCTCCAGAAGGCCGGTCTGATCGACGAGCCGGTCGCCTGGCTGGCGGATCCGAAGACGGCGATGGTGGCCGTGCTCATCGCCAACATCTGGTACGGCGTCACCTTCTTCGCGATCATGATCCTGGCCGCGCTCCAGTCGATCCCCGACGAGCTCTACGAGGCGGCGGCGCTGGACGGCGCGAGCAAGGCACGCACGCTCTTCCAGATCACCATCCCGTACATCCGCACCACGCTGGCACTGACCGTGCTGCTACGGGTGATCTGGATCTTCAACTTCCCCGACCTGATCTTCGGCATGACCGGCGGCGGGCCGAACAACGAGACGCACATCGTGACCACCTGGATGATCAAGATCACTCAGCAGGGCGACTACGGCAGGGCCTCCGCGCTCGGCCTCCTCGTGGTGGCCGCGCTGCTGGTGTTCGCGGTGTTCTTCCTCATGGCCACGCGCGAGAGGAAAGGGGTGAGGTCGTGATCGGCAAGGAGTCCGCGGCCGGCCGGGTCGTCAAGTTCGCCTTCCTCGGTGTGTGGCTGCTTTTCACCGTCTTCCCGCTCTACTGGATCGCCGTCACCTCGCTGAAGGCACCCGGCGACATCTTCCACTTCCCGCTCGCCTACTGGCCCGAGCGCTTCTCCCTGGAAAACTACAGCGGCCTGTTCGCTACGGCCGACTTCGGTACGTACCTCACCAACAGCCTGATCGTCTCCACCGTCGCCGCCGCGACGGCCACGGCGATCTCGATGCTCTCGGCATACGTACTGGCCCGCTTCGAGTTCCGCACCAAGTCCGCTCTGCTGATGGCCGCGCTGGTCACCCAGATGATCCCGTCGTTCATCGCGCTGGGACCGCTGTACCTGCTGATGACCGACCTGCAGCTGGTCGACAACCGCTTCGGCCTGATCCTCGTCTACATCGCGGTGTGCATCCCCTTCTGCACGGTGATGCTGCGCGGCTTCTTCGAGAACATCCCGGACGCGCTGGAGGAGGCCGCCATGATCGACGGTCTGTCGCGCTTCGCGGCGCTGTTCCGGGTGCTGTTGCCGGTGATGCGGCCCGGCATCATCGCCGCGTTCATCTTCAATTTCGTCAACTGCTGGAACGAGCTGTTCCTGTCCGTGACGCTCATGAACAGCGACAGCAACAAGACCGTCCCCACGGCCCTGAACGGCTTCATCTCCAGCTTCAACATCGACTGGGGTTCGATGTCCGCGGCGGCCGTGCTCACCATCCTCCCCACCATGCTCCTGTTCGCCTTCGCCAGCCGCCACATCGTCCAGGGACTCACCTCGGGGGCGGTGAAGGGCTGAGAGGGCAGCAGGCCGGACAGCCGCTCCGGTCCATCGTGGATGCTTGATCCTGCTCAGAACTGCTGTCTATCGAGCACGTATTGACATGCAACCGTCGAAGCCCGCAGAGTCATGCCCCGACAGGCCCGACAGTGCCCCGGCAGTGATGCAAGCCACCCCACGAGGAGTGTTGCCGTCATGTCCGAAACACCCGTTGTCTCACGCCGCCTGCTCCTGGGCGGAGCCGCCGCCACCGGTGCGCTCGCGGCAGGGATGACCGCCGCGGCCCCGGACGCGTCCGCCGCGACCGGACAGGCTCCGCGCCGCCGGTCCGGACAGAAGTCGATGATCGGCGTGCCGTTCGAGGTCCACAGAACCGTCCGCGTCGGTGTGATCGGCCTGGGCAACCGTGGCGGCGACATGGTCATGGGCTGGGCGGCCGTGCCCGGCTGCACCGTGACCGCCGTCTGCGACATCCGCGCCGACCGCGCGCGACGCGCCGCCGACCGGCTGGTGAGCAAGGGCGAGCCCCGCCCCGCCGAATACGGCGGATCAGCCGACTCCTACGCCCGGATGCTCCGGCGTGACGACATCGACCTGGTGTACGTCGCCACGCCGTGGGAGTTCCACTACGAGCACGGCAGAGCCGCGCTGCAAAGCGGCAGGCACGCCGTGGTGGAACTCCCTGTCGCGACCGAGCTGCGCCAGCTGTGGGACCTCGTCGACACGTCCGAGCACACCCGCAAGCACTTACTCCTCGCCGAGAACTGCAACTACGGCCGCAACGAACTCGCCATGCTGCGGATGGCCCACGCCGGCCTGTTCGGCGACATCACCAACGGCCATGGCGGCTACTGCCACGACCTGCGTGAACTCCTCTTCTCCGACACGTACTACACCGACTCCTGGCGGCGGCTGTGGCACACCCGCAGCACCGCGTCCCTCTACCCCATGCACGGGCTGGCCCCGATCGCGGCCGCCATGGACGTCAACCGGGGTGACCGGATGACCACGCTGCGCGCCACCGCGACCGCACCTAAGGGACTGGCCGACTACCGCGAGCGTTTCGTCCCCCGGGGCCATCCGTCCTGGCAGGAGACGTACGTCAACGGTGACCTGGTCACCTGCCTCATCGAGACCGAGCGCGGCAGGGTCATCCGGGCCGAGCACGACGTGAGTTCACCCCGGCCGTACAGCAGGATCAACACCCTCGCCGGCAGCCGCGGGATCGTCGAGGACTACGCCGGGCCCGCCCCGACCGGCGCGCGCGTCTATCTCGAACCGGACCACGGCGGCCACAGCTGGCGCGACTTCGCCGACTACCGCAAGGAGTACGACCACTGGCTGTGGCAGAAGGTCGGCGACGACGCGGCGAACAACGGCGGTCACGGCGGCATGGACTACGTCCTGCAGTGGCGCACCGTGCAGCTGATGCGTGCCGGGCTGGTGCCCGACATCGACGTGTACGACTCGGCTGCCTGGTGCTCGGCGGTCCCGCTGAGCGCCGCGTCCCTGGCGAGGAAGGGCCGGCCGGTCGAGGTCCCGGACTTCACCCGGGGCGCCTGGGCAGGCAAACGGCCCGGACTCGACTCCAGCCCTACGGACATGCCCCCGGTCGGCTGAGGGGCGCGCTCCGCACGCCCTGGGCCCCGGCGAGGAGCCGGCGTTCATGCAGGTCGCGGGCTGGCCAGGTGGCGGGGGGGGGGGGGGGGGGGCCCCCCCCCCCCCCCCGGGGCCCCCCCCCCCCGGGGGGGGGGTGTCAACGGCCCCCCCCGGGGGGGGGGGGGGGTGTGTGGGAGGG
>NZ_JBHYJA010000012.1:17169-32109 GCF_042740355.1 Streptomyces sp. NPDC059010
GGTGCGCCCGGCGGGGGCCCCGGGGTTGTTGCGGGGTTTTTTGAGGTTGGGGGGTTGGCTGGGTGGGGGTGGCGGGGTCCGGTGGCCGGCCAGCCCCCCAGTGTGAACCTCGGCCGAGGCGTCAGGGTGATCCTCGGCCGACCGTTCGGCCTGGGGTTGCTGTGTCACGGTCGGGGCACACCTCGCGGCTCCTTCTGGCCATGCAACCGTGCTGGCCGAAAATGTGTCTCTGAGCGCATGGCGTGGTCGCTGCGGAGTGGGTGGGGCTCCGGGCGACACGGCGCGACCGCGACACGCGGCCAAAGCGGCCTGGGGGATGGAATGCATGCATGGGAAGTGCCCGGATACACCGAGTCGCTCGAACTCGGGTCGGGGGCGAGCGGGCGGGTCGTCCTGGCCGTCCACGAGGAGACCGGCGTTCCGGTCGCGGTGAAGTACCTCAGCGAGTCACTGCGCACCCGGCCGGGCTTCGTGCACGACTTTCGGGCCGAGGCGCGGCTGCTCGGCGGACTTGAGAGTCCGTACGTCACCGGGTTGTACGAGTATGTGGAGAGCCCGTACGGCGCCGCCATCGTGATGGAGCTGGTGGACGGGATCTCGCTGCGGACCCTGCTGTCCCGTCAGGGTCCGCTCGGCCCCGAGGCCGCGCTCGTCATCCTCAAGGGATCGCTGCTCGGTCTGGCCGATGCCCACAGCGTCGGCGTCGTCCACCGCGACTACAAGCCCGAGAACGTCCTGGTCGTGCCGGACGGGTCGTCCAAGCTCGTCGACTTCGGGATCGCGGTGGACGCGGGCACCAGCGCCGGCGTGGCGGGTACGCCGTCCTACATGGCCCCGGAGCAGTGGACCGGCGCGCCCGCCTCGCCCGCCGCCGACGTGTACGCGGCCACAGCCACCTTCTTCGAGTGCCTGACCGGCCACAAGCCGTACTCGGGCGACAACCTCGCCGAGCTGGCCCTGAAGCACGTCGACGCACCCGTCCCCGCCGAGGAGGCCCCCGAGGCGGTACGTGAGCTCGTGCGCCGCGGCCTGGCCAAGGACCCGGCGGAACGGCCCGCGCAGGCCGAGGAGTTCGTCACGGAATTGGAGACCGTCGCCGGCGCCGCCTACGGATCCGACTGGGAGGAACGTGGCCGGGGCCGGCTCGCCGCGCTTGTGGCACTTCTGCCACTGCTGCTGCCCTCGGCCCGCAGCACCCCCCGGAGCACCACGGACACCGCACGCACGGTTCTGCGCCAACGGCCAGGCCCCGGCCCGGCGCGGTCATGGCTGCCCGGCCGGACCGGAATGCTGGTGTCGGGTGCCGCCGTGCTCCTCGGAATTCTCCTGACATACGGAATTCCGTACACCCCGGGGACCGCAGCGCAGCGAGCGGCGCAGGCCCTGGCCACGACCAGCGCCCAGCCTGGGGCGAAGCCGGCCGGGACCACCGCGCCGACCGCCTCGGCCTCTTCGTCCCCGTCCCCGACGTCCACAGCGTCGGGTGGCCCGTCATCCTCGCCCGGTGAGTCGCCCTCGGGTGCGACGGCCACCGATATCGAGGAGCCCTCGGCCTCTGCCGCCCCGCCCGGGGGTCAGGTGACTACGCCACCCAGCGGCGTGGACACCACGGTGACGCCGACGACCGCCCCTCCCGCATCGCCTGCCGCGCCCGCCGTCAAGGACGTCGCCGTGGTGGGCTTCCGGCAGACGGGTTCCACGACCGCGACCGCGACCATCGACGTCACCACGGACGGCACCGGGCCGGTCTCCATCACCGTCTCGTGGTTCACGAGCGCCTTCGCAGGACAGCTCGACACTCCCGACGGGGCGTCCCAGACCTTCACGCGAAGCGGAGCCACCCAGTACTCGATCACCGTCGACCACACCTTCCAGAACGCCGGATGCTACTGGTCGGTCCAGGCCACGACCGACCCGGGCGCCCCTGGCGGAGGTGCCTCTCAACAGCTTCTGACCAGGCAGTGTGACATCCGATGACGACTCAGAACGACAGCACTCCCGCGTCCGCCGAGGACCTTGAGCCGACGCCGACGAAGATCCTCGTACCCGCCGAGAACCACGAGCCGACGCAAGTCCTCGCATCCGCCGACGACCACGCCGCCACCCTCGCCCTGGCCTCCGCCGACGGCCGCGCCCAGAGCGACGAGCCCAGCTCCACCGACGCCGAGTACAGCGCCACCATGCTGGCCAGTCACTGGATACAGAGGCCCGCGACGGACGACTCTCTCGACGGCCGGCCCACCCCGCCGACGCGGCCGACACCCCCGCCCGACCGCGTCGAAGGCACCGTGCTGCGTTTCGGCCCCGGAGTCACCGCCGCCGTGGCGCACCGCACTCACCGGACAATCCCCGCCGTGCCGGCGCCCCCGCCACCCCCTCACCGGCGGCTGCGCAGACACGCTCTGCCCGCGCTGGTGCTGCTGTGCGTCCTCGCGTTCCTCGCCTGGCAACGCCTTGGGCCGTCCGTCGAGGTGAGCAGTGTGGCGGTCACCGCCCGGCCGACGGTTCTGGGGTGCGACGACACGGCGGACATCGTCGGCCTCGTCCGGACGAACGGCCGCCCGGGCACCCTCACCTACCGGTGGACCCGCAGCGACGACACCACCTCCGAAGTCCTGCGTGAAGTCGTGGTCCGCGGCCAGCGACAGGCACGTCTCCACCTGCTGTGGACTTTCCAGGGCGAGGGACAGCGCTCGGCGCGGGCCGAACTGCAGATCATCTCGCCCGTCCAGAGCACGGCCGGCACCCAGTTCACATACGACTGCCGCTGACGCCCCCTCTCGCCTGTTCGTGGAGGAGCGCCGGCTGTGCGAGGGCCGAGGCTCAGCTGTGGGCGGTGGTGTCGCCGGACTCGTGCGCGGTACGGGACGAGTCCCCCCGAGATGCGGAGTGTACTGACCCCCCGTCAGCACACTCCGCATCTCCTGATGCACACCAGCACTTCGGTTCAACAGGCCGAACTAGACCGAGAAGCCGTACGGGAAGGGATCAGCTGCCGGTGAGGGAGATGGCTATGTCCGTGATGTTCAGCGGGAACTGGTAGATCGGGGTCACCGCACCGGTGAACAGGTTGACCGTGTAGAGCGTCGGGGTTGCGGCGCCGTACGGGGTGAGGGAGGCGAAGGCGGCGTTGTCGACCGTCTTGCCACCGCTCAGCGTGCTGTAGATGTCCATGCCGGCCTTGAGCTGCGCGTCGATGCCGAGGCTGCCGGTCGGGGCGAGGGTGCCGTTGTTGGCCGGGGACTGGATGACGACCTGGTCGCTGGTCGTGTTGACGTCGAACAGGGTGGTCGCCGTGGCCGCGTTGAGGTCGTTGTTCGTGTACGCGGCGGCTGTGACGCCCTTGGTCGTGCCTTCGGCCGGCGGGGTCGTGAGGTTCAGGTCCTGGATGGTCGTGTGGTCGTTCAGGTTGTGCCGCAGGTTCTGGCCGTTGTCGCTGATCACGCGGAGCCGGTCGGCCGCAGGGTTGAAGTCGACGCCGAACGCCGTGCCGACCAGCGCGTACTGGAGCTGGGACACCTTGGTGACGACGACGTCCGTGGTCGCCGGCGGGGTCTTGATGGTGTAGATGCCGCCCTTGTTGCCGACGCCGTACAACAGGCCGTCCTGGACCCGGAAGTCGATGCCGACCAGGGCGGTGTCACCGCTGAGCCCGGTGATGACACGCACCCAGTTCAGCACGTCCGGACGGTCGGTCGTGAACGTGGCCATCAGGGTGCCGTCACCGCTGATGCCGAACGCGCGAAGGCTGGGGGTGGCGGCGGGCGCGGCCGAGGCGGAGCCCGGTGCGCTCAGCATCAGCGCCATCGACGTGGCCGTGACCGCGAGCGCCGCCGCAATTCTCTTTCTCATGCCTGCTTTCATCGGTTTTTCCCTCCCGTTTGAGAGCACGCCAACGATTGGCGTCACGAGTGCCGTACGGATGAGGAATTGCTGCACCCGGCCCGTACCGATTTCCGGGCGGGTCCATGGCCGTCCATTACACCGACTTCACACCGCCTCTACAACCGGAACCGGTGACGGAAGCGCCCCGGTCCGGGAATTTTGCGCACAGTGACAAAGAGGTCGGCGATACACCCGCCGTGGATTTATGCGAAGTGATAAACGGCGTCCGGATTTAGCCTGTCCGCCCCTCGGACGGAATGGCATGCTCACCGCTCATGGGGAGCCTCTTCGCCGAACTGGCCCGGCGGGCGACGACCAACGCCCGCAGAGAGGTCGAGACGTATGTACGTGAGATTCCGGAGTTCGGGATCATGGACACGGATCCGCGCGCCATGGCAGAGACGCTGGAGTACGCCGTCTGGCTTCGTCGTCGCACCGTCGAACTGTCCCCGGACAACAACGAGTTGATGGACGAGGATCTGCGCTACATCTCCGCGATGGGCGAGCAGCGCGCCGGGGCGGGGATGTCGCTCGACGCGCGACAACGGGTGCTGCGGGTGCACACCGCGCTGATGCTGCGGGAGATCAACGAGGCAACCGACGCCCAGCGCGGCGGCAGTGTCGACGAACTGATGCGGATGATGGCCTGGTTCGCTCCGCAGGGTGAGCGCGGCATCGGCGCCTACCGCCAGGGATTCGTGACGGTGCTGCGGCGGCGACTGCCGTATGCCGAGCAGGTCGCCCTGCTGGCCCGGTCGTTGCTGGCCGGGGATTCCGTGGTCGCCGAACTCGCCGCGGTGGTGGACATGGATGTGTCCAACTATTACGCGGTGGCTGTCTTCCGTATGGCGGACTGCCCGACTGTCGCAGAGCCCGCCCTCGATAACGAGATCGAGACCCTGGTGAAAACGCACCGAGTACCTGTGACATGGAGCTCTGAAAACGGTTACGAGCGCGGCGAACTGGTCGTTCTGATTCCTCGTCCGTCCGACGCCGGGAAAACGGCACCCGATCCGCTGCCCGGCCCATCCGACTCCCCCGGCCTGCCGCCCACCGGGCCCGATCTGCCCGTTCTCGTACGGGATTTCGCCCAGGCCCTCGCCCGCCCCTGCGCCGTCGGCACCGCCTCCGCGCCGCTCGCCGACCTCACCGGCGCCCTCGCACGCGCCCGCCGGATCAGCAGGGCGGCTCCGCTGAGCCGACCGTCCGCCCGGTTGCGGGCGCACACCGTGGCGGATGTCTTCGTCGAACTCGCCGTCGCGGACGTCCCGTTCGTCGAGGACTGGCTCCGCGCGGTGTGCCGCCGCCTGGAGGTCGGCCCCGACCTCCTTCTCACTCTCGACGCCTACTACCACCACGACATGCACCGGGGCGCCACGGCCACGGCCCTCAACGTCCACACCCGCACCCTCGACTACCGCCTCCGCCGCGTTCGGGAGCTGACCGGCATCGCCCCGGGCTCGACGCATGGCGTGCGTGTACTGAGCGCGGTCGTGGCCCGGAGGCTGTCGGGGGCGTGGGAGTGAGGGTGGGTCATGACGCGGCCGTACGGCCGTGTCCGGGGCGCTCCCTGCCGGTGGCCGCGCGCCGCCCTGTTCTGGCGGTGTACGCGGACGCCGGGAGCTTCAGGGACTGGCGGTGTCCGGAGACGCTGGTTGTGTCAGTTCGTCGGGGGTGGTGCGGGCGCCGGGAAGGTGCTGGGCAAGGTCGCCGATGCGCTGTTGATACCGGCCGACGGCGGCCTCCAGCAGTGCGTCGGAGTTTAAGGGGCTTGGTGAGGCGGTGCTGCACAGCTGCTCCAGAGCGTGCTGCAGGTGCCAGTCGGCCACGGTGCGGGCGTGCGCCTGGTACGGGGTGGTGGGCCGGCTGAGGGCTCCGGCGGCCAGGGTCCACATCAGGGCAGTGGCGATCGGGGCATGGGGCGCGTCCGGTGCCTCATCCACGTCGGCCGTGCGGGTGCGCCGCGCTTCGAGGGCGGCGGCGAACCGCGCGCCGAGACCGGGCCCACAGCGCTCATCGATCAGTGCCCGGACTTGGGCGGTCTGCCGCAGTGCGCGGCGGCCGAGGAAGTCGCACAGTGCCTCACTGGGCCCTTCGAAGATCCGATAGACACGCAGGTCCCGGTACATACGGGCAGCCATGTTCGCCTCGTCGTACCCCAGGCCACCCATCAACTGCACCAGCACATCCGCGGCCTCGACCGCCCACTCCGCGCCCAGAACCTTGGCCGTGACGACACCTTCGATCTCGACCACTTGGCCGGCGTCCAGCCGGTCGGCCTGGTTGTAGACCAGCGCTTCGAGGATGTCGGCGCGGGCGATGGTCTCGGCCAGCCAAGCGCGCACCCAGGCCCGGTCCTTCAACACGAGCCCGCCGGTACTGCGGCGGGCGGCGAACCGGCTGCCGATCTGGATGACCCGTTTCAGCGCCCCCAGAGCGAAGGCGGCCACCCCGAGCCGGGAGGCACTCATGGAGTCCATGGCCACCGCGCGGCCATCGCCGTCGGCCAGCACATGGCTGTCCGGCACCGTCACGTCGACGAAGTGCATGCGACTTTGCACCATGCCGCGCTGGCCGAGCGTCAGATGTTCCTCACCGGGATACACCCCGGGAAGGGCGGTGGGCACCGCCAGGGCGATCAGCGAGGAACCAGAGCCCGAGGTCCTCTGCGGCCGGGCGAGGACCGTGGAGATTGCGGCCCAGGTGCCGTTGCCGATGAGGTGCTTGCTGCCGTTGAGCAGCCACCCGCCGTGGGCCGGGCGGGCGATGGTGGACAAGTGGGTGAAGTCGCTGCCGGCGCCGGGTTCGGTCTGGGCATAGGCGCCCAGCGTCCGCCCGCTGGCCAGCAGTGGCAGCCACTGCTGTTTGACCTGCTCACCGGCCCATACCGACAGGGCCCGGGTGCCGGGGAACAGCGAGGTGCACAGCCATGTGCCGAGCGCGGTGTCGATCGCCATCAGCTGCTCGAAGACCCGGAACATGTCGACGAACCGCAGCGCGGTACCACCGTGTCGTTCTTCGATGAGCGGGCCGAACAAGCCGGCGGTGCCGAAGTCCTGGACGATGTACGGCGGGATGCACCGCCGTTCGTCGATCAGCTGGGAGTTGATGCGGCGCGGTGCGTAGTCGCGCAGCCAGGCGATCTGCTCGTCCGCGCGGCGGCGGCTCACCTCGGGAGGCGCCGTTGCCGTACGTCGTGACAGCCCCCATCGGCCCCCGCTCGCGGGTTGCCGGTGCCCCGGTGCCCCGGTGCTCATCGACGTGTCCACCACCGTGTCCTCCCAAGCCGAGCCGTAGCGGCTGATTCCGGGCCGCGGTCACGGGGCGGCGAAGGCCAGGACGGCGTTCTGGCCGCCGAAGCCGCTGGAGTTGCTCAGCACGAGCCCGATGCGCTGTGAGCGCGGTGCTCCGACCACGACATCCACCTCGACCCTGGGATCGAGGCAGTCCACGTTGGCCGTCGGGGGCACGGTCTGTTCCGCGATGGCGCGTACCGTCAGTGCCGCCTCGATGGCGCCGGCCGCGCCCATGGTGTGCCCCAGCGTGCCCTTGGAAGCGGTGACGCTGGCCCTGCGTCCGACGAGCCGAGCCAGCAGGCCGGCTTCGAGCAGATCGCCCTTGGGCGTACCGGTGGCGTGTGCGTTGACGTGGTCGACCTCGTCGGCCGACGCACCGGCCTGGGCCAGGGCCGAGACCATCGCCTGGCGAAGCCCGACACCCTCGGGGTGCGGGTCGGTGATGTGATGGGCGTCCGCGGAGGCTCCGAAACCGACCAGCCTCGCCAGCACCGGGGCCTTGCGGGCGGCCGCGTGTGCGGTTCGCTCCAGCACCAGGACCGCCGCGCCCTCGCCGAGCACGAAGCCGTCGCGGGTGGCGTCGAAAGGGCGCGAGGCCGCGGCGGGCTCGTTCGTGCCGGAGGCGAGCGCGTCCATGCGCGCGAACGCGGCGGACACGATCGGGGTGATGGGGGCGTCGCTGCCGCCGGCCAGCACGATGTCGCACACTCCGGCGTGCACGAGTTGGGCGCCCATCCCGATCGCGGTGCCCCCCGAGGCGCAGGCGGTGGAGGTGGCGAAGCTGGGGCCGCGCGCTCCCCAGTGCACACACAGCTGGCCGGGCAGCATGTTGGGCGCGAACATCGGCACCGTCAGGACCGACACCTTCTCCCCCCGCAGCTGCCGTGCCACCTGCGCCTGGAGGGTCGTCACGCCGCCGAACGCGGTGCCGACCACCACCCCGACCCGGGGCGCATCCCATTCGGCAGGGTCGAGACCGGCCATGGCCAGCGCTTCCTCACCGGCGACGAAGGCCAACTGGCTGTAGCGGTCGGTACGCCGCGCCCAGGCGCCGCCGAGCTGGAGCACCGGGTCCAGGTCCGGCACCCGGCAGCCAGGGCGTATCTGTTGACCGACACGTCGCCATGAACTCTGCAACGCCGAGCGGGAATTCGTCCGGCCGTCACCGCCCGTGCCGTTTCTCCGACGGCAACGGCCGGCTGACAGGATGGCCACGTGCCAAAAAGCCGATCGACAACCTATGTGCGGATAGTCGAAGTTCTCACCGACCTCGGAATGATCACCGAGGAGAAGGCCCGAAGGGTCCTGGACGACGCCGCCGAGTACGCGACCGAGCCGATGGAGCGACCCCATGAAATCGCCGGTGCCCTCGAATCCTTCGGCGTGGCCGTCTCCATCCACTCCGAAGACGTGGACTTCGCCGACACCCACTACGAATGGCTGCTGAACGAGGCCGCAGCCCTCATCGGAGGCAACGTCACCGTATGCGACTACCGCTTCGAGAAGGACAATCCCGACGACGAAGACTGCGGACTGGGGACGATGCACTTCGAGTGCAACGGCACGCACCACTCCTTCGGCGTCGAGCAGGAATCGAACGACTACCTCGACATGGGAGCGGCACAGGCAGCCATCGAGGCACTCGCACCCGATGACGACCCCCGGACATTCTGCTGCGTCAAACAGGAAGGCTCACAACTCGACGACGACATCATGGTCCTGGCCTCGCCGGAGCAGCGCGAGGGTCTCCGCCTGCACCTGGGCCTCACGTTCGAACCACCATTGCATCAATCCTGACCGCCAATCGTGCACGCACGCGATGGTCCCCCGGCCTCCACGGAAAGGGCGCGGACGGCCCGGTCGTCATCGGACGCGCGCCTCGCTCACGCCGTCCGTGTGCAGGACGACGATCTCCGACGGTTCGAGCAGGTGCACCGTCGTGCCCGCCGCACCCGGTGCCAGTGCGCCCAGCCCCAGTGGCAGCCCGGGTGCCGCGTTACGGATGATCGCCCCCACCCCGAAGGGCGTCTCGCACGCGTCGTACAGATCCCCGGCACGAGCGTGCCGCCCTCCTCGGCCTCGTAGAACCCGGCGGCGGGCACCCGGCCGAGCTGCGCGGCACCGGACGCAGCAGTGTCCGCTGCATCGCCTCGGCGACCGAGTTGGCCCGGATCAGATACTGGGCCGCTCCCGTTGCCTGGCCCGCGCGACGCTGGCGGCCCGGCCGGGCGGCGGCTTCCTGTGCGCAGGTCTCGGGGTGGCCCTGACGGATCTGCATGGGCACACCTTCGCCATCGGCAAGAACCCACCAGATCTCTCTCCTCACGGGTGGGCGACCGTCGCTGCCTGCGGCCGTACCGCCTTCATCGACGGCCTAGCTGACCACAGCCGCTCGTCGGGGCCGTCTCCGTCCCGACGAGCCGTCGCGCGTACGTGTTCCCGGCGGATCAGATTTCAGCGGCGGCGACGCGCCAGGCGAAGTTGTCGTATCCGGCACGGCCATCACACGGACGATGGCGTCCACCACGCGATGCTCAGCATTGCCCGTCTGCACATCCTCTGCCTCACGGGTCCTCGTGCCAGCCAGCCCGCGCTTGGTCGGCGGGAAATGCCTGGCCACATAACCTGCAGATCAGGCTGTACATCGCCTTGCCGCCTCTTCTGACTCCTCGCACGATGCCAGTCAGCCGCGAAGTCTGGGGGTCACCATGAGCGCTACGCGTACACAGGGAAAGGGCCTGATCGCCAGCTGGTCGTTCCTCGGCCTCACCCTTGTTGCACTGGCGGCAGCGACGCCGCTCTTGCTTGCCGGTGCCGCGAGCACCCGCACCGACTGGGCCCAACTCGCCAGCGTCAGTCAGGCCTACGCAGCCAACTCCGTGCCCTTCTCCGGCATCGCGCTCGCCGGTGTTGCCGCATCCCTGGCCTACCAAGCCCGGCAGGTCCACAACGATCGAGAGGACGCCCAGCTCGCAGCACATCGAGAATTGACGTCGTGGCTGCTCAACGACCCGGACCTACTGGTGTGTTGGGGACCCCCGCCCCGGCCCATCTCAGCGTCGCGGGCCAAGCAGCACGCCTACGTGAATCTGATCATCAGCTTCTGGCACGCGGACTTCATCGTCCACCGCCTCAACGCAGCAGTCGTGCAGGGAGCTGCCGCCCACCTGTTCCAAGGGGAGATCGGCCGCGAATTCTGGGAGATGCAAGGAGAGAACTGGAAAAGCACGGCCACCACACGAGGGCGGCGCAGTAAGCGATTCGCCGAACTGGTTGACGAAGGGTTCGCCCGAGCCTGCGCAGCCGGGCCTCCGATTCCGGCCTCCCTGTTCTACATACCCAGTCCCCCCTCGCCGGGTGCTGCTTGAGGTGAAACGTCCGCGAACCCAGTTGGCGCGGCATACGCACCTGGATGCACCGCCCTCAACATCGTCTGTACCAGCACCCTTTGATGGCAAGCCAGGCCTGTCCGCATATGTCGGTAGCTGCCGACGATGGTGGGGCACTTGCTGATCGCTCGACCTCTCGCCACGGAGGTGGCTGCATGTTCCTTCATGCCTCGTTTGCTACCCCAAGCACAACCCTTTGGCCAGCGTGTCAAGGAAGAAGCGAAATACTCTAACCACTCAAGCCGGCGAAAACGCGATCGCCGACAGCCAGAGGTTATTCCCCGCTCTATCCAGGCTGCCGCAACCGCTTCACGGCGGATCCTCATGGAGGGTGCCGCACGGACAGCTTCGAAGGGATGTCTCCGCGCCGTCAGCTGTTGCCGTCTTCCGCTGCGGGATGAAGAAACGCAGACTCATCCGCAAGACGGTGACGCCCTGCCGGGCCATGCCCCGCACCCCGCCGCCTACTTCGCCCGACAGGTAGACCACCACGGCTCCTGCGAGCAGTCCCGCCATGCTGATCAATCGGTGCTGTCGCCACCTGACCCGCAGCAGTTCGGCCATCAAGACCAGCTGGACACGAGGGGCCCGTTCCCGTTGGGCCGCCGTGATGGCCGTATTTAGGATCTTGGACGCCTCCACTGTCTCGCCCTGCCGCAGGTGCCAGCGTGCCCAGGTTCCCTGCAGCAGCTGGTATCCGTTGCTGCGTTGCCCGACCAGCGCGAACGTCTCCTCGGCCCTGCGCAGGTGGTAGCGGGCGTCGTCCGCGGGCCCGTGATCGATCAGGATTTCGGCGATGCGCTGATGGTAGTAGCCGTGGCCGGTGAGGTAGTCGTCGGAGCACTGCTCCGCTTCTGCGAACAGCTCGATGGCGGCACGATGTTCGCCGCGTGCCGCGGCCAGTCTCCCGAGGTAGTGCAGTGCTGTGGCCATCGGCTGCGTGACTGCAGGAACATCTGGCCCCTGTCGTCCCAGACGTACGGCTTTCTCGAAATGCTCCCGGGCTGTCGTCGGGTCTGTGTAGTAGTAGCTCAGCCCGGTGGTGGTCTCGAAGTCGGCGCGCAGGAAGCCCGCGCCGTCTGTACTCAACGCGTTCTCGCATCGAGCGAGTACCTCCCGGGCCTGGGAGTACTCGCTGGTGTCGACGCAGAAGCGGGCCAGAGTCAGCTGAGCGACGAGGCGTTCCCGGCCGGGGTGCGCGATAGAAACAGCACGCTCGATGAAGCCACGGCGCACAGGGTCTCCGTTGGCGAGACCAGCCTGAAAGCGTGCGGCCGCGAGGTAGTGACTGGAGACGGCAGCTCCTCGTCCTTCCAGGGTCTGGATCAGCTCAAGTGCGTCGGCCAGGAACTCGGTGTAATAGCGGTACTCGCTTCCTGCGCCGACCGTCAGGAAGGTGTCCATGGCGAGTGCCACGAGATCCCCGAGACGGGGGCTGTCCAGTTCCTCCTGCACCAGCAGGGCACCGTCGAGCAAGGTCGCCAGGCGCGGTATCTGCGCGGTAGCGGCGAAGCTGGACGGGGCGGCGAGAGCCGCGTCGATTCGCAGCGGGAACTCCCGAGTCGCTTCACGTAGGGAAAGGAGCTGCCATTTGGACAGTGCTTCCTGATCGTGGCTCACGCCGGGCTATTCCTTCCGTGCGCGGGCCAGCGGACAAGTGTGCTCGTACAGAAGGCTGTGGATGGAATAGCGCTGGTTCCGGTCGGATGCCCGTACAAGATTGAGCCGACAGGCCGTCTCCAGTAGACGGTCGAAGGCTTGCTGGCTTGGAGCCTTGCTTTCCGCGCGCAGATCCTCATAGGGCATCGCACCGCCCCGGCCGTTGGCGCAGAACGAGAACAACAGGGAAAGAGCCTCCTCCTGTGTGCTCTGCGCCGCCAGTTCGTCCAGGGACCGGTCGAACAGCCAGGTGCGTACCCGGTTGCCGAGTCCGCCGCCCTCGGAGACCGAGGTGAGCTCGTTGATGATCCGCGCCAGGGGCTTGCCGCTCAGCACGTACCGGCTGACGATCACCTTGATCAGGAAGGGGTTGCCCTCCGTGATCCGGTAGATGGCCTTGAGGTCGCTGTCGCGCGCCATGGACAGATCAGAGCTGCTGTCCCGGGCCGCCAGCCGGACGAGATCGTAAGTGTGACTCTCGCTCAAAGGCGTGATGCTGATGTTCCGCACATCGAGTTCGTTACGCTCCGAACCCCACCGGGTCGTGGCCACGATCTTGTGGGGCGCACCCATACCGAGAGAGCGCAATTTGTCGATGACCTGGTCTGCAGCGGCCACGATCTCCAGATTGTCGACGACCACAAGGATCTTCGCGTCGCTGAGGCGCCGCCTGAGGTGATCCGCGATCTCCGGCTCCCACAGGGCCTGGCTGTCGGGGAGGTCACAGCCCAGTTGCTCCGCGATCATCGCCAGGAGGTCGTGCCAGTAGATCGAGTTGACTGCTGTCGAGCTGGCGTCCTCCGCATAGAAGTGGGTGTTCCTGGCCGACGCCCACACGATGTGGGTGAAGTCGCCGGTTCGCGCGACGCGCTCGGCGGCTGCGTAGGTAATGGCGGTCTTACCGAGTCCGCCGCCGCCCCACACTGCCACGGCTGCGGTGGATGCCGAACTTCGGATGGCATCGGTCAGTCGCGCCATGACGTCGTCCACGTGAATTAGTTCTTCCCGCGCCAGGAGCACATGTCTGCTCCAGCCGGTCAAGCGCTCGTTTGGGATCATGGACGGCGCAGGGTTCTGGGGCTCGCGCCGTACGGCTTCGCTACGGACAGCGACAAGCTCGTCCCGGAGCACACGGTAGGACAGATGCTCAAGTGAACCAGGCCTGATGATGCTGAAGTGGTCACCCGGCAGGGAGCCTCTGTTACGGAACACTCCCTGGCCGGCTCCCCTGGGTACGATGTTGTCCGAGTCTCCTGCGTACGCCGTTATTGGAATGGGGCATGTTTCCGCGCGGACCTCAGTCGCATGGTCCACACGCGCGATCACGGTTTGCTGAGCGTCCATCACAGCCTCAGTGAGCGTGCGCAGTTGCTGGCGCTGCACGTTGCGCTTCAGCAACGGCAGACTGTCCGCCAGCTGAGCACCCGAGTGGGGGCAGGCATACATAATGATCCGGCGGATGTGCTCCAGTTCCGTGCCGTGGCCGGCACTGAGCATCCGATGCAGGTAACGCTGCACAATCAGCCCGCCCTGGCTGTGTGTCACCAGCACAAAGTCACGGATCGTCTTCGGTCGCGTCTTCAAATAGACCTTGAGGGTGTCCGCGATGTCGTCGTACGAGGGAACCCGCCGCAGTGGATTGAACGACATCAGGGGGGACGAGTATTCGAAGAGCATCGGCTCCACGAACGACAGTTCCCCGTCTTCGGCGAGGCGCTTGGTGAAATGCCGCCATGTCTTGCCCTTGGACAAGAACCCGTGGACGAAGACAACACCGATCTGCTGCGAACCAACCATGATCGCCCTCGTTCCGATCACCCGGTTTTCGGCATCAAGTTACTGCGGTCACAGCGCTGTTGTCTTGCGTACGGTCCGATCAGAGCCTGCGCAGCCGCCACCCCGCTCCGGGATGCCACACAACCCAACGCCGGGACGTGGTCTCGACTCCATGGCGAGCCGTTGCTGGGACATCCGCGCCGGACGGTACCGCGGCCCCGCCTTCGGCCCTTCCCACGCTGCCGAAACCATGTTCTCCATGGGATTCAGCAGCAGCGGAAGGGTGATGTACTTCAGCATCGACGACCGCGGCATAGAAGTGTGGGACACGCGCACCGGGCGGCTGGCACGCTGTCCGGCGCCCTCTCCCGGGCCACACCCGGTGAACCCGAGGAAGCGTCCGTGGTGGCCTTCTCCCCGGACGGCACCACCCTCGCCGTCGCCGGGAACCAGGGCACCGTGCAGTTGTGGGACGTGGTCTCCCAGCAACCCCTCGGCCCCGCCCTGCCCACTCCGGGCGACGGCATCCTGTCCCTGGCCTTCAGCCCGGACGGCGGCACGCTGTACGCCGCGGGTGAACACGTACCGTGGCAGAAGTACGACATCGATCCGGACCGAGCCGTCGGCACGGTGTGCACACACGCCGGAGTTCGCTCTCCCCAGCCGCTTGGAGCAGGTTCCTCTCCGAGGTCCCCTACCGGCGGCTTTGCCGATCTTGAGCGCCGCGCTACGACGGAACCGGTAGGCCGACGATCGTGACGCTCTGCCGTTCAGGAAGCCGAGTGGGCATGGCCGTGAGGCGGGCGAATGCGCTGTTCAACTCGTGCCTGGCTCAGGTCCCCCCCGCCGGTTTGAGGGGGGGGGAACGGTTGTCCTTGGGGGAGTTAATGTAGGCAATCTGGCGCCCATATGCCGGCTATAAGGCCGCTTACTGG
>NZ_JBHYJA010000012.1:32119-53393 GCF_042740355.1 Streptomyces sp. NPDC059010
TGTTCACCGGGTGCCGGGCTCCGGTGCGCCCGCCGGGTTTGCGGCGGGCGGACCTGAGGCCTTGCGCGGAGATCAGGACGGAATCAGGCCGCGATCAGGCCGCGATCAGGCCGCGATCAGGCCGCGATCAGGCCGCGATCAGGCCAGGATCACGTTGGATCGCCCTCGTAGTCGGGCCGGATGGCGAGCTTGTCCGCTTTCCACATCTCGTGGACGCGCTTCTTGCATTCCTCCTCGGATTCCACTTCGTCCGCGAGACGGAGGCCGATCTCGTTGTTCTTCTCGTCCGCGCGGTTGTCCGCATCGGACCCGGGACGGCCACGCTCGTGCGCATCGCCCATCTCCACCGCGAAGGCTTCGCCCAGCCTCTTCTTGAGGAGACACTGCCAGTAGACGTGCCGGATGGAATTCTGCTGCTCCGGGTTGGTCATGTGTCCGGTTTCCGCGTACACATCGGCGTGTGTCCCGAGCCACTTGAAGGTATTTTTGGGGTACTTGAGAATCACCAAGTACTCTGGGCCGGAAATGTTCTTACCGATCAGCCAGACGTACTTCGCCAGGGCGGAGGCGCCTTCTTTCTCCAGGTCCTTCTCCACCTTCGACAGAACGCGCGAGATCGCTGCCGCGTTTTGTGACGTGGCCGCCTTGTTGTTGGCTATCACCTTGACTGTGGAGTACCCGACTCCGGTCACGGTCACGATCAACGCGAGGGGAAGGGCCAGCGAAGGAGCCATGACCGCGATCGCGGCTGCGCCCAAGAACGCAGTGACGCTGAGCGCGCTGATATCCCGAGTGACTAGGCCCTGCGTTGCGTCGAGTTTCCTGCGGGTTTCCAGCATGGTGTCGTAGGCGTCCGCGCTCGGCGCGGTGTTGCATTCGCACCGGAACTTGGCATCGCGGGACACGCTCATGGACATGGTCCAGTCGCCGGCCTTCGGATCCTTGATGATCAGGTACCGGATCGAGTCACCGGACATCACGACGAGTTGGTTGTCGTCGTCGACGCCCTTGTCATAGGTGTTCTCGTCGGGGTCCTTGACGGTCATGACGACGCCCTCGGGGAAATCGACCGAGTCGTCGTCCTTGGTGATCACCGAGTACAGGAAGGGCGCGCCCTCGCCGACGGTCATCGTGTTCGTCAGGTTGAACCGTTCCACGTTGTCCAGGCCGTCCAGGGACGGAAGGGTGTCGACCTGGCAGTACATGCAGTCGTTGTCGCCCTTGACCTGCGCGGTGAACGCCGGGATGGGGCTCGGCTCGTTGCTGACGTCGAAAATGCCCCAGAGCCCGCCGACTCCCTTGTCCTCGATTTCCGTCGGCTCGTCGAAGTACTGGCCCGCGATGAGTGCCGGCGTCTGCTTCGCGGCCGCTTTCCAGTCGTCGCTGAGGGAGAGGCCCCAGAGGCGCGAGGCGTACCGCGTGTGCCCGTCGGGCGCCCCGTCCTTCTCCTCCATGTGGCCCCAGAACCAGTCCGGTACGTCGTCGTTGTCGCGGACGTCGAACTCGCCCCAGAGCCCGAGGGCACCCTTGTCCACGATGCGTGTCGGCCGGTTGAAGTACTGCCTCTTGATCACGGCCGGGCAGTTCTGGGCGACGCTCTTCCAGTCCGCGTCGTCGGGGATGTTCCACAGCCGCGCCGAGAACTGCCGCATGCCGTTGTCTTGGGTGCCGTCGTCCTGGAACTGCAGCGGCCCGCTCGCGTGCCCCAGAAATCCGGTGGAGTCCCACAGATAGGAACTGGCCACCGGGACCGGCGGATCCGTGATGGGCGAGGTTTCGGGGACCGGGTTGCCGGAGGCGAGGTAGAGGGCCTTGATGATGCTCTTGCCGTCTTCCCAGACGTCATTGGAGAGTTCCCAGATGATGACGCCCTTGGCACCGACGTCCTTGAGGAACTTCAGCTTGGTGACGGCGGTGTCCGGGGTCTCGAAATAGATGTTGTGGGCGTACGGGTACTCCCCCGGAGGCAGGGGCTCTTTGAGCTTGGGGCGGGGTGTGCTGCCGTCCACTTTGATGTTCGCGTCCGCGGCCCCAAGGGCGTCCGGGAACTCGTCCAGGATTTCCTTGTAGCGCAGCACCTTGTACCCCGGAGGCACTTCACCGGTCAGATCGTCCGGCTCCTTTGCCGCGGCGAATTCGTAGCCGTAGACGGGCACTCCGGCCGCGATCTTGCCGCGGTCCACGCCCTGGCCCTTGCCCTGCCAGTTCATGAAGAGCGGATTCGTCCAGTACCAGAGGCAGTCCTCGACCGACAGGATCGGATTGTTCTCCAGGGCGTCGTCGCCCTGGGCGGACGGGCCGGTGCCTGCCCTGGCTCCCGGCCAGGCGCCCTGCTGTTCGCGGAGGTACGACTCCAGATAGACGTCCGCCTCACGAATCTTGGCCGTGTCCTTCCCGCGAATCTTGTTCAGCGCGGAATGCGGGCCGACCGGGGACTTGTCCCACGACCCGGTGAGGTCGTAGGTCATCACGCCGATCCAGTCGAGGTGTTCGGCCATGTCGGGGTCGTAATTGTTCCCGTACCAGGAAGTGCCGAAGACGGCCGCCGACACGATTTTGCCGGGCATGGCCTCCTTCAGCTCTTTGGCGAACAGGGTCAGCCCCCGGCCCGCGGGATGCGGTCCGTCGGCCTTCATCCGGCCGCCCTGGTCCTGCTGGCCGGGCCGGCCCCACCAGCACTCCAGGTCGAGGTCGACGCCGTCCAGACCGTTCTGGGTGACGAAGTTGACGACGTTGCGCACGGTCTGGTCGAGTTTCGGGGAAGCCGGGTTGTTCCCGATCTCCGTCATCAGGTCCAGGAACGCGAAGTCGTTCGCGCCGCCCAGCGCGATCATGGTCTTGGTCCCGTACAGGTTCGCGGCCATGAGTACGTCCGGGAGAATGGTGCTGATCTCCCTGACCGACGCGGGGTCGAACGCGCCGGAATCCTTCTCGCTGAACGTCAAGAACGCGATGATGCCGTGCGTGATGTAGCGATACATCTCGCCCTTGCCGTAGTCGAATCCCTCCTTCTTCCGCCAGGTAGGGATGTAGGCGATGACGTTGGCCCGCTCGGTCGACTTGTGCGGGGTCTGGTCGTAGAGCTCGTCGAAGAATCGCCAGCCGTTCTTGTTGGGGTCCCCCACCCCCGGCTCCGAGGCCCAGAAAGCGGCACGGAAAATGTTGCCCTTGTATTTGGCGACGGCTCCTGTCTGGTAACCGCTGGGCTTTTCCTCCCAGTTGGGGACGTCAGGGTAATCCGACGAAAAACTCACTGAAGGTCACTCCCCGTGTTGTGGATCACTGCGCCCCACTCAATCATGGGCCACCTTGTCGACCACAGACCGGAACAAGCCCTTCTGATCATGCCGAAACGGGCCGAAATAAATGGCGTGAAATCGATGAAACGCACGTCGCAAAGGCTTGCACATTGCAGTGGCCAAGCGCCCGAAGAGCGACCCCCCGCACGGTGCGCGAAGCGCGCGGGGCATCACCTACGTTACGGTTACAGTAAGTTCACGAAATTCTCGATGCCCTCAAAGATGCCCGCGTCGATCTCCTACTGCCCCTTGGGCAGTTCGGGCCATTCGGCGACGTATCCAGGCTTCGATTCCTCGAAATCTCGGCACATTCGCGCCGTCAGACACGTTGCCACGCCCTCACGTCGCCACGCCCTCACGTCGCCACGTCGCCACGTCGCGACCAACCGGCCTCCAGTGAAGGCCTCAGCCGGGCGCGCTCCGTCCTGCGCCGCCAAGTTGGACCCCTCCCCCCGGTCCGGCGACCAAGATCGATTGTCAGTGGTGGGTGAGAGGATCGAAGCATCGAGTCGGCAAGACAAGAGGGGGACCTGTCATGTCCGGAAGCCAGAACTACATCAATCACGTTGCTCTCGTGCTGGATGCCAGTTCGTCCATGTCGCACCTGAGCCGCAAGGTCGTCGAGGTCGCCGACCAGCAGATTGCCTATCTGGCCCGCCGATCGCAGGAGTTGGACCAGGAGACCCGCGTCACGGTGTACGTCTTCGCGGACAGGGTGGAGTGCGTCATCTACGACAAGGACGTGCTGCGGATGCCGTCCCTCAAGCAGATGTACCGGGTCGGTGGAATGACGGCGCTGCTGGCGGCCACGCTCAAGTCGCAGCGTGAGCTCGCGCAGACGGCTCAACTGTACGGAGACCACAGCTTCCTGACCTTCGTGCTCACCGACGGGCAGGAGAACGCAAGTCACCGCTGCGCGGATGCCCGGAGCAGGGATCCGCGTGAACTGGTCGAGTCCGTAGCCAAGATGATCGAGACACAGGAGGACAACTGGACGCTGGCCGTCCTTGTGCCGGATCAGATGGGCAAGCGCGAGGCCATGCAGTGCGGGTTCCCGAAGGACAACATCGCCATCTGGGACGCCACCAGCACACGGGGCCTGGAGGAGGCCGGGCAGGTCATCCAGCAGGCCACCGAGAAGTTCATGGTGGGCCGCGCTCAGGGCATCCGCGGATCGCGGGCGGTGTTCTCCACAGGTGCGGAGGCCGTCAACAAGGACACCATCAAGGCGGCCGGCCTCACCCCGGTGAATCCGTCGGAGTACCAGCTGATCCCGGTGGCCCGTGCCGCGGCGATCCGGGACTGGGTCATCGAATGCGGGCACACCTACCGTACGGGTGGCGCGTTCTACCAGCTGAGCAAGTCGGAGAAGATCCAGGCGCAGAAGCAGATCGCGGTACTGGAGAAGAAGACGGACCGGGTCTACACGGGGCCCGAGGCCCGAGCCCTGCTCGGCCTCCCGGACACAGAAACTCGCGTCAAGCCGGACCACAACGACGACTTCACGATCTTCGTGCAGAGCACCAGCGTAAACCGGAAGCTCGTGCCGAACACGCGGCTACTGCTGATGCTCTGACGCCTCGGGACCACGTCGGCGGCTGCGCGCCAGGCTGCGCGAAGACATCGGCGTCCTGGGTGGCCGACTCCCGCCGCATGTCGCGGAGTTGGCCCGGACGGTGGCCGCCACCTGGGAAGTACCCTCAGTCGGCAAACACGTGACGTCGGCGCCCCGGCGTCCCGGCCTCCTGACAGCATCGATCAGCGCCACTCCATACACGGGCCCCGGGGACGTCATGGCTGATCCCCGGGGCCCGTGTGCGTTACGCCAAGTCAGCCACCCGCGGCGCCCGCCACCTGCACCTGCACCTTCCGCGGTGACTCAGGCTGCTTCATTTGTGGGCCGTCTCAACTCCGCTGCCCACCTCCGGTGCCTGGAAGCCGCCGATCTTCTGCTCCAGCAGTTCGGCCAGTCGCAGTGGGGTGCGGTCCTCGTACATCGGGCCGATGAGCTGCACCCCCACCGGCAGGCCTTCGGGGGACCTGCCCGCCGGTATGGCGGTGGCGGGTAGGCCGGGCATGGTGGCCAGACCGGCCCAGACGAGCTGGTCGAAGTACGGGTACTCGACGCCGTCGATGTCGATACGGCGTTCCCTCGGATCGGGGTTGTGGTCGTGCGGGAACGCCGGGGTGGGCGTGATGGGGCACACCACGGCGTCGTACTCCGCGAAGAACTGCCGCCATTGGTGGCGGTGGAGCTCGCGACGACTGTTCGCCTCGATCCAGTCGTGGTGGCTGAACACCATGCCACGCAGCCGTGCCGCATCGAGACTCCGGTCGTCCGGGCTCAGTCCGGCGGCGAGCGCACGCAGCTGCTCCAACGCCTCGATGGGAAAACGCGCAACGGAACTCGAAAACAGCAACTCCGTGTAGAGCAAGGCGGCTTCGGTCAGATCGGGCAGCAGCGGGCTGAGCCGCTCGACGCTGGCGCCGCCGTCGACCAGCGCGCCGGCCACCCGGTCCACGCCCGCCCGCACGGCAGACCCGCTCGGAATGAAGGGATGCGTGTCGAGGACCAGGACCCTGAAGTCGGAGAGCCGCTCGTGGCGCGCGGGCGGCAGCGTCAACTCGTGCGCCACACCGAGCGTCAGCGGGTCCGGTCCGGCCATGACATCGAGCAGGAGCATGAGGTCGCGGGCAGAGCGCGCCATCGGACCGACGACGGCGAGGTCAGCGTCGGTCGGCAACGCCGGAGCGGGCGGCGGGACCATTCCGCGGTTCGCCGCCAGCCCGAGTGTCGGCTTGTGCGCGTAGACACCGCAGAAATGTGCGGGGGTGCGCAACGAACCGGCGAGGTCGGAGCCGATGGACAGCGCGCCGAATCCGGACGCCAGGGCCGCCGCCGATCCGCCGGAGGATCCACCCGCCGTGCGACCGTGATCCCATGGGTTGTTGGTGGTGCCGTAGATCTCGTTGAAGCTCTGGATGTCTTGCAGTCCCAAGGGAACATTGGTCTTGCCGAGCACCACCGCGCCCGCGGCCTTGAGCCGTGACACCTGCACCGCGTCCTCGGCCGGGATGTAGTTCCGGTGCAGCGGCATGCCCCACGTCGTGGGCAGCCCGGCGATGTTGTAGCACTCCTTGACCGTCACCGGAATGCCGAGCAGCGGCCGGTCCTCACCACGGGCGCGCGCCCGGTCGGCATCGCGCGCGGCGGCCCGGGCACGGTCGAAGTCCGGCACACAGATCGCGTTGATCGCCTTGTCGTCCCGCTCGATACGGGCGATCGCTTCGTCGGTCAGTTCCATCGAGGTCACTTCACCGGCACGCAAGGCAGCGGCGAGTTCTTCGGCTGTCGGCACATTCCACTTCATAAATCGGACCGTATCGACCTTCGAAAGAGGACATAAAATGCCGCTTCGCACAACGAGGTAGATGCCCTAATTCTCGCCATGTCCTCTCCGGCCACAGTCAATTCGCCCGACGGCTCCTGCTGACTCGATGTCACAGCCCGGCCCCCGGACCCGCACCCCCGGCCGCGGTCGGAGGCGCAGGTGTTTCGGGGCGGGCCGAATGTCCTTCTCCGCAGTGGTGGGCGGCTGGCAGCGTCGTCGCCAGAACGTGAGCCGTACAACCACAGTTCGGAGGAACCATGCTCAGCACGTCACGCTCGATCAAGACCGCGCTCATCGGTGTGGGCAGCGCCGCGCTGCTCGCCACCGGGAGCCTGGCCACTGCCTCGGCCGAGCCCGCGCAGCAGACGACCGCCTCTGGCGCGACTGCCGCGGCTGCGGCAAAGAAGCGGATGAGTTCCGCCGAGTCGGAGAGCTGGGGCTACGGGAGGGTCAAGTGGACCTTCACCAAGGGGCACCCCGGTACGTTCTCCAACATCGACTCCTACGCGAAGGACAAGAGCTGCGACGGCAAGGAGGTCTACGTCCAGCTCCACGCGAGGACCACCGACGGCACGACGTACAAGGTCAACCTCGCCCAGGACGACTGGTGCACCAACGGCGGTGACTCGTACAACAACAGGACGTGGAAGATCGGAAAGAACGTCAGGTGGGCCCGGGCCGTCGTGTGCAAGAACGAAGTGGGCCCCCACAACACCTGCAAGGCGGGCAACAAGCAGTACTACCCCTTCTGATCCCCGCCCGGGGAACATGAAGAGGCCCGGACACGGGGCGGGCAGCACGGCCACAGCCGACGGCCTGGCTGCCGGCCCCGTCACCGGTCGGATCATGGATGCCCCGGCCCGTGAGCCACCTGCACGCCAACAGGAGCTCATGACCGGTGCGCCGACGGTGACCGAGCGCCGCTCTTCGGCAACGGTGTCCGGCGCGCCGAGATTCTGACCGACCAGTCAACGGCTCCGTCCACGCCGAGCCACAGCGCGGCGGCGGCTCCGGCTGCCTCCCCGACGCGCAGGTCACCGTCCCGCGTCGGCTGGTCGTACGCCATGCGCTCCGCTCCTGGCCGCAAGGCACCCTGACGCGCCCCGAGGGGGTGTGTTTCGACCCCGCTGCACCCCATGTGGACAATAGGGGCCATGAACGAGAACGTTTTCTTCCAGGTTTCGGCCAACGGCCAGGACCTCGGCCGCATCGTCTTCCGGCTCTTCGACGATGTCGTGCCCAAGACCGCACGCAACTTCCGAGAGCTGGCGACGGGTCAGCACGGGTTCGGGTACAAGGGTGCCCCCTTCCACCGGGTCATCCCGGAGTTCATGCTGCAGGGCGGTGACTTCACCAACGGCAACGGCACCGGCGGCAAGAGCATCTACGGGGAGACGTTCGCGGACGAGAACTTCCAGCTGAAGCACGACCGGCCCTACCTGCTGAGCATGGCCAACGCGGGTCCGGGTACCAACGGCTCGCAGTTCTTCGTCACGACCGTGGTCACGCCGTGGCTGGACGGCAAGCACGTCGTCTTCGGGGAGGTCGTCGAGGGCGCGGACGTCGTCAAGACGATCGAGACCCTCGGTAGCCGTTCGGGCACGACCAGCAAGAAGATCGTCATCGAGGACTGCGGCCTCGCCGGCTGACCACCCCGTCGCTCTGGCGGCCCCCGTATGTGTGGGGGGCCGCCCTAGCGCGGCCCCCCATGGGAGGGGTCGAGGATGGCACATGCGCGGAGGCAGCGGGCTGTGGGGCGTCGCCTGTGTCGTTTCGGTGCTGCTCATGTCCGCCGCGTCATGTTCGAAAGGCGATGCCCGCCGTCCTGCCACCGCTGCTGGGATGCCGCTCCGCCGAGGAAGACGTCTTCGATGACAATCCCGGCGTCGGCTCGGGCCATCGTCGCGGCGCCCTGTATCCAGGCCGATTGCAGCGGCATGAAGCCCGACCCTGGCATGGCGGCACGGTACGGCCTGTTCCGCGCGGCGCACATTGAATATCGGCGCGCTAGGAAGCGTCCAGGGCCTCTGCCGCGGTCCGTAGGAAGCGCTGCCGTTGAGGCGCCACGTCGATTGCCTCGTCCCAGGAACCCCGGTAGAGGATGTCCTCCGCGATTCTGATCAGACCTCGCTGCAGTTCAGGGTCGTCCGTCTGGCGGAAACGGGAATGTGCGGCGTCCCACTCGGACCGTACGTCGTCCGGGATGGCCATGGCCGTGAGGTTGCCCAGGACTTCTTCGGCGACCGTGGTGACGCTTTCGGGGCCGACGACGCGGATGCGGAAGGCAGCCGTATGGAGGCGCCCGCCCGATTCCTGTACGAGTCGGAAGTTGTCGTAGGTCGGGGGCCGTTCGAAGTGGAACCGGCCCCTGGCCAAGGTGTATTCGTGCCACGCGGTCAGGAACTGTTCGTAGGCGAGGGCGCGTTGGTCGCGGATCCATTGTCCGCGCTCGGTGTGTGCCTGCCGGGTTGCCTGGTCGAGTACGGAGGTCGCGTGCTTCTCCGCCCCTATTCGCGTTCCGATGATCGCGGCCAATCCGCCCACCGACGCTCCCAGCAGGCTGACCACGCCGGCCGCAAGTGCTGCCCACCCCTCGTCCATAGGCCATTTCTGCCCCGACGGCCGCCCCTCTCCTCCCCCGCCGATGCATCAGGACCTCACCCACCGCCGCCATGACGCCCCTCCGTCACTCCGTACTCCGTCACTCCGTCACAGACGCCCCGCGCACCTTCTACCGGCGGCTGCGCACCAGCAGATGGAGGAAGTACAGCGTTCCGATCACGGCCGTCATCAGGCCCGCGCCGAGCTGGGCGGGCGCGATCACGGTGCGGCCCAGCAGGTCCGCGGTGCAGACGAGTGCGGCGCCGAGCAGTACGGCGACCGGGAGCACTCGGACGTGTCGGCGGCCCACGAGTGCGCGGGCCGCGTGCGGGGCGACGAGTCCCACGAAGCCGATCGTGCCTGCGGCGGCGACGGCGGTGGCGCTGAGCAGGACGCTCAGGAGGAGGAAGCCGAGGCGGCTGCGGGCCGGGGCAAGGCCCAGCAGCCTGGGGGTGTCCTCGTCGAGTGATACGAGGTCGAGTTCTGTGCGCCGCAGGGCTGCGGCCGTAACGCCGACGGCGAGGACGGCCGCGAGCGGTGCGGTGTCGGGCAGGGACCGGCCGTAGGTGGAGCCGGACAGCCAGGTGAGGGCTTTCGCCGCGTTGAACGGGTCGGTGAGCACGATCAGCAGGCTGACCAGGGCGGTGGTGCCGGTGGCGACGCCGATCCCGACCAGGACGAGGCGGCTGTGCTGGAAACCGCCCCGCGCGGCGAGTCCGAAGACGATGACGGAGCTCGTCGCGGCGCCCGCGAAGGCCGCGCCCGCCACGCCCCACGATCCGGCCGACGGCACGGTCGTCACCAGGAGCACCGCGCCGAGCGCGGCCCCGCCGGAGACGCCCAGGACGCCGGGTTCGGCGAGCGGGTTGCGGGTCACGGCCTGGACGAGGGTGCCGGCCAGGGCGAGGGCGGCACCGGCGAGGAGTGCGGCGAGGACCCGGGGCACCCGGGTGTCGAGGACGAACGTGACGGTGCGGCCGGCCCGGCCCTGCGCCCAGTTGGCGACGTCGCCCAGCAGCAGCTTGCTGTCGCCGAGCAGCACGGCGGCGATGGTCACGCCGATGAGCAGCGCCGCCAGGACGATCGTGGTCGTCACGAAGACGGCCCGGCTTCTGATGTGCAGGCGGTCGGGGGCGGCAGCGCCGGCCGTGTCCTTCAGCCTGGTGGCCATCGCGATCAGGAACACGGCTCCTACGAGGCTGGTGACGACGCCCGTCGGTACGGCGACCGCCAGGTCCGCCGGTACGAGTGCACGCAGCAGGACGTCGGAGCCGAGGACCAGGGCCGCGCCGGTCAGGGCCGTGGCCGCGAGGGCCGCCCGGGTCCGGGTGAAGCCGCGGAACCTGCGGGCGAGGGCTCGGACGAGGGCGGGGGCGCACAGGCCGACGAAGCCGATCGGACCGGCCAGCGTGACGGCGGCCGCGGACAACAGCGTCGCGAGGACGACCGCCGTGATCCGGGTGGCGCGCACCGGGACGCCGATGCCGCGGGCGGCGTCGTCGCCGAGGGCCAGGGCGTCGACCCGGCGGGCGAGGAGCAGCAGTCCGAGGAGGCCGGCGACGCCCAGCGGCGCGAGCTGGGCCACGCCGTCGAAGCCGTTCTGGGCGATGCTGCCCTGGTTCCACCGGAACAGGCCCTGGGTCTCCTGCGGGAAGAGCAGGAGCAGGGCCTCCGTCACGGCGGTGAGGCCGAGGGCGAGGGCGCTGCCGGCGAGCACGAGGCGGACGGTGCCCGTGCCCGCGCCGGACAGGCCGGACAGGCCGAGGACCACGGCCGCCGCCGCGAGGCCCCCGGCGAAGGCGACGCCGGAGGAGGCGAGCAACGGCAGCGACGCACTGGTGACGGCGACCAGGGCGAGGGCCAGGTAGGAGCCCGCGTTCACGGCCAGGGTGTCGGGTGCGGCGAGCACGTTGCGGCTGACCGCCTGCAGGGCCGTACCGGCCATGCCGAGTACGGCGCCGACGAGGAGGGCTGCGGTCATTCTCGGCAACCGGGAGGCGATGACGACGGAGGCGTCGGCCGGGTCGGCCCGGCCGGTGAGCGCCTTGACGACCTCGCCCGCGCCGACGGAGGCGGTGCCCTGTGTGATGTCGACGACCGCGAGGGCGGCGACCAGCAGGAGGAGAGCGACCGTCACCGCGGCCGCGCCGGTCCGGGACGGGGTCGCCGGCTCGGTGGGGGCGGGAGGCGTGGCGGTTGCTGTGGCGGCCATGGCGTTGCTTCGTGAGCTCCTTGACGAGTTACTTTGTCGGCTCCGCGACGAATTACTTCGTCAGCTCCTTGACGAGGGCGTCGATGTAAGCCCCCATCGACTGCTGGCCGCCGAACATCCAG
The DNA here is from genome assembly GCF_042740355.1 of Streptomyces sp. NPDC059010. Lineage (NCBI taxonomy): Bacteria > Bacillati > Actinomycetota > Actinomycetes > Kitasatosporales > Streptomycetaceae > Streptomyces > Streptomyces sp. NPDC059010. The sequence goes on from NZ_JBHYJA010000012.1 coordinate 43,746, forward strand.
ATGCCGTCGGGCAGCCGGTGCACGTTGCCCTTCTTCACGAACGGCAGCGACGTCCACACCTTGTCCTTGGCCAGGGCGTCGGTGAACGGGGTGCTGCTCGTGTCGCCGTCGTTGCCGATGTAGGCGAACCGGGCGCCGTCGCCGAGCTGGGTCAGGCCCTCGACGTCGGTGGTGCCGAGCCCGTAGTCCTTGTCGCCCTTGAGTGTCCAGGCGTTCTTCAGGCCGAGTTCCTCGTTGACGGCGCCGATGAGGGAGCCGCTGGTGTACGGGCGGATGGAGATCTGGTGGGAGATGTCGTAGCCGTCGGCGAAGGCGAGCGGGGCGCCGCCGAGGCCGGCGTCCTTCAGGGCCTTCCTGCCCTCGGTGACATTCGCGTCGAACTCGTCCTTGAGCTGCCCGGCGCGCTGTGTGGTGCCGGTGGCGCGGGCGATGAGGTCGAGGTTCTTGGTCATCTGCCCGATCGGATCGGCGGCGTTGGCCGAGCGCACCTCCAGGACGGGGGCGACCTTGCGCAGCTGCTTCACGGCGGCCGGGGGCAGATCGGTGCTGGCGACGATGAGGTCGGGTGACAGGGCGGCGATGGTGTCCATGCTGGGCTCGCCGCGGGTGCCGATGTCCTTGGGCTCGTTCTTCAGTGGGACCGCGGTGTCCCAGGTCTTGTAGCCCTTGACGTCGGCGACGCCGACCGGGTCGACACCCAGCGATATCAGCAGCTCGACCTCGTGCCACTCGGTTCCGACGACGTTCTTGGCCGGGCCGTCGAGTTCGACCCTGTTGCCGGAGGCGTCGGTGAGGGTGATGGCCTCGCCGGCCTTCTTCTGCGCGGCGTCGTCGCTGCCGGAGGCGGTCTCGGTCGTGCCACAGGCGGTCAGGGCGAGTACCGCGGCGATGGCGGCTGCCGCGGTCGTCATCAGGCGTCTCATGAGGGGGTGCCGAGCCTTTCGCTTCGCGTGTGATGGCGGCCGATCGCGCGGGTGCGCAGCCGGCCCGTCAGGGGGTCGGTGCCGACTTCGATACGGATGCCGTAGACGGCGGTCAGCCGCTGGGCCGTCAGTACGTCCTCGGGCAGACCCTCCGCGACGATCCGCCCCTCGTGGAGCAGCACGATCCGGTCGCCGAGGGCGGCGGCCTGGTCGAGGTCGTGCAGGACCGCGCCCACGGCGATCCCGTGGTCGTCCGCCAAGTCGCGGACCAGGTCGAGGAGTTCGATCTGATAGCGCAGGTCCAGGTAGGTCGTCGGCTCGTCGAGGAGCAGCACACCGGTCTCCTGCGCGAGGCAGCCGGCCAGCCATACGCGCTGCAGCTGTCCGCCGGACAGGTGCTCCGCGCCGCGCTCGGCGAGTTCGGCTACCCCGGTCATGGCGAGCGCGCGCTCCACCGCGGCGGGGCCGTCCGGGTCGGCCCTGCCCCAGCGGCTCCGGTACGGATAGCGGCCGAACTCGACGACGTCCCGGACCGTGAGACCACTGGGCGTGGGGCGACCCTGCGTCAGCAGGGCCACGTGGCGGGAGAACTCACGAGGGCTCAGCGCCAGCGCGTCACTGCCGCCCACGACGAGCGAGGCGGTCCTGGGCCGCTGCAACCGCGCGACCGTCCGCAGCAGCGTCGACTTCCCGCTGCCGTTCGGCCCCACCAGCACGGTCACTTCGCCCGGCCGCAGCGTCAGCGACGCGTCGTGTACGACGTCAACGTCCTCGTAGGCCACGGTGACACCCGTGGCCGACAGTTCATGACCGCGAGGGCTCGCCGCCGCGGAGCTGTCTTCACCTGCCTGCACGTGACAAAGGTTAGCCTAACCTAATCTCCCATCTGTGCGTCGCCCGCCGCCCGGCCTATTCGGCGTACTTGGCACCGAGCTCGCTGGCCTGCAGAGCCGCCTTGTCGTGGAATCCGATGACGTAGCCGTCGAGGTCGCGGATGTAGAACATGCGCTGACCGGTCTCGTCCGTCGTCATCTCCTTGACGACCTCGGCGTGCTGGGAGGCGTGCTCGTAGAACGCGTTGAGATCGTCGATGGCGAAGTAGAACATGCCGGCGAACCCGAGGGGCTGGTCCTTGAGGACCGGGAGCCACTGCTTGAGGTCGGCGTTGCGGTAGATCATGCAGCAGAACTCCCCCTGGTGGAGGAGCATGTGGATGTCGTCCCCCGGGCGCGAGGTACTGGAGTCGGCGTCGAAGCCCAGCCTCTTGTAGAAGGCGAGGCTGACGGCCGTGTCGGACACACTGATGCAAGGGACGAAGGGCACGGAGGACTCCTGATCTGCCGGGGCTTACGCCCGTTGTGCCACAGCTCGCAGCAGACCGCCCGCCGTGGGGGCCATTCGGCGCTGCCGCACCCGCCGGTCCGACACGTGTGTCAGTCCTCCGCGGGCATCACACGGGTCACCTTGCCCTGGGTGTCGGCCTCCAGGTAGCCGGAGTTGTACTTTCCGCTCAGGTAGACGGCCATTCCGGCCGGGGTGTCCCAGACATCACTGGGCGGCTTCACGGTCAGGTACCGGTTTTCCGGGTCGTCGACGTTGAGCTTCTTGTCCGCCTCTTCGAAGAGCGCGGGCACCCGGTCCCACTTGTAGCCGTCGAGGCTGAGGGGCGTCTTGGTGCTGGGCAGAGTGCTGCTGATGATGCCCTTCTGTACGCCCTGTCCTGGGCGGTAGGTGTAGGAGTCGTACTTGGTGTCGCTGCCGTTCACCATCAGCCAGGCCGACGCGTATTCCGGGTAGACGGTGAAGTCGCCGAACCTGTCGCGGCCGGTCTCCTTCTCGAACGCCTTGATGACGGTGCGGATGGCGTCCGGGGTGAGCAGGGTGCCGGTCGTCGGTTCCCCCGTCTGCTGGGACGCCGGAGCGGCGCCGGTCACCGGGGCGGTCGGATTCTTGGACGACGAGGAGGACGTGGAGGACTTGGAGGACTTGGAGGACTTGGAGGACGGGGCTCCGCTCGCGCCCGAGTCACCCCGGTTCCCCGAGTCGCCGCCGAAGGGCAGCAGCCACCACGCCAGGACCAGGGCGCCGGCGAGCGAGGTCCCCGAGACGCTCAGCAGGGCGGTCCGTCCCGGGCCGCGTCGGCGTGCCGCCCGCTCGGGCGCGGTCACCGGCTGGGGCGGAGCCTGCCCCGGCCAAGGCGGGACCGGCATCGGTCCGAAGCCACCGGCGGTTGTCGGCGAAGGGGGTGCGGCAGGCGCGGTATGAGAAGGGGCCGGGGCGCCGGGCGTGGACGGCGGGTGCAGTGGATACGACGTGGGCTGGTCCCGCACCACCGGTCCGGCCGACCCGCGCGCAACCTCGGGCCCAGCCGCTGCCCCGACCTCGGCCTCGGCCAGCCGCATGTCCAGCATGGCGGCGGACGGCCGCGCCGACGGGTCCCGTACGAGCACGCTCATCAGGACGTCGCTCAGGGCACCGGCACGCGTCGGCGGCGGCACGTCCTCGTGCAGAACCGCGGCGAGGGTCGCCAAGGTGGTGCCCCGGCGCAGCGGGTGGTGGCCCTCCACGGCGGTGTACAGCATCATCGCCAGCGACCACAGGTCCGAGGCGGATCCGCCCTCGTGCCCCGAGATGCGCTCGGGTGCCATGAAGTCGGCCGTACCGATGATGGAGCCGGTGGCGGTGAGACTGGTCGCCTCGCGGATCGCGGCGATGCCGAAGTCGGTGAGGACGGGACGCCCGTCGGGGCGCAGCAGAACGTTGGCGGGTTTCACGTCCCGGTGCTGGATCCCGGCGTCGTGCGCGGCGGTCAGCGCGGCCAGCACGCCCCGGCCGATCCGCGCCGCCTCGGCCGGCGACATCGGCGCCCGGGCCAGCCGGTCGGCCAGCGAGCCGCCGCTGACCAGCTCCATCACGATCCACGGGTAGGTGCCTTCACCGCCGTCGACTATGTGGTGGACGGTGACGACGTTCGGATGGTCGACCCGGGCCAGCGCCCTGGCCTCGCGCAGCACCCGCTCGCGCAGCATCCGGGCGCCGTCGGGGTCGTACTCGGCGAGGTCCCGGTCGGGCGGGCGGACCTCCTTGACCGCCACCAGCCTGTGCAGCACCAGGTCCCTGGCCCGCCAGACCGTCCCCATCCCACCGCCGCCGAGGCGGGCCTCCAACTCGAAGCGCCCGTCGACGACTCGTCTGCCGGGACCTCTGTCTCCCTCACTCATGGGCGGGAGCTTAATCGGGGCCGCCGACAGCCGGCCGGGGGGAGGTGAGCTGGTCAGGCCTCCGCCCGGTGCGCACGCGGCGGAACGCACCGCTACGGACAGCGGATCGCCGCGGCTGCCCGGCCCGCGATGCGCCGTTGTGGCATCATCCGCTGTCATGCCCTCGATAACCGCGTTATCGTCAAGGACCGTCGGCCGTCTGCTCGTTGTCCTGCTCGCGCTGTTCCTGGCGCAGCCCACCGCCGGGGCCGGTGCCCTCACCGCACCCGGGGACCGGGCCCGCGACGCCGACTCCGCGACACCCGAACGGCTCCGCTACGACGTGACGCTGCGCGGCAACGCCGACGGCTCTCGCTGGACGGGCCGGGAGCGGGTGTCGTTCCGCAACTCCTCCGCTCGGCCCCTGCGTGAGGTGTATGTACGCCTGTGGGGCAACGGCGTCGACAAGTGCGGCACCCCCGGCAAGCCGTCCCCGATCGCGGTGTCCGGGGTTCGCGGTGGCACCGCGGGCCGGCTCACCGTGGACTGCACCGCGCTGCGGATCGCCCTGCCGAAGCCGCTCGCACACGGCGAGCGCACGGCCGTCGCCTTCGATGTGTCCATCACCGTGCCCGAACGCAACGACCGCTTCGGCCGCGAGGGCGCCTTCCGCTTCCTGGGCAATGCGCTGCCCGTGCTCGCCGTGCACGACGCCACGGGATGGCACCTCGACCCGTATGTGTCGACCGGGGAGAGCTTCTACGCCCTGGCGAGCGACTTCCGGGTCGCGCTCGACCACCCTTCGGCCCTCCAGGTCCCGGCGACCGGCCGCACGGCGACCCTTCCGGGCAGGCCCGGGCGCAGCCTCACGGTCAGCGTCGCGCACCGGGTGCGGGACTTCGCCTGGGCGGCGGGCCCGTTCCGCACCGCGACCGAGACCACGCCCGGGGGCGTGCGGGTGAAGTCGTACTGGGCACCCGACACCTCCGCCGCGGGTGTGCGGGTCACCCGCCAGGACGGCGTCGCCGCCGTCGACCGGTTCGGCAAGGAGTACGGCCGCTACCCGTACGGCGAGATCGACCTGGTGATGACCAGCGGCTTCGGCGGTGGGATGGAGTACCCCGGACTGGTGCTCCTCGGCACCACCGAAGAAGGCAGCGCCGTCGTCCACGAGGTCGCCCACCAGTGGTGGTACGGCATCGTCGGCAACGACGAATACCGGGCGCCCTGGCTGGACGAGAGCTTCGCCCAGTACGCCAACGCGCGCTTCTACGGCTGGGACACCCGCGACTGCTGGTCGGAGGAGGACTGGCCGAGCGACCGTACCGCGCTGACCAACTCGATGGCCTACTGGGCCGCGCACCGGGGCGAGTACCACCTGCTGTACACGGCCGGCCCCTGTGCCCTCGCGGACCTGGAGCGTACGCTCGGCGCCGCCACCATGGCCCGCCTCCTCAAGCGGTACGCCCAGGACCACTGGTACGGCGTCTCCACCACCGCCGACTTCAAGCGGGCCGCCCAGTCCGTGACGGACAACGACCTGGGCCCCTTCTGGAAGCAGCACCGGATTCGGTGACGGCGGTCGCACCGGGGTGCACCCGCCGTCCCCCGTCACCGCCTCAGGTTCGCGGCGGTCGCAGCGGCGACAACACGGTCGCGCTCCGTCCGGGTGAACCGCCCCTCCGACGGCCACCCGTCGGCAAGGGTGCGCACCGCCTGGACGAAGAGGCCGGTGGTGTCGAGCGGCCCTCGGGGGCGATCGCGTCGGCCAGGTCGCCTCGCAGGGTGAAGCGCTTGTAGAAGGAGAAGGCGCGCAGATCCGGCTCGGGGCTGCGGGCGACCAGGAGGACCGCTCCGTAGAAGAGTGACTGGACGGCGGGGTCGTCCAGGGCTCTTTCGATGCGCAGGCGGTAGGGGGCCAGGATCGTCACACGGTCGCCGCGCCGCCAGCTTCGGCTCACGGTGAAGTAGCTGCCGTCCGCCAGGGTGGCCGCGACGGCGCCCCTGGCCCGGAACATCTCGCCCTGGCCGGTGCCGCCCAGGCTGTACATGCGCGCAGGCGTCACCATGCCCCAGAAGTTGCGGGCCGCGGCGGCGTACTGCTCACCTGCAACGGCGGCGACCCGCTGAGTTCCTCGTCCTGGGTGAAGTCCCCGAACCCGGTCTTCCAGCGGTCCAACGCCAACGGCGTGTACGGGCCCGGCCACAACGGCTTCTTCAAGTCGCCGGACGGGACCGAGGACTGGATGGTCTACCACGCCAACAGTTCGGCGGGCGGCGGCTGCGACATGAACCGGAGCACCCGGGTGCAGAAGTTCACCTGGAACGCCGACGGCACACCGAACTTCGGCACGCCGGTGGCGGCGGGTGTACCGCTGCCCGCGCCGTCCGGGGAGGGGGCGGAGTAGGCAGGACTGATCGACCCGAAGGGCGGCCGACTGGTGACCCGACGACCTGTGCGGCGTACGGCCTGTGCTCTGGGCAGTCGGCCGCCGCACGGGGTGAGAGTGAAAGCGCCTCCGCGCGCCTGTGTGCCACCTGTGCACCCATGCGCGGGGCGCTCCCCACGTGCCTCCTGGTCACACTGATGAGTGACGGCTTCAACCGCGTCCAGCGGCAGGGGGTTTGGGATGGCAGCACCACACACTACTCGGCAACGCAGAGGAATCCTCCGGAGAATGGAGGTGCTGCTGGGCGTCTGCCTGATCATGAGCGCCTTCGGCTCCAGCACCACATCGATGGCGGCTGACACCAAGCCGTCGGCCCCACAATGCGACGAGGCGCCGACCGGCGTCGCCGCCCACGATCACTGGCTGAGGTTCAGGGTGCCGCCCGGGCTCATGCCGGACCCCCAGTTCGACGGGCGCCCGGCGAGGATCCAGGTGCATCGCGTCCAGCCGGTGTACGCGAACGGCAAATGCCCGGGAGTGCCCAACAGGGCCGCCGTGCTGATCCACGGCCGCAGCATCACCGCCTCGCCGTCCTTCGACCTGCGCCACACCGCCCCGGAAGGTGACTCGCTCAGCGTGCAGGACGGACTCGCGCGGGCGGGCATCGACACCTTCGCCCCGAGTCTGCTCGGCTACGGCCGCTCGACGCGCTTCGACGAGGGCCTGAACGATCCCGGCAACGCGAGCCTCAGGCCCTACCTCGCGGACGGCACCTGTCCGCACCCCGAGGGGTGCGACCGCACCCACAACCCGATCTTCACCCTCGATCAGCAGGGAACCCTGCTCCTGACCAATCCGCTCGGCGGGGAACGGCGCGCGCACTCAAGCAATCACCGCTTCGCGCGCATGGACGTCTGGGTACGCGACATCCGCCAGGTCATCGACGACGCGATCACGCGCGCGCAGCCGACGGACGGCAAGGTCACCCTGCTCGGCTATTCGCTCGGCGGGCCGCGCGTCGGGCGGACGCTGTACGCGGCCAACCCGGTCCTCCCCGGAAGTGCCGACGTCATCGCGAAGGTCAATCGTGCCGTGTTCATGTCGTCGCTCTTCGGTGGGCCGACCGAGGAGACGACGCCCCCGACGGGCTTCGTCACGTTCCCGCTGACGCTCGACCGCCGCCCGGGGGCACCGGTGCTGCCACCGAGTCGCGAGGCCCTGTGCACCGGGCGGGTCGTCCCCGGCAGCCAGGATCAGTTCTGGGAGCAGATCATGGAGGAGGACACCGAGGGGCGGAACTGGGGAGGGGACGATCCCGGTAACCCGACCGGTCTCAACCGCTCGCCGACGTTCTCCAACTACGGCTGGAACACCGCCGTCGTGGGGCAGCTGACGCCGCCCACGCTGGTCATCCACGGTCTCGACGACGCCACCGCGCCGCCGGCCAACGCGCCCGCGATCTACAACGCGCTCCCGGCGTCGATGACGAACAAGGTGCTCGTACAGCTCCAGTGCGCCAGCCACCAGATGCAGATGGAGGGCTGCTCCGGCCCGCGCTGCACACCGGAATCCGGAACGCCCTACGGCGGGCGCCCCGGCGAACCATGGGCCGGCCCCCATGCCACGGTCAAGGCGGCACTGACCGAGTGGATCAGCAGCGGGACCTTCAACGGCGCCGCGAACGGAAAGTTCACCGTCGACGAAAGCGGCGTGGCCAGCGCCAGCCCGTAGGAAGACCCCGGGCTTGCGCGCACCTCCAACGCTCAGCCAGCCAACTCGACCACCAAGCGTCGCAGTTGGCCGGCTGAGCGTTCGGCGTCCGCCGGTCCCCTTTCATGCGAGGTGTGGTCGCCCGCAGTGCCTAGCGTCGAGGTCGGCGGCGGTGGCTGAAGGCCGTCACCGCCAGGGTGATCAGGACGAGCACTCCCGCCGTCTCGACGTACAGGGTCGGGCGGACCAGCTCCGCGTCGATGGACTCGTCGAATCCGAACAGGCCCGTGGTGAGGCTCAGGAACAGGGCGCCCAGCGTGCCGGCCGTGAACAGCGCGGTGACGGCGGCGACCGGGCCCAGCGCGCGGACGGGCGTGACCAGCAGGGCCAGGGCCAGCAGGATGCCGACGATGCCGTTGAGCAGGAAGAGCGGCCCGATCGTGGACAGGTCCCGGTAGCCGTCGGCCCACAGGCGCAGATGGATCGCGGCCATCGCCGCCGTCAGCCCGGCGCCGGCCAGGCGCAGGACGAGCCGCACGGCCGCTCCGTCAGTAGCCATTGCCCGGAGAGGAGTTGTCGGTGTCGGACGGTGCCGAGGCTCCGGCCACGGTGATCTCCGTCTTCATGCCGCGGTCCTTGTGTCCGTCGACCGGGCAGTAGACCTCGTACGAGCCGGACTTCAGGGTCACCGTGAGGGTCGTGGACTGCCCCGGCTCGATCGTCTTGCTGCGGTTCTCGCCGCCGGGACCCTCGACCTCCAGGGCGTGGTCGTGCGAGCCCGTGTTCTTCATGGTGAAGGTGTACGGGCCGGGCTGGAACTTCTCCGTCGAGAGCTTGATGTGGAAGTCGGACAGCTCCGCCGTGACCTGCGTGCCGGTGCCGCCGGTGTCGCTGGTGCTGTTGTTGCTACTGCTGCTGTCGTTGCCGCCGCCTCCACAGGCGGCGAGCACGGCGGTCAGGCCGCCGGCTGCCACGCCGAGGAGCAGGCGGTGGCGCATGTGCGGGATGGTCATGAGTCGGTCCTCCGGGTAGTCCCCCCGCAAGGGGTACGACGCCGGCGGACCGAAGGATTGCGGCACCGGGGATCGCGCGGGCGGAGAATGGATGCGAGGACGTAAGGCAATCCCTTCCTGGCGGCGGAACGTATCCCTGGTATGTGGCGCAAGGGCCTCTCCCTCGGGCGGGTCCCCGACGAGGCACTGCTCACCGGTCTGACGACGGGCGATCCGGAGCTCGCCGTCGCGTTCGTGCGCCGTTTCCAGCGCACGGTCTTCGGCGTGGCCCGCGCCCTGGCCGGGGGCGCCCCCCGCCCCCCCGCGCGGGCGCGCCCGGGCCCCCGCGGTGGGGGCGCCGCGCCCCCCCCCCCACGCCGCGCCGGCCTTCACCTGCCTTTCGTGCCGTATGGCGGGTGTGCCGGGTCTACTT
>NZ_JBHYJA010000012.1:53403-76143 GCF_042740355.1 Streptomyces sp. NPDC059010
GGCCGCGAGCGGGCCCGTCCCCCCCCCCCGTGTCTCGGGGGGCCCCCCCCCCCTCCGGGCCCCCCCCCCCCCCCCCGCGCCCGTCGCCCAGCAGACCTTCGAGCGGGCCTGGCGGCACGCACAGGTGTACGACTCCCGGCGCGGCTCCGTACGGTCCTGGCTGACGACGATCGCGCACAACCTCGCGATCGACGCGGTACGGGCCCGGCGGGCGAGCCCGGTCGACCCGGAGGACCTGGACGCGCTGCTCGGCATGGTGACCGAGACGCCCGAGCGGCGGGCGCTCGCCGACGACAGCGCGGAGCGGGTCCGGCGGGCGGTGGCGGAGCTGCCCCGGGAGCAGGCGCGGGCTCTGGTGATGGCCGGGATCTACGGGATGACGGCGCGGGAGGTCGCGGACGCGGAGGGCGTTCCGCTGGGTACGGCGAAGACCCGGATCCGGACCGGGACGCTCAAGGTACGAGCCCTCCTCGAAGCGGCGGAGAAGCGGTGAGCGGCATGGAGTGCGAGCGGCTGCGGGAGCAGGACGCCGAGCTGGCGCTCGGGGTCCTGCCGGCCCGCGAGCGCGCCGAGGCGGTGGCCCATCTGGACCGCTGCCCGGACTGCCGGGAGCACATCGAACGGCTGACGGTGGTCGGCGACGGTCTGCTCGCGCTGCTGCCGGGCGCCGAACCGCCGGTCGGTTTCGAGAGCCGGGTCGTACGGGCCCTGGGGGCGGCGCCCGCGCCGAAGCGGCGCAGGTACCGGCTACGGCTGGCGGCGGCCGCCGTGGCCGCGGCCCTGGCCTGCGGTTTCGGCGGTTGGGCGGTCGGCACGCTGGTCGAGGCCGCGCCACCGCAGGTCTCAGAGCGGACTGATGCAGACCTGCGGGAGGCGGCCTTGGTCTCGGACGGCCACGAGGTGGGCCGTATCTACGTTCATGCCGGTGACGAGGGCTGGGTGTACATGTCCGTCGCCCTGGACGGGAACGGCCGGGGCCCGGTGCGCTGTCTGCTCGTACATGCCGACGGCTCGACGGTCCCGGTGGGTTCCTTCCCGCTCAGGGATGGCCACGGATCCTGGGGCGGGCCGACCACGACCGACCCGACGACGCTGACCGGCGCCCGCCTGACGGCCCCGGACGGAAGCGTCCTGGCCACGGCGAGCTTCCCCACGAGCCAGGTTCCGGGTCATTCCGGAGAGTGACCGTGAGTCCGCGGACCGCCACCGACCGGTACCCGCTCCCGTACAGTGCGTCGCAGACAGCGGTCGAACTCGGCCGGGCCCAGCAGCAGTTGAGCGAGGCAGAAACTTGGACGCAGAAGCCGGTCTCGATGCCCCTTCGCAGGTCCCCGCAACCGAGCGGCCGGTCCCCATGGCCGATCCCGGACTCGTGAAGCGGTGGCATTCGACGGGAGGCGAGCTGGTCGAGCTGCTGTCCCAGGTGCGGGAGGGGGTCGGCGGCGTGGCCGGGGTCCGCCTAGGGGCGGGCCTCACCGTTCTCGTCACCGATCCGCAGGCGGTCCAGCACGTACTCGCTCGCCACCCGGAGCAGTACGTCAAGCGCTCCCACCGTGCCCGCCTGCTCATCGGCGACGGTGTCATGGCCGCCACCGGTGAGGCGTGGAAGCGGCAACGGCGCTTGCTGCAGTCCCAGTTCACCGGCACCGGGATGCGCCGCTACGAACAGCGCATCATCGACGCTGCCCGGACCACCGCCGGACGCTGGGAGGCGTACGTGCGGACCGGCGAGACCTTCGACGTGGGCCAGGAGATGCACCGCTTCGCCCTGGACGCCATCTGGCGCTCCCTCACCGGGCATCCCCTCGACGACGAGACCGCGCACGAACTGGAGGCCGTGACGGCCGTGGGAGCGGCCATCCCCTCGCTGCCCGCGGACACCGACAAGGCCCGGGACTCGGTCGCCGACGATCTCGCCCGGATCGACGCGATCGCCGCGCGCGCCATCGGGGCAGCCCGCAGCGGGGCGGCCGGGCCCGACGGTCCGGGACTGGTGCACATCCTGGTCGACGCCGCCGCCGAACACCCCGAGTACACCGACCAGTTGATCCGCGACGAACTGATCACGCTGCTCGCGGCCGGGCACGAGACCACGGCCACCACCCTGACCTGGCTCTACCTGCTGCTCGACCGGCACCCCGACGCCCGCGAACAGGCTCTGGCCGCCGGCGACGAAGGCTCGGAGCAGCGCCGCCAGGCCGTCCAGGCCCTGGTCCACGAGACGCTCAGGCTCTACCCGTCGGCCTGGCTCCTGCCCCGCCACGCCGCCGAGGACGACACCCTCGCCGGGTACACCGTGGAGGCGGGCACCGACATCCTGGTCTGCCCGTACCTCACGCACCGCGATCCGGAACTGTGGCCGGACCCCGAGCACTTCGACCCCCGGCGCTTCCTCACTCCGGGCGGCCGCCCCACCCATCCGGGCGCCTACCTTCCCTTCGGTATCGGCCCCCGCGCCTGCCTGGGTCTGCAGTTCGCGCTCCGCGAGTCGACCATCCTGCTCGAACACCTCCTCCCGGCCCACACCGTGACCTTCTCCTCCACCCCCACGAAGACGAAGTACGGCATCACGGTCCGCCCGGACGGCCCGACGCCCGCCACCCTGGGGGCTGCGCGCGCCTGACGCTGCCCCGACGAAGGTCCGGACCAACAAACCCCGCACGACCCCTTCCCCACCCAAGACCCTCGTGGCACGCTCACCCGAGACGCCCACCTGAATTGAGTTCGCATATCTGAACCATCCCCGATCTGACCCAGGCGGTCGTCACCGACGCTCATGTCATGCGCATGCCGACAGACAGACGGGAGTCGACCATGAGTGCAAGACTCCGGCCAGGTGTCCTGCTGGTGGCCCTGGCCGCCTTCACCTCGGGAGCCGTACCCGGCGCCTCGGCGCGAACCGAGGAACACGTGCCGCGCATCCCGCACACCACCGTCCTGGACGGCGTCCGTCTGCAGCGGACGAAGGTCCGGCTGGATCAGGGTGACCCGCAACTCCGGCGCGCCGTCGAGGTGTTGAGCGCGCGGGCCGGCCGATGGCTCGGGCAGGGGCCCTGGACGGTCGTCGACAAACCCAGGCCGGCTCCCGGCGGTGACGTACACGACTACCTCAGTCAGGCGCCGTACTGGTGGCCGTCCAAGGCCCCGACCCCGGAGAACCCCTGGGGATGCCCTTACGAGCAGCGTGACGGCGAGCGCAACCCCGAGGTCGACTCCGGCACCGACCGCCAGGACGTCGAGAAGACCTTCGACTCCTCCTACGAGCTCGCCCTCGCCTGGTACTACACCGGCGACAAGCGGTACGCCGAGAAGGCCGGGCAGGTGCTGCGCACCTGGTTCCTCGATCCGGCCACCAGGATGAACCCGAACCTGAACCACGCCCAGTTCATCCCGTGCAAGTACGACGGCCGCGCCATCGGCATCATCGACTTCTCGCAGTCGTACACGGGCGTCCTCGACGCGCTCGCGCTGCTGGACACCGGCGCCCCGGGCTGGACCGCGAAGGACCGCACCGGCATGGCGAAATGGAACGACGACTTCCTCGGCTGGCTGAGGAACAGCGGCTTCGGCAGGCAGGAGGCCGCCGCCACCAACAACCACGGCACTTTCTACGACATGCAGCTCGCCGGCCTCGCCCACGCGACCGGCGACGAGGAACTGGCCCGCCGTACGGTGCTGGACGCCCGCCGCAAGCGCATCGCGCCGCAGATCGCGTCCGACGGCAGCCAGCCCCAGGAGCTGACCCGGTCCCGGAGCTGGCACTACTCGACGTTCGACCTGGTCGCCCACACCCGGCTCGCCGCCATCGGCCGGCAAGTCGGCGTGAATCTGTGGGCCTATCAGGGGCCGGACGGGCAGAGCCTGTTCAAGGCGGTGGACTACCTCCTGCCCGCCGCGACGGGGGCCGCCGCCTGGCCGCATCCCGAGCTCGATTTCCGTCGGTACGCGGCGACCGACGTCGTGCACGCGGCCGCCGACGCCGGGGACCGGCAGGCGCAACGGGCCGTTCCGCTGCTGGAGGAGCCGCCGGGCGGTGACCTGTGGGCCCTGCGCCCGGCGGCGGAACAGCTGGACTCGATCGCGGGCTGACCAGCCCTCTCCCCCGGCCCCGGCGACCCCCGGGCGATCAGACCGTGGACAGGTCGATCGCCCGGTCGACGTCCTGTGGCTGGAGCACGCGCAGGATGCCCTCCAGCAGGTAGTAGTCGGCGTACGGGAGGGAGATCTCCACCCCGTCCTCGCTCGGCCGGTTGCGGGTGCAGCGGGCCACGACCGCGTCCGCGCGGGCCGAGTTCCTCGTCAGGCAGGTCTCCGCCAGCGCGGTGAGCAACCGCAGCGCCACCTCGCGGTAGGTCTGCTGCCGGTCCCTCACCGGCGACGCGCTCTCCCGTTCCACCCGGATCCGGCCCGCGGGCAGCACCAGCTGGCTCGCCCCGCAGACCTGGTCGGACGCCGGCGGGTACAACACCGAGCTGGTCGCGCTCGGCGACGGCTCGGTGCGGCTGGCCTGGCGCGCCAAGCGTACCGACGACCACGGGAACTACTGGCTGAAGGTGGCCAACTGCGCAGGCTGAGGCTGCGGACGCGCCCCCCACACGAATTCACCGACGGCTGGTCGATGGCCTAGAACCCGCCGTCGCGGAGGCCTCCACGCCACCCGGCGAGTAGTAGCCGACCTCGTCGTAGTGGCCCAGCTCGTTGAAGTGTTGGTCCCCACGCCCACGCGGCTCTCCCACTTGGAGACCAGGCCACGCCACTCGTGGACGTGCCGCGGCACCCGCCCGTCCGCAGTTTGACGCGGGCATGCACCAGCATCACCGCGTGGGCCCTGCGTGCGAAATCGCCCTCGCCGGGCGAATGGCCGAACTCCCGGCCGGGCTACGCAGACTGCGCCTCCAGGGCCACCCTGCACGCTCCCCTGTGATCAGGAACGACTACGGCCGCCGATCTCCGGGTGGGCTCAGGATGCCTGGTCGTCGCTCTGCTGGATGCTGTCGCCGCGGTTGTTGATCGCGATGTAGGTGCCGATGCGGCGGAAATCGTTGATCACGCCGAACATGCTCTTGTCCGACGGCAACAGGGTCCGCACGGGGGAGTCGTCCGCCAACTGGGCGAGGAACGCCGCCTTGTAGGCGTTGAACACCCTGGCCGTGTAGCCGGGTTCCTTCGCCGCGTTCATCCGGTGGTCGTTGGTGACGGCGATCGAGGCGAGGTCCATCAGATAGCAGTCGATCAGGTCTGTGACGTCCTTGGACGTTGCGTTGTCCTCCCCGATCACCGCGTCCTCGGCCAGGATCTGTGCCATCCCCACAACGATGTCCCGGTAGATCCCGTGCCGGGTGCTGCTGGGGAAGGCGGCCATGATGTGGTCGGCCTGGCCCGCGCCCTCGGTGCTCATGGTGCGCGGCTTCCTCAGGTCCGTCAGGCCGGGCACGGCCAGCGGAACGCCCTCGAACATCGACTCCTCGTCCGGGATGTTCGTGTTCCGGGAGGCGAGGGGGTGCAGGCCGATCTCGTGAGCCAGCATGCCCATGATGTAGCCGATGTCGTACTTCTCGAAGTAGTAGCTGGCCAGGTTGATGTCCACACCGTCGTCGCCACGGTCGATCACGTCGGCCGGGGTCTCCGTCGTGCGCAGGCGCAGGGTGACGCGGCAGGGGCGGTTGCCGATGTACTCGCGGATCGTGTCGTGCTTGCGAAGCAGCTCGATGATGTGGACGGCCTTGTCGCGGTAGGTCTCGTTGGTGTGCTTCAGGTTGGTGAACTCGAAGTTCCCCGACTTGAAGGGGGTGATGGTCGTCGCGTCCTGCGGCATGCGGGCCGGGACATCGGTCCCGGACTCGGTAGACCGGGGCAGGGACACTGGGTCTACCCACACCGACTGGCGCGGGACGGGCGTTGTCGCGGCGCGGGCCGCGGCCCAAGTCTGCTCGTCCTGCTGGGGCGGTGGGGTCACGTCTCCGATGTGGGCGGCCAGGAGGTCGAGGTGTCGGCCACGCAGACCGGCAGCCGCGAAGGAGGAGTCCTCGGGTTGCTCGTCCAGGGCGCCGAGCAGGCTGCCCGGGATGTGCGGGCGGTGCGGGGAGTCGGCGTCCCGGTACTCGTCCCGCAGGCCCAACTGGTGGGTGAGTTCGTGGCCGAGGTGGACCGGGTCGGCGTCCGCCCACCAGGTGTTCTGATCCATCGCCCGGTCCCGGCCCACGAGGTCCACGGTCAAGTGCGGGTCGTCGGCCGGGTCGACGTGCTCGACGGTGACGTGCAGGCGGTCGCCGTTGGGCAGGTGGTAGGCAGGGTTGTTCAGCAACTCCCGCACGCCCGCGTCGAGCTGACTGCGTACGTGTGCGACCTGGTCCGCCGGCCCCCGTATCGCAAGCCGTACCGTGAGGTCGGTGATGGGCTCGCCCTCGAACGAGAACCGCCGCGCGTCGAAGCCCGACCGCACCACGAAACGGGGGCGATCGTCGCGCGGGCCACGCAACCGAGGTGTCGCCGCGGGGGTTTGCTGTGCGGGCCCCTCGGTCTGCTGCGGGAGCCGTGGGCGGGTCTCTTCGGTCGTGATGGGCTGCTGGATGCTGTCGCCGCGGTTGTTGGTCGCGAGGCTGGTGGCGAGTGTGGCGAAGTCCCGTACGACGCCGAACAACCCCTTGTCCGCGGGCAGGAGGGGGCGGGCGGGGCTGTCCTCGGCCATGTGCTGGGCGAGCAGGGCCTTGTAAGCGTTGTAGACCTTGGCGGTGTTGCCGGGCTCCTTGGCCGCGTTCATCCGGTAGTCGCTGGTGATCGCGATCGAGGCGACATCCATGAGGTAGCAGTCGATCAGGTCGGTGACGTCCCTTGCCTTGGCTCCCTCCGCGCCGGATCGCGCGGCGCGGGCCAGCGTGTCGGCCATCCTCAGGACGATGTCCCGGTAGATCCCATGCCGGGTGCTGCTGGGGAAGGCCGCCATGATGTGGTCGGCCTGGCCTGCGCTGTCGGTGTTCATGGTGCGCGGCGTCTTCAGATCGGCGAGTCCAGGCACCGGGAGCGGAACGCCGGCGAACATGGCCTCCTCATCCGGGATGTTCGTGTTCCGGGAGGCGAGCGGGTGCAGGCCGATCTCGTGAGCCAGCATGCCCATGATGTAGCCGATGTCGTACTTCTCGAAGTAGTAGCTGGCCAAGTTGATGTCCACACCGTCGTCGCCACGGTCGATCACGTCGGCCGGGGTCTCCGTGGTCCGCACGTGCAGAGTGATACGGCAGGGACGGTTGCCGATGTAGTCGCGGATCGTCGGGTGATCCCTCAGCAGCTCGATGATCCGGATGGCCTTGTCGCGGTACTTCTCGTTCGTGTGCTTCAGATTCGTGAACTCGAAGTTCCCCGACTTGAAGGGAGTGGGGGTCCCCTCCTGCGGTGTCCCGTCTTGTCGCGTACGGGCCGGGACTTCGGTCCCGGATTCAGCCGACCGGGGCAGGGAGACCGGGTCCACCCAGACGGACTGGCGAGGCACCGGTGTGGTGCTCGTTCGGGCCGCGTCCCAGGTCTGGTCGTCGGGCTGGGGCTGCGGGGTCACATCGCCGATGTGGGCGGCCAAGAGGTCGAGGTGTCGGCCACGCAGGCCAGCAGCCGCGAGGGAGGAGTCCTCGGGTTGCTCGTCCAGGGCGCCGAGGAGACTGCCCGGGATGTGCGGGCGGTGCGGGGAGTCGGCGTCCCGGTACTCGTCCCGCAGGCCCAGCTGGTGAGTGAGTTCGTGGGCGAGTTGGGCCGGGCCGGCGTCCGTCCACCACGTCGTCTGGTCCATGGCCCGGTCTCGTCCGGTGAGGTCCACGGTCAGGTGAGGCGAGTCCGAAGGCTGCACCAGTTCGACGGTGACGTGCAGGCGGTCGCCGTTGGGGAGTTGGTGGCCGGGGTTGTTCAGGAACTCGTGCACGCCTGCCGTGAGTCGGTCGTACACCTGCGTCGCATCGGCGCCTCGAAGGGCGACGCGGACGGTGAGGTCGGTGACCGGCTCACCGTCGTAGGAGAACCGGCGGGCGTCGAAGCCGGAGCGAACGACGTACCGAGGACGGCGGTCGAGCCGACCCTGCGGCTTCGGCTCGGGGTTCTGCCGCGGCACGGTGTCGGGGCTGGGCTGAGGCAGCCGTGGGCGCGCCTCGCCCGGGTCGGTGCCGCTCTGGATGCTGTCGCCCTGGTTGTTGAACGTAAAGCTGGAACCCAGACCCAGGAAATTGCCGGTCACGTTGTACCAGCTCTTGTCCGCCGGCAACAGCGCACGCACCGGGCTGTCCTGCGCCAACTGCGCGACAAACATCGCCTTGTACGCGTTATAGACCCGCGCCGTGTTCCGGGGTTCCCACGCCGCGTCCTTGCGACGGTCGTTCGTGACCGCAATCGTCGCCAGATCCATGAGATAGGTGTCGATCAGATCGGTGACGTCCTTGGCCTTGGCACCCTCCTCCCCGGTCCGGGCGTCCTGCGCCAACACGCCCGCCATCTTCACCACGATGTCCCGGTAGATCCCGTGCCGGGTACTGCTCGGGAAGGCCGCCATGATGTGATCGGCCTGCCCCGCACCCTCCGTACTCATCGTCCGCGGCGATTTCAGGTCCGCCAGCCCCGGCACGGCCAGCGGAACACCCTCGAACATCGACTCCTCATCCGGAATGTTCGTGTTCCGCGAGGCCAGGGGATGCAGGCCGATCTCATGCGCCAACATGCCCATCACATAACCGATGTCGTACTTTTCGAAGTAGTAACTCGCAAGATTGATGTCCACGCCATCGTCACCACGGTCGATCACATCGGCCGGGGTCTCCGTCGTGCGCAGATGTAGCGTGATACGGCAAGGACGATTGCCTATGTAATCCGCGATCGTGTCGTGCTTCCGCAACAGATCAATGATCCGGACCGCCTTGTCGCGGTACTTCTCGTTCGTGTGCTTCAAATTCGTGAACTCGAAGTTCCCCGACTTGAAGGGGGTGACGGTCTCCGCGTCCTGCAGCATACGAGCCGGGACATCCGACTCGGTCGACCTGGGCAGGGAGACCGGATCCACCCACACCGACCTACGAGGCACCGGTGTGGAAGCAGAGCGCGCCGACTCCCAGGACTGGTCGTCCTGCTCAGGCTGTGGCGTCACATCGCCGATCTGGGCGGCCAGGAGGTCGAGATGACGGCCACGCAAACCGGCCACAGCCAGGGAAGAATCCTCCGGCGGCTCGTTCAGATCGCCCAGCAGGCTGCCCGGAATATGAGGGCGATGCGGCGATTCCGCATCCCGGTACTCATCCCGCAGACCCAACTGGTGCGTCAGCTCATGCACCAGATGAGCCGGGGCAGCATCCGCCCACCACGTCGTCTGGTCCATGGCCCGGTCCCGGCCCGCCAAGTCCACCGTCAGGTGAGGCGAGTCGGCCGGGTCGACGTGCTCGACGGTTACGTGCAGGCGGTCGCCGTTGGGCAGGCGGTAGGCAGGGCTGTTCAGCAACTCCCGCACGCCTGTGTCGAGCTGCCTGCGTACGTATGCGACCTCGTCCTCCGGGCCCCGTAGCGCCAGACGCACCGTGAGGTCGGTGACCGGCTCGCCGCCGAACGAGAACCGGCGCGCGTCGAAGCCGGAGCGCACCACGAAGCGGGGGCGGCTGTCTCGCCGGCCTCTTGGGGCGGGTGGGGTGGCCGTGGGGTCGGTCGGTGTGGGTGTCGGGGATTGCGGGAGGCGCGGGCCTACCGCGTCCGTGCCCGGTGCCGTAGAGACGGGCACGGTGTCCGTGTCCATCTCGTCCTCGCCCGACTCGTATTCCGACGAGGAGCCGGCGGGATACTGCTCGTTCGCGTTCGCCGTCCTGGCGCCCTGGAGCACCCCGTACTGGTCCAGGTACGCGCCTATGTTCTCCGCGTTGTCCCTGATGTGCTGCAGCAGCTGGGGCCGCTCGCGCATCCACTGCGGCATGCGCCAGCCGGGGAAGAACATGCCGTGAGTGCCCGACGCCTGCACCTGGTGGCCGAGGGGGTTGCCGATGTGTTCGTTGACGGCTTGGTAGGCGAGGTCGCAGGAAGCGCAGGCCATCTTGAATCCGCCCAGGTTCAGCGTCTGGGGGGCGTTCGGGTCGCCCGGGTTGTTCTCCCAGTGCTCGACCCAGTGCCCTAGGAGGGTCAGCTCGCCGTGCTCGGAGCCGTACGATCCGGCCGCCGGGGTGCCGTCCCGGCCGGCCACGTTGAGGATGCGGGGGCTCGCCAACGCCCGCTTGACCAGGTCGAGTTCGGGTGAGTCCGGGTGGTAGAGCCGGTACCAGCCGGTGGCCAGGGCGCGCAGTTTCGTGCGATCCCGCATGTCCCGTGCGACACCGGGCCGTCTGCGTGCGAGCCACCGCTCGTCCCGGCGCCACTGCTGCCGGTCCGTCGTGAGGCGCTGCTGTTCCTGCCGGGCAGCCGCTTCCTCCTCCAGCAGGGTGTCCCACTGCTGCTGAAGGCCCTCGTCCCAGACGCCCGAGTCGTACCTCTGCTCCAGCTGCCCCCGCAACTGCGCCTGCTCCTGGGACCGCTGGTCGAGTTCGCGCTGCCCCTGGTCCAGCCGCGCCGACCACTGCCGGTGCGACTCCTCGTCCCGGGACCACTTCTCCAGTTCCCGCTGCCGCCCGGTGCCGCCCGGCTCCTGGCCGGAGACGAACCAGCGCAGTTCGTCCTCCACCAGGGCCGCCTCGTCCGCCGTGAGCGCCTTCGTGCCGGTGTTGCCGGCGATGCCGAGCGAGCCGTCCGGCAGCAGTCCGACGGCGATGTGCGGGGTGACCTGGGCGTCCGCCTGGCGGTCCGGTTTCCGGAGCACTTCCTTCACCATGCGCGCCACTCGGTCCAGCATGCGCAGCGTCACTTCGCGGTCCCGCTGGGAGGTGCCCGGCGGGCGCGTCTGGGTGAAGGGGGTGCCGGTTCCGAGGCCGAGCGCCTCCCGGAGCTGGTCGTACTCCTCGGACGCCAGCCTGCCGGCCCGCTCCGCCGCGTCCAGGGCCTCGGGCACGCCGATGCCCGCGTGCTCGGTGAACGCGCTGTCGAACGCGACGTCCGGGAAGCCGCCGAGTCGTTCGTTGCGGCGCGTCACCACGTTCAGCAGGGCGTCGGCCCGCAGTTCGGGCTCGTCCAGCAGGTCGGCGAACTCGGCGGCGAACTCGTACTCGGGGCTGGTCCGGACGGCCTCCTGCTCGCTCTCGGAGTCGGAGTCGGAGCCCAGGTCCATCTCGACGTCCGAGTTCGCGCCTGCGTCCGTCGCCTCGTCGGCTCCGGACAGTGTGCTCAGTTCGTACGCCTCCTCCTCGCCCTGCAGGCCAGGGAGGGGGCTGCCGGGCGGGGACTCGGGCAACGGGATGGCGGCCGGGTCCTGGTCCCGCACGGGCGGGGCCGGCTCGGGTGCCGGCGTGCGCAGGATCAGCGGGACGAAGTCGCCGCCGCGGCGGCGGAGCCGGAGGTGCGGGCCGGCTTCGCCGGACGGGCCGGGGTAGGTGTGGGCGGTGCCGTTCTCCTCGACCAGGGTGACGGTGGTGCCGGTCGCCGCGGCGGCCCACTCGGCCACCGCACGGTCGGCCCCGGGGGTCCAGGGGGCATCGGCGAGGTGGCGCCGCAGGTGCCCGTCGCGGGCGTCCTGGCTCGGCGGGGGCGCGCCCGGGCGGAGGGTGAGGGGCGGGGGCGTGAAGAGTGAGTCGCGTTCGGCGCGGGTGCCGGGCAGGCCGCCCAGGCGCATCAGCCGGGTGGGCGGTGCCTCGGCGCGCAGGCGCAGTCGATTCGCCTCGTAACGGTCCAGGCCGGGCTGTTGGGCAGCGTGGTGCAGCGCGGAGGAGAGCGCGCCGAAGAAGCCGTTGCCGCGGCCGGTGGGGGTGCCTTGGGTGTAAGTGGCGCCGTCCGGTGCGGTGAGGACGCCGTCGCGGTCGAGACCGTAGCGGGGGCCGGTGCTCTCGGCGGGCGGGTGCCAGGGCGGGGTGATGTGGCTGCGGTGCGCGGGGGCGGTCCCAGTGCCGGCGCTGCCCGAAGTCCCGGGGTCCGTATCGGTGTCGGCCGTGACCGGCAGCGCCGTGGCGACCGGGGGCGGGGTGCCGGGCGGCAGGGTGGCGTGGAAGAAGCCGTCGGCGGCGAAGAGGACCGGATCCGTGGCCGGGTTGACGGCGGCCGGATCCGTGCCGTGCGGGAGGAAGCTCTGCTCGCGGCCCTCACCGGTCACGACGGTGACCGGGGTGCCGAGGACCCGGGCGGCGAGGGCGGGCAGCAGGTCGGCGCCGCCGTGGTCGCCGGCGCGGCGCTCGGGCGGGGCCGGTTCGCCGTCCGGTCGGCCGGTGCCGTCCGGCTGTGGCTCGCTGGTGAACGGGCGGAGCATGGCCGCGGTGGCGAGGCCCACTCGCTGCGCGGGGGTCGGCCAGAACGTGAGCGGGAGACGGCCGAGGGCGTCGAACTCGGCCTGCTGGGCGGGCGTCAACCGTATCTGCGCGAAGTCGAGTTCGTCCTGGGTGAAGGTGTCCTCGGCGTCCAGGGCGAGGGAGTCGAGCAGGTCCTCGTTGCCGTCCTGGCCCAGTTCCCAGGCGAGGCGGTTGCGGGCGGCTCGGACGGCCCGCTCCGTGATCGCCGGGTCGCCGGGGGTGGCGGTGAACCGGGCCGCGAGGTCGGTGCCGAGCAGGTGGGGCAGCCGACCGCGGTCCTGGGCGACGGCGATGAGCGCGTGGAAGAACGAGGCGCCGTCGTGCGGCATGTCGTGCACGTCGCGCACGGTGGTGCCGTCCGGCGAGGTGAGGGTGCGCGGGGCGGAGTCGGTGCCGTCGGTGATGGTGTACGGCTCGGGCGCCTCGGAGCGCCAGTCCGGCTCGGTGTACTCCTGCGGGCTGTCCGGCACCGGGACCGTGGCCCGGCCCTGGTGGTGGGCGGTGGCTCGGGAGGCCGCGAGGTGCAGCCGGTGGTGGTCCGCGGCGGCGGCGTCGGTGTGCCCCTCCCAGCGGCGGACCTCCTCGCGGGCGGCCTGCCAGGCGGCGACGGCCGGGGACTGCGCCATGGCCTGCGGCAGGACGGTCGCCTGGTCGGGGTTGTCGTCGCCGAGTGCGGCCTGTTCCTCCGCGCTCAGGTCCAGCCATGTCTCCCGGGCCCGCGCCCGGGCGTCGTAGTAGTTCTTCTCGGCCGCGGCGAGGTCGCCCGCCGCCTTGGCCAGGTCGTCCCAGGCCTTGCTGACCTCGTCGGGGAACGAGGTGTCGTCCAGGAGGCCGTAGTCGCGGGCGATGTCCTCGCGCAGCCAGACCAGGGCGGTGGTCTCCGCCTCGGCGGCGCGCGGGCCCCGCTTGGCCTTGCCGAGCGCGTGCAGCGGGCGGCTGTCGGTGATCCCGTGGTCCACCTCGGCCACCGACAGCCAGCTCACCGGCACGGCGAAGAGCATGCTGCGGTCGGTGACGACCTTGAGGTGGGTGCCGAGGGTGGTGTCCGCGGTGCCCTTGAGCGCGGTGCCGTCGGTCGCGCCGCCGATCGGGACCGAGGCGCCCGGGTTCATGACACCCGCGTTGCTGTTGCCGGCCAGCGGCGCGGTGCCGACCACGCCCTCGACGCTGTCGGTGATGCCGGCCTCCAGCGCGTCGGAGGTCTTCGAGCGCTGCATGGCCTCCATGCGCGGCTTGCTCTCGACGGCGAGCAGCCTGGCGCCGCCGCGGTGCATCTTCGCGTAGAGGCGGGAGTCGGCGGTGTGGGACTGGCCGAAGAGGCGGGCGGAGGCCTGGGCGGGCAGCGGTGAGCCGTTCGCGGTGAGCGCCTCGCGGAAGCCGGCGGTCAGGCCGACCTGGCTGGTGGCCTCCTGCTGGGCCTGGGCGGGGGCGGTACCGAGGCCGGTCAGCGGCGTGAAGCGGGCCATGCGGACGCGTTCTTTGAGGGAGTTGCCGGTGTGCCGTTTGCCGAGGTCGCCGTCGCCGAAGCCGTCGGCGCGGGCGGTGGCGAGGGTCAGGGCGTCCTGCACATTGGCGGCGCCTCGGATGTCCACGGCGAGGATGCCGGAGCCGATGCGGTCGTCGAAGGGCAGCACATCAGAGGCGTCGGTGTCGCCGCCGCGCCAGGCGGCGATGCCCTCGGGCCGGGCCTGATCGGCCGTCAGCATCCGTACCGCGCGCTCCGGTTCGGGCACGTCCTCCTCGGTGAGCGCGCCGTCGGCGCCGTCGCCGGTGGGGGTGAGCAGGCCGGCCGGGACGATCTCGTTGAGGGTGCCGACCGACGCGACGGCGCGCGGGGAGAGCGTCTGGCCGGTCGCGTCCGTCATCGTGACGGTCAGGACATAGCTGGTGACGATCTCGGCGTGCGCCTGGGTGGTGGCGATGTTCGGCATCGAGGTGTTGCCGGTGGTGTCGGTCCGGGTGCTCGACTGTCCCTGGGCGGCGGTGCCCTGAAGCGAGGGGTTGGCGAGGAGGACGCCGTTGTCCGCCGCGCGCTGGCCGACGCCGAGGGTCACGTCGCCGCCGCGGTCCTGGGAGGAGGCGCCGGAGTCGTCGCGGGCGGTCGTGCGGTAGTCCTCCAACTCGTAGCCGGTGCGCAGCCGTTCCACGGTGGTGGTGATCGGCGTCAGCTTGAACCGCAGCTGTCCGGGGCTGCCGCCGACCGGCAGATGGGTCGGGCTGGTCCAGGTGCGGTAGCGGACCGGCAGGGTCATCCCGTCGGTCGTCAGCTCGTGCAGATGGGCGCGCAGGAAGTCCGGGGAGAGCCGCTGGAGCACCTGCTCCCGGTCGTGCGAGGGCACTCCGATCTTCTTGAGCCGTCCCGTCAGCTGCTGCGCGGCGTGGCTCGCGTCGAGCTGTCCGCTGGGGTGGCTGGGGAAGCGGCGGCCGCGCAGGAAGGGGGGCAGGCGGTACCCGCCGCCGAGGTTGCGCGGGGTGGTGGTGCCCAGGCCGTCGGGGGCGAGCCCGGCCTCGATGACGTCCTGCATCGGCAGGTGGAACATCACCGCGTCTCGGACCCGTTGGAGCGCGGCGGCGGCCCGGCGCGGGGCGAGGCCTCGGCCGAGGCGCTCGGACAGCCGCCCGGCGGCGGAGCTGATCCTGGCCCCGGCCTTGGTGCCGAGCGCACCCATCGCGGCTGTCCAGTTGTCCCGTACGGCGACGGTCTCGGCGGCGTCGGCGACCACCAGGTACATCCGCCCGCCGTAGGCGAGGGTGGTGTTGCGTCCCCGGGTGAGGGTTTGCGCGACGCTGCGGCCCTTGCCCCAGGCGTACTGGAGGGCGGTCGAGTAGGAGCCGACCACCGCCGGTTGGCCGGGGGCCTGCTGCAGCGGCATGTCGGCGCCCTGGACACCGACGGTGGTGCGCGAGACGGTGCTTGCGCTGCCGGCGATGCGGTGCTCGTTGCCGATGGTGGCTTCGAGTGTGGCCGGCTTCGGGTCGCTCTTGACGCGGAGGTTGTCCAGCTCGCCGCGGACCGCGGCCTTCACGTGGTGCGTCTGGAAGGGTCCGGCGCCGTTGAGTCCGGTGATCCGGGAGCCGAACGGGCCCAGATACTGGCCGAGTTGACCGGCGACGTGGAGGTTCGCCATCGCACGGCGCAGCGCGCTGCGCACCGGGGCGCCGGGCGCGCTGACGTGCCAGGAGGTGCCCGAGGCACGGTCGGCGGTGTCCTGCATCAGCTGTTGGCGTTGGGTGCCGCCCTCGGTGCTGAGCACCACGTGCGGGGCGCTCAGCAGCTTCCGGACGAGCCGTCGGTCGGCCGAGTCCGGCCTCGGCAACGGGCGGGTGCCGTCGAGGAGTTGGTCGGCCTCCGTGGAGGAGAGCCGCTGCGGGGCGGGGTCGGTGGCCGGTGCCGTCCCGGTGGGCGTCGGGTCGACGGGGGCGTGGCGGTCGGAGCCGTGCGCCATGGGTACGGCCAGCTCCACCCGGCCCACCGTCTCGCTCCCCCGGGCGAACAGCGGGCGTTCCTCGGCCTTGCTGACGAAGACGCCGGCGCCGAGGAGGCCGACCGAGGCGAGCCGGGCCCAGCCGCGCGGGCGGCGATGGCCCTCGAAGGTGGCGCCCAGCTCCACCTGGTAGCTGTAGAGGTCGGCGCCGTTCTGGAACATCAGGTGGTCGTGGTTGACCGCGACCGTGTTGCGGGTGGCCTTCTGGTCGGTCTTGGCGTAGCGGGCGCCCACGGACACGTTGCCGGTCTGGCGCGGCAGTCCGACTTCGGGCACCTTGTCGTGGTCGCGGGGCGAGATGCCCAGCTCGACACCGCCGGAGAGCGTGCTGGACGCCTGCTGCCCCTGGCCGGAGACCTCGGTGCCGATGACCGCGTTGCGCAG
This sequence comes from Streptomyces sp. NPDC059010, assembly GCF_042740355.1. Taxonomy (NCBI): domain Bacteria; kingdom Bacillati; phylum Actinomycetota; class Actinomycetes; order Kitasatosporales; family Streptomycetaceae; genus Streptomyces; species Streptomyces sp. NPDC059010. Next base: position 69,644 of record NZ_JBHYJA010000012.1, read on the forward strand.
CGAGCGTTCGCTCATGGTGGTCTCGAACCGCCGGTCGCTGAGCTTCGCCCGCAGGATCAGCGTGTGGTGGCCGCGGCGCACCTTGCCGTCCTCGGTGAGGGTGACCGGGATGCCGGTGGTGGTCAGGTCGTCCAGGCTCTGCGCCAGGCTGGGCCGGTTGAGGGCCTCGCGGACCTGGCGGTCGTTGTGCAGCGCGGTCCGCATCCGCCCGTCGCCGTACCAGAACTTCGCCAGTCGCGGGTGCCGCATCATCAGCGGCGGGACGAACAGCGACGGGTACGAGCGGTGCAGGGTGTCGAGGACGGCGTCCGCGAAGGTGCGCAGGGGGTCCTGGGGGGCGGGTTGCCCGTCCTGGTTCTGCGGCTGATCCTGACCTGGATCCTGATCCTGGGCAGGATCCTGACCCTGGCCTTGGTTCGGAACGGCATCCTGCGGGCGGTCGGGGCGGAAGCCCTCGGCACGGACCTGGCCACTGAGGTGGACGGGGTCCTCCCGGGTGAGGTACCAGGGCACCGGCGGCTCGGCGTCCGGGTTCGGGCCGGTCTGGCCGGGCGTTCGGCTGTCCCAGCCCGCGAGCCTTCGGGCGTCCTGGGTGGAGATCCAGTCCAGGCTGACCACCCGGACCGGGCGGGCCGCGGAGGGCGGCTCCCCGGCCTTGCGCACCATCAGGGTGCGCTCCACCCGGTAGAGCGCGACCGGGTGGTTGCGGACCCGGCCGGTGGTCTTGCGGGCCGCGTCGGTGCCAAGGTAGTGGCCGCGCCCGGTGCTGAGGTCCCCACGGACGAGCGGCCCGCCCTGGAGACGTACGTCGGTCTCCGGGCCGACGAGGGTGTAGTTGGGGCCGGCGGTGACCTGGACGCCGAAACGGGTGTCGCGGACGTGGCCGCGCTCGTTCTGGTACGTGGTCTGGGTGAGGTCGCGCAGCTCCGCCTTGACCGACTCGGCGACCAGGGTGGCCCGGTGCGGGATCGACCGCTCGACGACGAGGTGGCCGAGCGGATGCTGTCCGCTCCCCCGGGTCAGTTCGGGTCCGCTGACCGGCCCGGAGAAGCGACCGAACAGGGCGAGCAGCCGCCCCGGACGGACGTACGAGACGAGCGTGCGGTGCGCCGAACTGCCGGGCCGTGCACCGGAGATGGCGAGAGCGATGTCCTCCGGCGGGTCCGGCAGATGCAGTCCGGTGGTGTCGGAGACCCTCGGCTCGACCCCGTCCGGGAAGGTGAGCGTCTCGGGCGCCCGTCGGGGCCCCTTGAAGGGCACGGTGAGGTCGTCCGGCAGCCGCCAGCTCAGCCCGTCGCGCATGGCGAACTCGGCGGCGTGGACGGATCTGCGCTGCCAATCGGGGCCCGGCGCGGGCGAGTCGGGGGGGTTGCTCGGCGCCTCGGTGACCCGCTGCACGCGCACCCGGTAGTGGACGTCGTCCAGGTGCAGGTGCGAGCCCTCGTGGGCGCGGTACTCGGTCTGGTGGTACGCCTGGGTGCCCTGGGAGTAGTCGGTACGGCGGGTCCAGCCGAGCGAGACGCCGATCTTCAGAAGCCAGTTGAGGGGCGGGCCCATGCTCAGCGCGGCGGCGATCCGACGACCGTAGCCGACGCTGCGGCCGCCGCCCGTGCCGGCCTGTCCGCGGCGCATGGTGTCCAGGCGGGTGGTGCCGCCGTCCACGTCGGCGAAGCGTTCCCAGCGGTGGTACGGGATGGCCTCGACGATCATCTCGTGGCCGACCCCGGACTTCTCCCGGCCCACGAAGCGCGCGCCGCGCGGGGCGGTGAAGGCGCCGGGCTGGTCGGTCAGCAGGCGCAGCAGTTCCGCCTCGTCGAACTGGGAGCGCAGCTTCTTCGGCAGGTTCCCGAGGATCTCCTGGGCGACCTGCTCGGGTGAGCGCAGGGTGAGGACGCCGGGGCCGTTGAGGAGGCCGGTCCGGTCAGCCGTGCGGGAGTCCGGGTTCCCGTCGTCCGGATCGGCGTCCGGGCTGATCAGGATGGTGGGGAGCCGGCTGCCGTCCTCGAAGGTGACGGTGCGCGGTGCCGGACCCGGTGGCGGGGCGTCCGGGCCGGTCAGCAGGCGGGCCGGGCGGTACCGGTCGAGCTGGGTCTCCAGCGGCACCCGGTCGCCCCGGTCGGGGGTCTCGGTGGCGGGGCGGTCGAGTTCGGTGATCCCGCCCATGCCGCGCAGCCACTCGCTGAACGGGTCGGAGTCGTCCGGCGGTGCGGTGGCCGGGTCCTCGGTGGCCGGGGTGGTGGTGTCGGTGTCCGGTACGGGGGTCAGCGGGGCCGTCGCCGGGACCAGGGCGTCGTAGTGGTCGTTGCCGTTGTAGGCCAGGTGCAGCGTGCCGCCCCGGCCGCCCGGGTGGAGGGTGGTGACGAGGGTGTTCGCCGAGGAGTGCGGGTCGGGCTGGACGAGGCGCAGGTCGAGGTCGAGGGTGTGCGCCAGCGCCTGCGGGAGCAGGTCGGCGAAGGGAGAGGACCACAGCTGCGAGTGTTCGGCCGCGGCGGCGACGAGTCCCTCGGTGCCGATCCTCCGAGCGTCGGCGGGAGTCGGCGCCACGACGGCGAGGTGCGGGTAGCCGCTGTCGCGGAGGATGCGCCGCCACTGGCGGGCGTCGCCGTTGGTGACGACCGACTGTGCGATGCGGTTCCAGCGCTCGGTGATCCGGCTGCGCGCGTCGGGGTTGCGCACCCCCGCGAGGGCGGTCATCCGCAGGTCGTCCACCACGGCGAGCACCGGGTCCGGGGTGGCCTCGGCCGCCGCGGCGGCGAGTTCGGACCCGGTGATCCGGTCGCGCAGCATGGTGCGCAGCCCGGCGACGTTCCGCGCGGCCCACGCGGGCGGGATGTCCTGGCTGCGGGCGCTGTCGAGCAGTGCCCGGAAGAGGCAGTTCCCGCCGCCCGGGGTGTCGAGTCGTCTGAAGTTCCGGCCGTCCGCGCGCACGGTGTCCGCCGGGCCGGGCGTCGTGGCGCCGTTGCTCAGCACCAGCAGGTCTTCGGCGAGGCTCTCCGGGCGGCTCGGCGGGGGCGACAGGTCGGGCCTGCGGCGGGCGAGTTCAGCGGTGTCCTCAGGGCTGAGCCCCAGCTCGGACAGCGGCAGCGGGGTGTCGGAGAGCGACCAGGTGATCTGCGCGGACGGCGCGTAGGAAAGACCGCGCACGTCCTCCGGCGAGACAAGGGTGTTCGGCGGCAGCGCGGGCGGCGGCGGGGGCAGCAGGGCGTCGAGCGAGGTGTCGGGCCCCGCGGTGGAGCGCAACTCGCCCGCGGCGCGCAGGAAGTCGGTGTACTGCTCGACGGTGGGGCCGGTCACCGGGTCGACGTCGGCGCCGGACCAGTCGGTGACCATCCGGCGCAGCAGGTCGGGGGTCATGCGGCCGTCGCCGTAGCGGGCGGCGGTGTCCGGGCTGAGCCAGCGCAGGCCGTCCACGTAGGCGAGCCCGGCGAGCAACTCCCGGTTCCCCGGCTGCTGTTCGGCGTCCGTGCCGAGGGCGTCGCGCAGGGTGCGGACCTGCTGGAGGGTCCGGGCCCGGGCGAAGGCGTCGGCGGGTTCCGGGCCCGTGTGCAGGCCGGCGTCGCGAGCCAGGCCGTCCAGGTCGGCGCCGTCGGGCTCCGGGGTGAACAGCCGCCAGCGTCCCGGCCCGTCCGGACCCTCGGTCAACACCGGGCGGATGTCACCATTCCCGTCCCGGGCCGTGCCCACCTCGGTGGTCGGCGCATACACGGGCCGCCCGGTGCGGTTCGCCACGTGCTGGGCCACCGGCAGCCCGGCCACCCGCGGCTGGCGGCCGGTCTCGCAGGAGAACAGCACGAGCGGCCGGTCCTGATCGCCGTCCTGCGCCCAGGACTTGAGCACCTCGCCGAGCTGCACACCGCTGACCTTCACGGTGGGGCGTGCCACGTCGTCGGTGCCGAGCGTGACGGTACGAGGGGTGCCGTGCCCCGTGAAGTAGTCGGCGCCCCGCTCGGTGCCAGAACCGGGCAGTGCGGTCGGCGGGCCGGTGAACACCGTACGCGGCGGGGACTGGGCGGTGTCGGTCTCCGAGCCGACGGGACGCGAAGTGGTGCGCACACCGCGGAAGGTGTCCTGGCCGAGCAGGGCCTGGCGGTCCGCGCTGTGCGACGTACCGTCCTCGGCGGGGCTCTGCGAAATGGTCAACGTCTGTACGGCACGCCCGGGTTGGGGCCTCACGGACTTGTCCGGCACCAGACGCCGCAGCTGCGCGAGGGGCACCGTGTGGCCGTCGAGGGTGGTGACGGCCGGCTCGCGGGCCGGCGGCGTGGGGCCGTTGCCGTCGTCCGCGGGGCGCACGACGATACGTCCCGGCGGCGGGGGCGGCACGGTGGGTGTCGCCGCGGGGGTGTCGGGCGTAGTGGACGGGGGTGGTGGCGGGGTGCCGTCGTTCCCGGGCCCGCGTCCGCCGCCGGGGCCGGGTGCGTGACCGCCGCTTCCGTTGCTGTCGCCCGACTCCAAGTGCAGGTCGGTAGCTGTTTCGGTCCAGGGGCGGGACAGGGTGTCGAATTTGGCCGTGGGAGGTTCGGCCGCGGCGGTGGTGGGGCGGGGAGCGGTCGTGACTTTGAAGTCGGGGTCTACTCCGTTGTCGTATACGGGAGTTGTGGACTCGGTGAGCACCTTCGCGGGCGGCGTGGCCGAGCTCTCGGTGGCGGGGCTCGGTGCCGGGCCCAGGGCGTCGGCGAGCGGCATCAGGACGTCCGCGCCGGGGAAGGCGGTCTCGGTGGTGACCGTGCTGACGGTGTCGCCGTCCGGCGTCACGATGGGCGCAGGACCGGCCAGCGGGCGGACGCGAACCGGGGCGCCCGGTCCCTCGCGGGTGAGTTCGACGGCGGCGCGAACCGGGCGGCTCGCCCCGTCCGGCGTGACCGGCGGCCCGAGCATCACGGCCCGGTCCGCCCCGGCCCGGTCCAGCAGCTCGGCCGCCTCGGGGTCCCCCTCCACCGGGGGTGGTGTCTCCGAGACGACGATGGTCAGGGGCGGTGCGTGGGTTGTGCCGCTGGTGTCGGCGGTGTCGCTGGTAGCGGCGTACGAGCCGGTCGTACTCACCTTTGGCGGACCAGTGGTGATGTCGGGCGCCGGGGTGGACACGATCTCGGTGGAGTCCGAAGTCTCGGGAGAGGAAGTGGTCTCGGGGGATGAAGTGACCTCAGGCGAGACCGTGGTGTCCGGAGAAGAGGGAGTCTCCGGCGAGGACGTGGTCTCCGGCGACTGCGAGGTCTGCGTGGAGTCGTCCGCCGTTATCTGCGAGCCGTCGGGCGTACGGGTGCCCTGTGGCTGCGACGTCTGCGGCGGCTGCGCGGTGGACTGACCCGGGTTGGCGCCGTTGGAGACGGGTGCGCCCCCCGGCCGACCGCCCGTGCCCGCCCCCGTGCTCGTTCCAGGAGCGGACGCGTTCTGTGAACCGCCCGCGGTGACGGGACCGTTGTTCACCTGCCCCGGCACCGGGGCCGTACGGCCGTCCTGCTCGGCTGCCAGATCCAGGTCCGGCCAGTTCTGGACGTTGCTGTCCACGGTGACCGGCGTGCCGAAGCCGTCCAGCGCGCGGCGGACGTTGTCGGCGTCGACCTCGACGGCCGGGCCGTTCCCGGCGGGCATCACCCGGACCTCGGGCCGTTGCGACAGGTTGTTGTGCACGGTGTCGCGGACGTCGATCTCGGTGTTGCCGGGCGGCGGGGTGCCGCGCAGGTCGGCGAGGTCGCGCAGGGCCTGCTCGCGGACATCGGCAGGGCCGTTGTGGACCTGCTGCCACAGGGCGTTCTCCGCGGAGGTCACGGGCAGTGAGCCCGGCGAGTACGGCGGAGGGTCCTGGGTGATGTAGGACGGCGGGTCCTGAGTCGAGTACGGCGGCGGGTTCTCCGCGAAGTCGGGTTGAGGCGACGTGCTGGTGGAGCCGGCGCCGCCGGTGAGGTCCGTGGTCGAGGGACCGCCGGTGCGGTCGGGGCCGTCGCTGTCCTCAGTGCGCGAGGAGTCGGTGGAGTTCTGCGTGTCGGAGTCGCGGGTGTCCCCGGAGTCCGAGGTGTCACCGGAGGAGACCGTCGGCGGCTGGTTGCGCATCTTGTCGATGACGTGGCGCAGTTCGGCGCCGCTGTTCAGGGCGGTGTCGGAGAGGGTCGACTCGACCTGGCTGCTGATTCCCGCGCCGACGAAGGTGGACCAGTTGGTGGACCAGTCGCCCTCGAAGGCGCCCTTGATCAGGATCTCGGCGAGGGACTCGCCGGCGCCGGCGGCGATGAAGTCGGCCGTGCCCTTGAGCCCGTAGTGCCCGGCCAGCGCGCCCGGCCGGTCGGCGTTGTTGCGCAGGAGTTGGTTGTTGCGCCACAGGTCGGGGTTGTTGCGGAAGGACAGCGGGCCGTCCCTGAAGGTGACCGGCGTGTTGTTGGTGAGGTTCGGACCGTTCCCGTTGGGGCTGGGGGTGGGGTCGGGCCGGTCGTGGGGGCCGGGGCCCGGGGGGGGGGGGGGGGTGGGGGGGGGGGTGGGGGGGGTGTTGTTTTATTCGAGGTCGG
>NZ_JBHYJA010000012.1:76153-150617 GCF_042740355.1 Streptomyces sp. NPDC059010
GGTGTTGGGCCGGGGGGGGGGGGGGGGGGGGGGGGGGGGGGGGGGGTGGGGGGGGGGGGGGGCCGGGGGGGGGGGGGGGGGGGGGTTGGGGGTGGGGGGTGTTGTTCTTGTAGTCGAGGTCGGGGGTGTTGCGCAGGTTGGGGTTGGGCGTGGGCTTGAAGTCGAGGTCGGGCCCGTTCTTGAGGTAGTTGTTGTCGTAGCTCTTGACGATCTTCTTCGCGAAGTCGTCGAAGATGCTGGTGAGGAAACCGGCGGCGGCGCCGAACGCGGCGGACTTCAGGATGTCGTCCCAGTCGAAACCGTCGGGGCGGCGGCCGTCCGGGGCGAAGTTCATCATCGCGAGGCGCACCGCGAAGGTGGTGAACGCCTCGGCGAACGCCTCGGTCAGCGAGGGCGCGATGTGCAGCCGCTGGAGCAGATGGGTGAGCGTGGTGAGGATGACGAACCGGCTGCGCAGCTTGGCCATCATGATCTGGCTGGCCGAGGCACCGCCGGTGAAGAAGGACATCGCCAGGTAGAGAGCGATCTCGATGAGCAGCCGGATGACCTCGGCGATGACCTGCCACTTGGACTCCATGATGTCCATGGAGGTCTTGCGCCTGCCCTCGGCGATCTTGTCGAGCTGCTCGGCGAAGTCGCGCAGGTAGTTCTTGCCGCCGTCGTCGATGAGCATGCCCATCGCCTTGGCGTACGACTTGGACAGGTCGTCCGGCATGACCTCGGCGATGTCGTGGATCGACTTGTCGATCAGTGCGGACATCTTGTCCAGCTTGCGTCCCAGTCCGGAGTAGGGCCGGCGGCTCTCGTAGGCGAGGTCCTCGTCGGCGTCGATGAGCTTCTCTCCGGTGAGGATGAAGATCATCGCGTTGACCTCGGGCGATGCCTTGATGCTCATCGGGAGCCGTCCTGGGGGCCGTGCGGGCAGGAAACGGCCGCTCCCGGCGTGGTGCGGGAGCGGCCGGCGGTGCGGAGATCAGCGGCGGCCATGCCCGCCCGTGTCGCCGTCCAACCCGTTGGTCTCGATGAAGCTGTTGGCCCGCTCGACGTCCTCGATGTTGCGGTCGCGGGTGCCCTTCATCATGCGGACCTGGCTGCCCGTGGCGTCGGTGATGCCCACGACCGCGTCGCGGATGGACATCATCGTCTCCTTGGTCGTCTGCCGCTCCTTCTGCTCCTGTGGCCTGGCCTTCTCGGCGAACTCGCCCTCCGTGCCGGGCCAGGAGACGGTGGGCGCCAGCTCGTCGAGGAACTCCTCGGTGATGCCCTTGGCCAGGGTGCCGATCTCCTCCAGTTGCCTGGCCAGGGCCTCGATGCGGTTCGGGTCGACGTAGTAGCGCTGTCCCATGGTCAGTCCTCCCCGTCCTCGCCGAGCGCGTCCCGCCAGGCCGGGGTGGCCTGGCCGTCCCGCGTCGTGTGCGCGGTGTCTTCGGCATCGTCGCGCAGCACCTCGGGGCCGAAGATCCGCTCCCAGTCCAGCTCGAAGCCCTTCAGCTCGGGCACGTTGCTGCTGGGCTCGGCGAAGGGTGCCATCGCCTTCATCACATGCCGGTTCATCTTCAGGCGCGCCGCGTTCGCCGCCTCCAGGACACTGGCGGCCAGCTCCTGGGGCGACATGTCGCGGTACTTGTTCTCCAGGAACTCGATCCCGGACAGCTCGCCCTGCGGGCCCACGGTGGCGCGGACGGCACGGTCGGAGGAGAGCACCGCGAACGACGCCTGCCGCAGCTCGCGCTCGGTGCGCGCGACCGCCTCCTGGGCGGCCTGGAGTTCGGCCATGGCCTTCTCAAGGCGCTTCTCCAGCGGTTCCGTCACGCCCGCTCCTGCCTTCCGGATCGGTCTCGCTACGCCCGGCTGTGGTGGCCGGTCCTCAACTGTCCTGCTGATCTTGCCTGGTGAGGCCCCCGCTGCGGAAGCCGGGGGCGCGTGGTGTTCATCTCCGCGTGCACGTCCCACCGAGGCCAATACGGTGCTCACCGTCCGATGACGGCCGGCGTACCGCCCTCTTCGGTGCCCCACACGTCCGCGTCCTCCTCCAGGTAGTCGGCGGAGCTGCTGGTGGCCCTGCGGCCCGGCTCCGTCTCCTCCTCGGGGGATTCGCCGCCGGTGGTCGCCACCCGCGAGGCCGGCGCCAGGAAGGTGTCGTCGTCCTCCTGGCGGTTCCAGGGGCTGCGCCGCCGTCGGTTGCGGCGCTCGCTCTCCTCGGCCGCGTCGACCAGCACGGCACGCACCCGCTCGCCGTTGCCCTTGTCACCGCCCGCGCCCATGCCGCCCGCGCCGCCGCCCATCGGCATACCGGGGCTGCCGGGCGTGCCGGGTGCGCCGGGGGTACCGGCCGTGGCGGCGGGAGCGAGCGGGGTGCCCAGGTCGGAGGCGGCACCGTCCGAAAGGGGCTCGGCACCGAGTCCGCCTCCGCCGGAGAGGTCGGTCGAGAGGGAACCGTCCCCGGTCAGGCCGCCGCCGGAGGCCCCGCCGCCGAGGCCCAGGTCGGACAGCGACATGTCCCGGGTGGTGGTGCCGTCACCGCCACCGCCGCCACCGCCGATGCCGTCCAGCTTGCCGAGGTCGTCGAGGAGGCCCGAACTGTCCACGTCACCGCGCGAGTTGAGATCGTGCAGGTCGACCGTCTCGGTCCTGCCCTGCGGGTCGGTGACGGTGGCGATGCCGGTGTCCGGGTCGATGACCTGCTTGCTGCCGTCCGGGAACTCGGTGGTCAGCTGGCCGTTGTCGAGGCGGGTGACGGAGCCGTCCGGGTTGGTCACCGTCGCGCCGTGGGTGAGGTCGGTGGTCGTGGTGGTGCCGTCCGGGTTGGTGCTGGTGAGCAGCCCGCTGTCCGGGTCGAACTCGATGCTGCTGCCGTCCGGGAACTCGGTGGAGATGTCGCCGCCGGTGAGCTGGGTGCTGCCACCCGTCGGAGTCGGAAGGCCGGACCCGTCGCCGTTGAGGTTCCCGAGGTTGCCCAGGTCACCGATCGACTCGGTGGGCAGGTCGGCGTTGATGTCGCCGAGGTCTCCGAGCCTGTCCTGGCCGTTGAGGTTGCCCAGATTGCCGAGGTCCTGGGTGGTCGTGGTGCCGTCCGGGGCGGTGGTGGTGGTCTGCCCGGTGGTGGGGTCGACGGTCTGAACGGTGCCGTCGGGGAACGTGGTGGTCAGCTTGCCGTCGTCGCCGAGGGAGGTGACCGAGCCGTCCGGGTTGGTCACCCGGGTGCCGTCGCCCAGGTTCTGCGTGGTGACGCTGCCGTCCGGGTGGGTGGTGGTGAGGACCCCGCTGTCCGGGTCGAAGGAGGTGCTGCTGCCGTCCGGGAAGTCGGTGGTGAGCTTGCCGCCGTCGAGTTGGGTGGTGCTGCCGGTCGGGGACTTCAGGGAGCCACTGCCGCTGTTCAGGCCGCCGAGGCTGCCGAGGTTCTCGGTGATCGCGTCGTTGGCGGCGTTGGCGGCGTTGTTGTTCGTCCCGCCCGGTCCGCTGTTCAGCCCACCGAGGCTGCCCAGGTTCGAGGTGACCGGGGGCGGGTCGGTCGTGAAGAACTGCTGGCTCCTCGTGGGTTCGAGGTCGCCCAGGCTCTCGGTGGTCGTGGTCGGGTTCAGCAGTTGGTCGATGTTGCCGAGGTTCTGCTCGGTGACGGCGTTGGGATCGTTGAGACCGCCGAGGCTCTCCTGCACCGACTGAGCCTGCTCCTTGGCGATGCGCTGGGCCTCCTCCTGCTCACGCCGCTGCTCCTCGCGCAGCTCGTCCTGGTACTTCTTGTCCTCGTCCCGCTGCTGGTTCTGCTCGTTGCGCAGATCGTCCTGGAGATTCTTGTCCTCCTCGCGCTGGCGGTTCTGCTCCTCGCGCAGCTCGTCCTGGTACTTCTTGTCCTCCTCCCGCTGCCTTCGCTGCTCCTCGCGGAGTTCCTCCTGGTACTTGCGGTCCTCCTCGCGCTGCCGCTCCTGCTCCGCCCGCAGCTCGTCCTGGTACCTGCGGTTCTCCTCGTTCTGCCGGTTGATCTCCTCCCGCTCCTCGTCGGCCCTGCGCTCCTCGTACTCCTCCGAGGCGGTGCTGGTCGACTTGGGCTTGGGCACGTTGTCGGAGAAGTCGTCGCCCAGGTCGAGGAAGTGGTTGTTCAGGTTCGACTGCACCGTGGCGGCGGGCTTGCCCAGGAACTCGTCGACGCCCTGGTTCCAGATCTTGACGGCCTTGTCGCCGACCTTCTTCCAGTTGGCGATGTCGGTGAGGTCGCCGTACTCCGGGTGCACCTGGGTGAAGTCGCCGTGCGGGCTGTGACTGACGGTGGTCGTGTAGCGGGAGGTGTACGACTTGATGTCCGTCTTGGCGACGTTGTTCGCGTCGACCCACTGGGCGAGGTCGTCCAGCACGTAGCGCAGCACCTGGTGCGGGTCGTAGTACGGGGACTTGGCCCAGGCCAGCCACGCCTCCAGCAGCTTGGTCGCCGCGTCCTCCAGGTACTTGCGGCCCAGCGAGAGGGCCTTGGAGTACACGGTGCCGCCGGTTCCGGTCTCGTCGCCGGAGCCGGGGCTGGAGTCGAAGGTCTCGACGTAGTTGTCGTAGTTCTCGCGGATCTTCTTCAGCAGGCTGCGGAAGACCTCCGCGGCCTCGCCCTTCCAGCTGGCGTCGTCCCGGCCGAAACGGTCCTCCCAGTCCTTCAGCACCACCGCGTGGTCCCTGAAGAACTTGGCGGCGAAGTCGAAGGACTCGCCGGTGGTGTTGAAGGAGTTCAGGTCCACCACGTCGGCCCCGGGCACACCCAGGCTGCTGAACCGGGCGTCCTGGGTGTTGCCGCCCAGCAGGGCGAGGAGCGCCGCCCGCGGCCCGTTCATGTACCGGGCGAGCGGGATGGTGCTCATCTTGTCCTTGTTGTAGTCCGTGAACTCGTTGCCCTCACGGACCTGCGCGTCATGGACGTTGTCCGAGCCCGGACCGGCGAAGATGATGTTGTCGCCGTCCTTCACCCGGCCCTCGAAGACGATCCGGGCCTGCATGATGGACCGCTTCTTGCCGCTGTCGAAGAACCAGATGTCGTAGTCCTCGCCCTTGTTCGTCAGGAAGCCGGAGTCCTTGACGAGCAGGCTGAGGCTGCGCTCCTTGATGTCCATCCGGAAGAGCTTGCCGCCGTGTTCGGAACGGAGCGTGTCGAAGACGGTGTTGCGGTCCGGGACCGGATAGCCGGTGATGTGGGTGACCAGGGTGGCCCAGGTGTCGCCCGACGGATCGCCGGCGTTGTCGAACTTGTCGAGGTTCGCACCGGAGTTGGGATCGTACCGATCGGCCACCTGGCGCCCTTTCAGATTCTGTACGGCTGGTCAGGACTCGTCTTCGCCGGTGGTGCCGGCGGTCAGGGTGTCGACCTCGTCGAAGGTCTGCAGCAGTGTCTGCGCGTCGATCGCGTCGAGGTTCTTGTCCTTGGTCTTGTTGGCCTCTTCGATGGTCTCGGTGAGGGCCTCCTTCAACTCCTTGAAGAGGTCCATCTGATCGCCGAGCAGCTTGTCGATGGCCGTTGCCGCGGTGCGGATGTCCTCGATCAGCTTCGGACCCGAGACCAGGGGTTCGGTGACCATCCTGCCGATGCGCAGGAGTTGCTTGTCCTGAGCGAGGTTGTCCGGTGTGGTGTGCCCGTCGATGAGGTGGCCGAGCGGGCGGATGTGGGACCCGTCGCCCTGCTCCTTGTGCTTCTTCGCGGCGGTGTAGACGGGCTGTACCTCGTTGTCCCGGAAGTACTCCATCTGCTTGAGGTCGAAATGCTTGACGTCGGCCTTCTCACCGGCCATGGGACGCTCTCCTGCCGCTTGGTGCCGGACGGGGATAGGGGGCCCGGCGGGCGCCCGGGGGGTACGGACGACGGCCGGGCCGGCGCGCCCGCATGCCGCTGGGGCACACCGGGACGGTCCGGAGAGTGCCGTAAGTGGCGCCCGGCACGGCCTCCCCGGGACTTCTGGGGACTCTTCTGCGGCCAGGCCCTAGCGGGCCCGCACGCTCCCCCAGTTGTCGGCGCTCTTGCGCTCGTCGCGCGAGTGGTTGTCGTGGATGGTCTGGATCAGCTCGCCGTTGTCGCCGAGCAGCTTGGCCATGTTCTTGGTGGCCTGGTCCCACTCCGCCTGGACCTGGCGGTAGGTCTCCTGGTCCGAGCCCTCCCAGGAGTTGACGAGCGGCTTCAGCTCGTCCTCCAGGTTGTTGAGGGTCGTGATGATCTGCTGGGTCTGAGCCATCAGTTCCTCGATGGCGTTGCGGACCACGGGGTACTGCACGTCGATGATGCCGTCGGCCATGACGTCTCCTCTCGTACGGCCGGGCGCCTGGGCCCGGGAAGCTCAAGGGGTCCGGCCGCGCCGTGACGGGGCCGGTGCTGCGGATCGGTCAGAGCAGCGCTTCGAAGACGCCCTGGCTGGTCTTGCTGTTGAGGATCTCGGTCAGATCCTGGTTCTCCTTCGCCAGACGGTCGGCGGAGGTCACGTTCTCCTGGAGCGCGTCGACCATCTTGCTGATCTGGATGACGACCTTCTGCGCCTCGGCGTTCCAGCTGCGGAAGAGCTTCAGCAGGGCCTGGCCCTCGTCGCCGCCGACGCCCGAACGCGCCGCGATCTCACCCACGTTGTTCTGGATCTTCTCGACCTGGCTCCGGGCCGACTCCAGGGAGGAGACACCCCCCAAGCCCTTGGCATAGTCCGCTTTCCTTGCGGCACTGTCCGCCATGTCGCGCTCCCTTCCTACAGGCCTGTCTCGTCGTACGTTGCTCGCTGAGGCTAAAGAGAAGCCGGCGTTCCGCGCAACGTGATCAGGGAAGATTTGAGCTTCGGTCAGCTCACCTCAGAATTCTTGCGTGGCAAGGGAGTTGTGCCTGGGTTTCAGGGAAATGAACAAGCCTCACCGATCGGGCCGGACGTCCCGAGGTACATCGTCCACCCCGCGTCGCGATGCGGGCAGAAAGCGGGCACGCACAGTCGGAGAACGGGCATCGCGGAGCGACGGCATCCAGCATTGAGAGCGCTTCCCCCGGGATTCCGCGGGCACGGTCGGCCGAAATATCTGAGCTTTTTTTGAGGTCCTCCCCGTGCCCGACCCCAGGCGGGCGAGACAGACTTCACATATCCGGGACCGAGGTTGGCTCAATTTCCCTGCTGCCGCGCCCTTTTCCTCTTCATCGGCACCGAATGCACCCCTTGCAGCGATCAGCGCGCGCTGTCCGCCTTGTCCGGCCGGGCGCTCTCCTCGCCCTGCTCCCGGTCGTCGGCGGCATCGCACTGCGGAGCGGTCACCCTGGGCTCCGCGGCGCCCATGGCTGCGGCCGGGTCGAGGTCCGCGCCGGTCGGGAGGGCCGCGAGCAGCGGCGCCGGGACCGAGCCGATGTCCGCGGCCCCGTATCCGAGTGCGGCCAGCGAGTTCTTGCTGGAGACGCGGTACTTCACGCCGTTCTCCGCCACCAGATAGGTCGTGCCGGCGTGCGCGGCGCCGCTGGCGTGCAGGGCCCGGACCAGGACGCCCCTGCCGGGCCTGACCACCGTGGCGTCGGTGGGGACGCAGGCCTGCCGCATCGGTTGAGCGGTGCCCTCGGACACCGCCACCGGGGCGAGGCCGGCCAGCGGCGCCAGTACCGACCTGATCCGGACGCCGCCATTGTCGCCGTCCACCTGCGCGCAGAGCGCGGTGCCGCGCGGCGCGGACTGCGGGACGGGGGGCGCGTCCGGCAACTCCGCGGACGCGGTGGGGTCCTGGTCCGCGGCCCGGTGCTCGCGCAGCGCGTCGGCACCGACGGTGCGCACCTCGGGCGAGCGTCCCTCGTATGCGTCCTTCTGGGTGGCCGGGTCGCCCAGCACCAGGGCGGCGCCGAGCCGGGTCAGCGGCACCAGACCGTCCTTGGTCAGCAGGTGGTACGTGCTGTCGCCGCCGGGGACGCTGACCTTGAACAGCTGGCCGATCCGGCTGGCCTCACCGCCGAGCACGGGGCCTTCCGCACCACGCTCCGGCACCGCGGGCGGCTTCAGGACGGGACCGGGCGCCAGTGCGTCGAGGAAGGCCGCCGAGACCCGCATCGGCTGCTCGGAGCCGTAGCCGAGGGCGTTTCGGGCGTCGGATTCGCGGTCCAGCGGCAGCCTGCTGCCCCGCCACACCAGGTACTCGGTGTCGTCCGGCCCGCGCACCAGCACGGCGCGGTCGCCGTCGACACCGCGGGAGTCCAGCGGCGACCCGGCCACCACGGTCGTTGCCCCCGGCTCCTCCACGCCGGTCCTCGCCACGGCACCGGAGGTGTCCGGCAGCGCCCCGTCAGGACCGGTGACGCACATGTGCCAGGCGCCGGCGTCGAGTTGGCCGGGCTCGGGCACGGTGTCGGGGACGCCGGGGATACCGGCGGGGGCGCCCACCGGGACGTCGCGCAGGGAAGCGGTGCCGACGTCCACGGTCTCCAGGTCGGAGCCGCCGATCAGCCGCGCCGAGGCGTAGTTGCGCACGGGGTGCAGTACGCCGTCGGTGCCGGTCCACAGGTAGCGGGCGCCGGTGTCGCGGTTGACCACCAGGTGCTCACCGTCTCGCCAGGCGTCGTTGCCGCCGGGACGCAGCAGGCCGTACACGGTGGCGCCCGCGCCGATCAGGACGGTGACCAGCATGCCGAAGACCACGCCGCGTGTGGTGCGCCCGAGCGGGCTCTCGGGGGCGTCCGGGTCGGCCATCAGCAGGCCCGAACTGAGCCTGCCCATCATGAAACTGTGGGCGTGTACCTGGTCGCGTTTGGACTGCACGGCCTCTCCCTGTCGTTCTCTTTCAGCGGTGCGGGTGTGCTCAGCCGAACAGGCCGCGCAGCCAGCCGAAGAGTCCCGCCACCCACAGGCTCAGCGGCAGCAGCGCCACCGCGATGCCGGTGTGCGCGATCTCCGCGGCCCGGCCCCAGTACGGCAGCATCCGTCGGCCGGGTACCGTCCAGGCGGCGATCACCAGAACCGCCGCCGCGCCGAGCAGTACCGCGAAGACCACCAGGCGCCCGTCGCCGTCGCTGTCCACCGCCCAGGCGCGGGCGAGCAGCAGCAGCCCCCAGATGCCGGGCACCGCCAGGGTCAGCCGCTGCCCGATGTGCACCAGGCCGCGGGAGTGCAGGAGCAGCAGCAGGCTCAGCGCGACCGAGGTCACCACCTCGGGCAGGTCCGGGTGGTGGGTGAGGACGGCCAGGGCGGCCGCGGAGATGACGCCGCTGACGGCGAAGAGCGCGGTGACCCAGCGCCCGGCCAACTCGGTGCGCTCGGCGACCTCGTCGCCCGCGTAGGGCTCGATGCCCTCCTGGAGCTGGCTGGCGGAGGACGGCAGGGAGGGCATGCGCATCCCGGCCAGCTTGAAGGCGAACGGTGCCACGGTTCCGGCCGCGAGGACGATCACCGTAGCCACCAGCGCGACCGCGGCCTGCACGTCCAGGCCGGAGTACCCGATCAGGGCGCCGGCGATCGCGGTGGCCACCGAGACGACCGCGGTGGCCAGCAGGGCGGGGGCGCCGACCGCTGTGGCGGCCAGCGCGAGGACCGCCCCGCCGGCGCCCGCGGCACCCGCCGCGAGCAGGCGCGCACCGGCGACCTGCGCCGCGTCCGGGCCGGTCAGATCGCCGCCGGGCAGCACCCAGCCGGCCAGCGCCAGGCACGGCGCGACGAGCAGGCCGAGCGCGGTCGCGGAGAGACGGTCGCCGACCGCGCGGCTGGCGGTGCCCGCGCCCGCGAGCAGCAGGATGCCCGCCACGGCCGCGCAGGCGGCCTTCAAGGAGCCGGAGCCGGTGATTCCCGGCCGGAAGACCAGCACCAGGGCGGCCAGCACGGTCGCCACGGTGGTGCCGACCAGCAGCCCGCGGGCCGCCTCGGGATGCCAGGTGTGCAGCCGTCGGCCCGCGGTGTCGGCTATCCCGTCCACCAGGTCGTCGAGCCGCGCCTCGGGCAGCGCCTCGGTGTGCGCGCGCAGATAGAGCACGTCCCCGTCGGCGAGTCCGGCCCGCGCGAGGGTCGTCTCCTCGTCGAGCGGGGCGTCACCGAGCCGCTGCAGCACCCAGCCGGCATGGTCGAGTCCGGCCTCCTCGGCCTCCTCGCCGACATAGCGCAGCAGCGTGGGCAGCAGATCGGCGACCGGAACATCGGCGGGCACGGCCAGATCGACGGAGACGCTCGGCGCGCGTACTGTCAGGCGGCACAGCTCGGCCACCGCACTGTCGGTCATCAGCTGAACTCTCGTCTTCCTTGGAGGGTTTGCAGGAGGACTTCCCCCATGAGAGGGGCAGTGCGAAGAGTACGGAAGGTCCGCACGAGCCAGAACAGGGGGTTCGGACAGGGGAATTGTCTCCGCTCACCACGGCAACCACCCCTCCCGCGTGGACAGGTCGCGTTACGTGAATGCAGACTACTGCCTACGCTCGCCGGATCGTGCTGGGGACCGGACTCCTTGTCCGGTATGCAGCTGAATGGTGGGGGAGTTGAGAGTTCCCCGCTCTTGGCTCACAACATTCATCCGGCGTTCACCGCGTACCCGGGTCCCGGGAAAATGAGCGCGGTGCGGTCTTTCCCGTTACCGGGTGTGTACCGGTATTCGGCGCGGGCCGGAAAGCCCGTGAAACCGGAGGTTCTGTTCCTTGAGTGTGGTGCTGTTTCGCCGGCCGGCCCGCAGGCGCGGACCCGAGATGCCCGAAGGGCAATTGACCCTCCAGGAGCCACCGGTCCTGGCCGAGACGGTGCCCGACACCTCGGCGATCTGGACCTACCTGCCGATGGCGCTGATGTCGGTGTCGATGATGCTGATGTTCATGCGTCCGGGCGGCGGCAACGGCGTCTTCATGTACCTGGCGCTGGGCGTCATGGCGCTGTCGGCCGCCGCAATGCTGCTGGGTCAGCTGATGCGCCGCTCCAGCGAGCGCAAGCAGCGCCTGAAGGGCGAACGCCGCGACTATCTCCGCTATCTGGCGCAGACCCGCAAACGGGTCCGGGCCACCATCGTCGAGCAGCAGCGGGCGCTCGCCTGGCGCCACCCGGAGCCCTCGTCGCTGCGTTCGCTGGCCCGCACCTCACGGCTGTGGGAACGCCGCCCGGCCGACGAGGACTTCGGCGAGGTCCGGCTCGCGGTCGGCGAACAGCAGCTCGCGCTCACCCTGAACCCCGTCTCCACCCGCCCGGTGGAAGACCTCGAACCGCTCTGCGCGCATGCTCTGCGCCGCTTCGTCCGCGCCTACTCCACCATTCCCGAACAGCCCCTCGGGCTCTATCTGCGGTCCTCGGCGCGGGTCATGGTGCGGCCCGATGAGACGTCGGGCGAAGAGTCCGGCGCCACGTCGGAGGAGGGCGGCCCCGACGCCGTACGCGCCCTGGTGCGCGCCGCGCTCGGGCAGCTCGCGGTGTTCCACGCGCCCGAGGAGTTGTGGATCGCCCTGTGCGTCAGTGACGAGCGGCGGGCCGACTGGGAGTGGGTGAAGTGGCTGCCGCACGCGCTGCATCCGCACGAGGAGGACGGCGCCGGCCAGGTTCGCCGGATCACCGCCGACCTCACCGAGCTGGACGACCTGCTCGGCGCCGAGTTCGCCGAACGCCCCGGCTTCGACCCCGATGCCCGACCGGGGCGTGACGAGCCGTACACGGTCGTCGTCCTCGACGGCATCACCGTCCCCGAGGGCCACCGCTGGGAGGGCCACGGCTACCGCAACGCCGTGGTCCTGGACGTGTCCGGCGCGCTGCGCTGGCGGCCCGGCCGCAACACGCTGCGGTTGACCGTCGGACCGGACCTGGTGAACCTGGTGCGCACCGACCGCAGCCGCAAGGAGCGTTCGGTGCCGCTCGGCCGGCCGGACCGGCTCGGCCTGCTCGGCGCCGAGTCGCTGGCCCGGCTGCTCGCCTCCCGCCGGATCAGCCTGGGCAGCGACATCGCGCAGCCGCTGGACGCCGACGTGGAGCTGACCACCCTGCTCGGCATCCCCGACCTGCACCGGCACGACCCGAAGGCCCTCTTCGCCCGGAACACCGGCTCCGCGCGGCTGCGGGTGCCGATCGCGGTCGGCGTGGACGGCCGTCCGGTGGAGCTGGACATCAAGGAGTCGGCACAGGGCGGCATGGGCCCGCACGGCATGCTGATCGGAGCCACCGGCTCCGGCAAGAGCGAGCTCCTGCGCACCCTCGTCCTGGGCCTGGCGCTGACCAACTCCTCCGAGACCCTCAACTTCGTCCTGGTCGACTTCAAGGGCGGTGCCACCTTCCTCGGCCTGGAGGAGCTGCCGCACACGTCCGCCGTCATCACCAACCTCGCCGACGAGGTCGCCCTGGTGGAACGCATGCAGGACGCCCTGCACGGCGAACTCATCCGCCGCCAGGAACTGTTGCGCGCGGCCGGCAACTACACCTCCGCCCTGGAGTACGAGCGGGCCCGCGCCGGCGGGGCGGATCTCAGGCCGCTGCCCAGCCTGTTCGTGGTGGTCGACGAGTTCAGCGAACTCCTCGCGACGCACCGGGAGTTCATGGACCTGTTCGTGATGATCGGCCGCCTCGGCCGCTCCCTGGGTGTGCATCTGCTGCTGGCTTCGCAGCGCCTGGACGAGGGCCGTATGCACCAGTTGGAGAGCCACCTGTCCTACCGGGTCGGCCTGCGTACCTTCTCCGCCATGGAGAGCCGTGGCGTGCTCGGCGTGCCGGACGCCTACGAACTGCCTGCCCAGCCCGGCAGCGGCTACCTCAAGTCCGGTGTGGAGGCGCTGACCCGGTTCCGCGCCGCCTACTCCTCCGGGACGTACCGGCGCCGTACCGGCGCGGTGGTGCAGGCCCGGGTGGCCAGTCAGGTGGTGCCGTGGACCAGCGGCTGGGTCGTGCCGCGCACGCTTGAGGCCGCGCCCGAGCGGGAGCCCGAGACCGAGGAGACCGGCGACGAGGAGACCCTGCTGGACGTGGCCCTCGACCGGCTGCGCGACTCGGGTCCCGCCGCCCACCAGG
The DNA here is from genome assembly GCF_042740355.1 of Streptomyces sp. NPDC059010. Lineage (NCBI taxonomy): Bacteria > Bacillati > Actinomycetota > Actinomycetes > Kitasatosporales > Streptomycetaceae > Streptomyces > Streptomyces sp. NPDC059010. The sequence goes on from NZ_JBHYJA010000012.1 coordinate 89,068, forward strand.
TGTGGCTGCCGCCGCTGGACGAGCCGTCCCCGCTGGACGCCCTGCTGCCCGGTATCGCGCCCGACCCCGAGCGCGGCCTCACCGCCGCCGGCTGGTCCGGCAACGGCAAGCTGCGGGTTCCGGTCGGCCTGGTGGACAAGCCCTTCGAGCAGCGCCGCGACCCGCTGATCGTGGACCTCTCGGGGGCCGGCGGCCATGTCGCCATCGCGGGCGGCTCACAGAGCGGCAAGTCCACTCTCGCCCGCACCCTGATCGCCGGCCTCGCCCTCACCCACACGCCCGCCGAGATCCAGTTCTTCTGCCTCGACTTCGGCGGTGGCGGTCTCTCGCAGCTCGCCGGGCTCCCCCACGTCGGCGGTGTCGCCGCGCGCCTCAACCCCGAGCGGGTGCACCGGGCCGTCGCCGAGGTGATGACGCTCCTCGCGCGCCGCGAGCAGTTCTTCGTCGACCACACCCTCGACTCCATGCAGTCCTACCGCCGTCGCCGGGCCGCCGGGGAGTTCCCCGACGAGCCGTTCGGTGACGTCTTCATGGTGGTCGACGGCTGGTCCACGGTCCGTCAGGACTACGACGAACTGGTCCCGAAGTTCAACGAACTCGCCGCCCGCGGCCTCAACTACGGCATCCATCTGCTCATCACCACCACCCGCTGGGTGGAGCTGTCCGCGCAGGTCCGCGACCAGGCCGCGACCCGCCTGGAGTTGCGGATGGGTGACCCGATGGACTCGGAGATCGACACCCGCAAGGCCCGCTCGGTGCCGCGCAGCGGCGGCCGGGGCATCACCGCCGACAGCAAGATGCACTTCCTCGCCGGACTCCCCCGCCTGGACGGCAGCGGGTCCCTCGACGACCTCGGCGACGGTGTCGCCCACCTGGTCGGCGAAGTCTCCAAGCACTGGTCCGGGCCGGCCGCCCCGCAGGTCCGGATGCTGCCGCACCGGCTGCCGGTCGCCGAACTCCCCGCGCCCGAGCCCATCGAGGGCGGCGGCATGCGACTCCCGCTCGGTATCGACCAGGACGCCCTGGAGCCGGTGTGGCACGACTTCAGCCGCACCCCGCACCTGATCGTGGTCGGCGACACGGAGAGCGGCAAGACCAACCTGCTGCGCCGCATCACCGAGGGCATCACCGCCCGGTACGCCCCCAACGAGGCGAAGATCATCGCGGTGGACTACCGGCGCACGCTGGTGGACGCCATCCCGGAGGAGTACCGCATCGGGCATGTGATCTCCCTGGACAACCTGACGGAGACCATCGACGGCGCGGCTCGCGCGCTGAAGACCCGTGTCCCGGGTGCGGACATCGCCCCGGCCCGGATGCGCAAGTGCGACTGGTGGACGGGGCCGCGTCTGTTCATCCTGGTCGACGACTACGACATGGTCGCAGGCAACTCCTTCCAGAGCCCCTTCGAGCCGCTCTTCGAGCATCTGACCCTCGGCTACGAAATGGGCCTGCACCTGATCGTCGCCCGCAGCGCGATGGGCGCGGGCCGGGGCCTCAGCGACTCCCTCATCCGACGCATGGACGAGGCGAACAACCCTGCGATCCTGCTCTCCTGCCCGCCCACGGAAGGCCGCCTCTTCGGCAACGCCAAGCCCCTCAACCTCCCACCCGGCCGCGCCCAGCACATCGCCCGCCGCCGGTCACGGTTGATGCAGACGGCGCTGGTGGAGACGGGCCGCGGCCAGGAGGAGTGACACCACGACACGGTGAGATACGGCGGGGGCCATCTCGGGGTGGCCCCCGCCGTCGGCTTTGCGAGGGGCGGCGTGGGCGGGCAGGTGGGCAGCCGCGAATCCGGCGGCACCCGTCCCTGCCGGAGAGCCGACCGCAGGTGCATTCTGGGACCGGCCGCATGGGGCGGCTGTGCAGCCGGCGGGAGCCGCCACCGCCCGCGGGCCGACCCCGGGCACCTACCGGACCGGCGCCGCCTGACGGCCCAGCGCAGGCGCCTCCCAGACCAGCCGCACGCATCGCGTGCACAGCGGACACGAGCCGCCACTGCCCGAGGGCCGACCCCGGGCACCTACGGGACCGGCCGCATGCACCGGATGCGCAGCCGACACAAGCCCACGCCGCCCGAGGGGCTCTCTGAGACGGGTCGCCGGTGCCGAGTGCGCAGCCGTCGGCATCCGGTACAAGCGAGCCCCCGCCGGGCGCACAACCGTCAGCGCCCGCCCCCAGGCTCGGCTCAGTCCTCCTGCGTACCGCCCGCCCTCGCCGGGCGCCAGCCGCGGGCTCGGGCGCGGGGAAGGGTGAACGCGGCCCACAGGACCGTGAGTACGGCGGCGGAGCCGAGGATGACGAAGAGGGTGGCGCGGCCGGTCGCGCGGTCGGCGGCGGAGGTGTCACGGACGGACAGCGGTTCCGCGGCGCGCTCGGTGCCGGACGAGGTTCCCGAGTCGCCCAGGACCGTGGTGACGGCGGCGTAGGCGTCGAGCTGCGGGATGTCGGCGGGATAGGCCGTGGCGGTCAGACGGCCGGTGACGGCGTCGGCCGAGTCGTCCGGGTGGGCGGCGCGGACCATCGCGGCGGCCCCGGCCGCGTAGGCGGCGGCCACCGACGCGCCGGCGCCGAGGTAGTGGCCGTCGCCTCGCGGGCCGCCGGAGACCACCCCGGCGCCGGGGGCGGCCAGGTCGATGCCCGTGGTGGGCAGGGCGTTGTCCGGGCGGACGCCGCCGGGCAGCATGTCGGCGACCGAGAGTACGCCCGGTTCACCGGCCGGCCAGTACAGGCGGGACGGGATCTCGTCGGTGCCCCTTGACGGCGGGTCCGGGGTGGCTGCGGCGACCACGACGGCGCCCGCGCCGCGGGCCTCGATGACCGCCCGGGTCAGTGCCGCGTCCCGGCGTGGCAGGGCCACGGTGACGGCGATGACGTCGGCCCCTGCTTCGGTCGCCTCGCGCACTGCCTGCGCGACCAGCGAGGCGCTCGCCTCACCGCGGGTGTCGGCACCCCGCAGGGCCAGGATCCTGGCGCCCGGGGCGACTCCGGCGAGACGCGCGTTGTCCCCGCCGGTCCCGGCGATGAGCCCGGCCAGGAAGGTGCCGTGCCCGACGCAGTCGTCGGCGGCGGTACCACTGGCGGTGACCCGGCCGTCGAGGCCCGAGGCGTCAGGGTCGACGCCCGTGTCGATCAGGGCGACGGTGACCCCCTCACCGGTGCCGTGCCCGCGCAGCCGGTCCAGGTCGAGGCGCTGGCGTGACCAGTCCTGCTTCTCCGCCGTCTCCCGGGAGGCGGGGGTGCAGTCCGCGTCCGCGTCGAGCGCGGAGGGCATCGCGGGAAGCTCCTGGCCCTTTCCACCGTCGGCCGTATGGGCCGGCACCGCCGCGGGCAGCAGCAAGGCGGCGGCGAGGCCGGCGCCGGACAGCAGACGGGCGGCCCCACGGGCGTACGCGGTCACAGTCCGACCCCCTTGGGGGCCGCGGCGACGTCCTCGGGGATGAGGATGCGCAGGTCGTCCAGCGTGGGCGCGGCCAGCGAACTGAGCCGCCCCGCCTGGCGGGTGACCATCGACTCGACCACCTGCCGGGCCAGCCGCGCGTTGCCGAACGAGCGGTCCCGGGGCAGCGCGTCGAAGTACGCCTTGAGCACCGGGCCGGTGCCGGGTCCGCACTCATAGCCCATGCTCGCGGCCTGTGCGCGCACGATGGTGACCAGTTCCTCGGAGGAGTAGTCGGCGAAGGAGATCCGGCGCGGGAAGCGGGAGGACAGGCCGGGGTTGGAGGCGAGGAAGCGCTCCATCTCGTCGGTGTACCCGGCGACGATGACGACCACCTCGTCGCGGTGGTCCTCCATCAGCTTCAGCAGGGTGTCCACGGCCTCCTGGCCGAAGTCGGCACCGCTGCCCTGCGGGGTGAGCGTGTAGGCCTCGTCGATGAACAGCACACCACCTCTCGCCCGTTCGAAGACCTCGCGGGTGAGCTGGGCGGTGTGGCCGATGTAGCGGCCGACCAGGTCGGCGCGGGCCGCCTCCACCAACTGCCCCCGCTGCAGGATCCCGAGTTGCGTCAGGATCTCGCCGTAGAGGCGCGCGACGGTGGTCTTGCCGGTGCCGGGCGGACCGGTGAAGACCAGGTGGTGGCTGAGTGAGGGCACCGGCAGCCCGGCGGCGGCCCGGTGGCGGGCGGTGGTGATGAGGTTGACCAGGTCGGCGACGTCGCGCTTCACCTCGGCCAGGCCGATCATGTCGCCGAGGCGGGTCAGCGGGTCGTCGTCCGGTACGGCGGACTCGGTGGCCTTGGCTGCGGCGGTGGCGGAGACGTCCTCCGGGAGCAGCAGCTGCAGATCGTGCTCGCCGACCTGGGGCAGGGAGGCGAGACGGACCGCCTGCCGGTCCACCATCTCCTCGAACACCCCGCGCGCGGCACGGCCGTTGCCGAACCCGGCGTCCCTGGGCATCGCCTCGAAGTGCGCGGCCAGCGCCTCCGCGGTGCCCTCGCCCAGTTCGTACTGGTGCTGGGCGCACATGTTCTCCATGATGGCGACCAGTTCGGACACGGAGTAGTTCTCGAACTCGACGGTGCGGGAGAAGCGGGAGGCGAGGCCGGGGTTGGAGCCGAGGAAGGACTCCATCTCGCGGGAGTAGCCGGCCGCGACCACCACCACGTCGTCGCGGTGGTCCTCCATCAGCTTGAGCAGGGTGTCGACGGCCTCGCGGCCGAAGTCGGCGCCGCCGTGGCCGCTGTCCGCGGTGAGTGTGTACGCCTCGTCGATGAACAGCACGCCGCCGAGGGCCCGTTCGAAGGTCTCGGTGGTCTTGATCGCGGTGCCGCCGACGACCTGTGCGACCAGGTCGGCGCGGGAGACCTCGACGAGGTGCCCGCTGCGCAACGAGCCCAGTTCGGCCAGGATCGCCCCGTAGAGGCGGGCGACAGTGGTCTTACCGGTGCCGGGCGGACCGGCGAAGATCAGGTGCCGGCTCATCGGCGGGGCGGACATGCCGAGTTGCTCGCGGCGCTGGGCGAGCTGGGTCAGGTTGACCAGGGTGCGCACCTGCTGCTTGACGTTCTCCAGGCCGATCAGCGCGTTGAGCGCGCCGAGCGGGCCGTCCTCGCGGTCGGGCGGGGGCGCGTCCGCGGCGCCGGAGCCGGCCGGGTCGGTGTTCTCGGCGCTGCCGCTGCCCCAGGCGTCCCGCTTGCCGTTGCCGGTGCTCTTCAGGCCGTCCACGGCGAGCCGTTCGCCGGGCGTGGTCTGCACCAGGCCGCCGCCCTCGTTCTCCCGGGCGAGGCAGTTCACCAGCGAGACCGGCGCGGTGGACTCCACGCGGAAGCCGTCCTGGGCGCCGCCGGAGACCTCGCAGCCGCTGAGGGAGGCGAGCGCGCCCTCGCGGAGCAGGAAGCCGTGGCCCTGGGCGGCGTGCACCGTGGTGCGGTTGGCGGTCAGTTCGCCGCCCGCCTCGACCACGACGCCTTCCTCGCCGGATATCTCGATGCGGAAGTCGCGGACGGTGACGTTGCCTCCGTCGTCGACGACCAGGCCGTTGGTCGCGGTGTCGGAGACGCCGCCGCCAGCGAGGTAGAGGGTGCTGCCGGAGCCCGCGCGCACGCCCGCGCCCTTCGGCCGTACGATCTCGCAGTCCTCGGCGCGGCCGCGGGCGTCCTTGCCTGCCACGATGCCGTCGCCGCCGGGCTCCACCAGCCGGGACCGGCGCAACAGCGGGTTGGCGCCGCCGCGCACCGCGATCGCGGGCGAACCGCCGATCACCTCCAGGCGGTCCAGCTCGGGCGCCGAGTCCTCCTCCAGGAGCACTCCGGTGTGTTCGCAGTCCCGGACCGTCAGGCCGGTCAGCGCCGGGGACGCGGCCCCGGCGACCCGCAGCGCCGCGCCCTGTGCGCCGTCCACCCAGCAGTCCTCGAAGGTGCCGCGCGCCCGGTCGGTGACCAGCACGCCGTGGCCGCGGGTGCGCGAGACGCGGCAGCGGCGCAGCACCGGGTCGGTGCCCGCGGCCAGCGCGATCCCGTTGCCGGAGGCGCCCGTGACGCGGACGTCCTCCAGCGTCGTACGGCCCGAGCTGCTCAGATGCACTCCGGTGCTGGTGTCGTGCACCACGGTCCGGATCACCGTGAGGGAGCTGTTCTGCTCCAGGGCGATGGAGGGCTTGTCGGTGGAGGAGATGTCGCAGTCCTCGACACTGCCGGTGGACTCGCCGTTGGCGAGCAGGCCGTTGCCGCGGGCGGCGCGCACGGTGCAGCCGCGCAGGCGGGCCTCGCCCTGCTCGGCGAGGACCAGCCCGCTGGTGCCCAGGTGCTCAAGGGTGCAGGACTCCACGGTGGTGGGAGTGGTCGAGGTGACCACGATTCCCGCGCCCTGCGGGTTGCTCACCCGGCAGTCCCGCAGCGCGAGTGACCCGGTGCCTCCGGCCAGCATCGCGGTCCAGGCGGCGCCGACGATCTCGCAGCCGTCGAGCGCGGCCTGCCCGCGTCGCACGTCCACAGCCGGAAGCTCGGCGTCGCCCCCGCGCAGGGTCAGCTCGGAGAGCATCACGGCGTCGGCGCGCAGGGCGAGCACGCTGCCCGAACGTGGCCGGATCTCGACCGTGCCCCGGCCCTCGGCGGCGGTGAGGGTGACCCGGGTGTGGATCACCAGGTTCTCCGCGTACGTCCCTGGCCGGACGCTGATGAGCGCGCCGGTACGGGCAGCCGAGAGTGCCTCACCGATCGTCCGGTAGCGGTCCCGGTCCCCCGGACCGACCGTGAGTACCTGGCGCGACACGCACCAACCTCCTTGCTAGGGCGGCGTCTTCTGCGGGCGCCCCCGGTACGTCGGGTGCGCGTGATGTCGGCGAGCCGACGGTGCCATCATGCCCCGCTGTCGGGGCGGGCTGATGCCGGGAGTGACGGCTCTCGGCCTGAAGGCGTCCGGCGGGCGGTCAGCCGCTCCACTTCTGGTTGTCGGTGCCGGCGCAGGTCCACAGTTGCAGCCAGGCCCCGTTGTCCGTGTTGTTGTCCTTGATGTCGACGCACTTGCCTACGACGGTGTTGACCAGGTCGTGGCGCTCGTTCAGGACGAACTTCTGGGCGGCGTTGCCGCTGCACCGGGCGATCTGGATGGGGGTGCCGTCGCTGTAGTTCGCGTTGGCCACGTCCAGGCACAGGCCCTTGATGCGGATGGTGCCGTCGGAGGCGAACTGCCACTTCTGCGCCTCGCTGCCGTTGCACTCCCACACGAACAGCTTCTTGCCGTCGCCGAAGTCGGAGTACGGGACATCGATGCAGCGGCCGGAGAGATGGCTGCGCAGGGAGACCGGGGCACTGAACGTCACGCCCGAACCGGGGTTCGCGGGCTGGTCGTCGCCGCCGGACGCCTTGTCGCCCCCGGACTTCGCGGGCTGGTCCTGCTCACCCGAGTCCGCCTCGGACGTGTCCTTGCTGCCGGTGTCCTGCTTCGGCGTGTCCTTGCCCGAGCCCTGCGCCGCGCCACCCGCGGGGGCCTTCTGCACGGGCTTTTCGGGCTTGGCGGAGTTCTTCTCGCCGTCGGACGGGGCGCCGGTGTCGGGGTTGGTCACCACGAAGTCGCCCGGCGCCTCCTGCTCACCGCCGCCGAGGACGGTTCCTCCCGCCGGCGCCACTTTGGAGCTCTTGTCGTCGTCCCCGGTGAGGACGAGGAACGGCACCGACACGAGCAGCGCCCCCGCGACGGCCGCCCCGGCCAGCACCGCCTTGCCCGGCCGCCCCACATGACCGGGCTGCTGCTGGGGCCGGTCGATGGCGGTCGCGGTCATGGTCCGCACGAGTGCGGGGAGTCGGCTTTTGGCCGCCGCGGCGGCACCGGGGTCGGCTTCGGAGTCCGACTCGGACGCGGACGCGGCATCGGACGCGGACTGACTGCCGGTGGCTGGGCCGGATCCGGGACCGGTCTCGGCTTCCGGCTCGGTAGCGGTAGCGGTCCGGCCCTCCGTGACGGGTTCGGCCGTGGCGGCCGTCTCTTCGGCCCGAGCCCCGGTCTTCGCCTCGCTCGGCTCCGGCGCGGCCTCGGACTGGGGCTCCGCGACGGCGGCAGCGGTCGCGGCTGCCTCCTCGCCGCCGGAACCGGACTCCGCCTTCGGTGAGCTGGGGTTGGGCTGGACCGAACGCGTCACGGCGTCCTCCCTGTGGTGTGGGGCCAGGGTTCAGAAGAGCTGTGGGTCCGGTCCTCGGAGCGGGCAGCGGGTGCCTGCTCGGCTCCCGGCTCGCGCACGGGATCGAGGAGTCCGTCCGCCGGGACGAGCAAGGGGGCCGCGGCGCCGGCGTTGACCATCAGCAGGGTGTCCGAGCCGCGCAGTGAACGGGCCAACTCCCGTGCCGGAACGGTGTCATGCCGAAGTGCCCCGGACATGAACTCGTGTGCCGGGGAGGTGAACAACAGCACCACGGGCGCCCCGTCCAGCCCGGCAGCCGTGAGCGGCCCGCCGTCCGGTCCGCGCACCACGGTGATCTCCGCTTCGGCGAGAGCCTCGAATGCCTCGTCCACCGAGCCGTAGCCGGTGGCGGCCCGCTGCGCCGCCGCGTCCACCGGGTCAGTGGGCTCGGGCCAGCCGAGCACCCGAGCCGACGGCCGGTACGCGGGGTTGGGACGGTAGTCCCCGACCCCGCCGCTCTCGTCCGACTGCCACTCCCCCAGTACCGCCCACTCCGGCGGCGTCCGCTCCTGCGTCCACTCCGGGTCCACCACGCCGATCCAGTGGCCGGGTGCACGGCGGGCGGCGGCCCGTACGGCCTCGGGTATCTCGGGGATGTCGGTGGGCCCGGCGTCGTCGGCGCCGGATGAGTCGACGGCGGCCGGGCCGGAGCCGTCGGGCGCCGCGAGCCGGCTGTCAGGCCCGCCCTCTTGCCGTTGTCCGGGCCGCATCTCCACCTGAACTCTTCGCTCTGTACGAACACTCGGGTGTCGACGGCGTGCGCACGCGCCGACACTGATCAGATCGGGAAGCCATCAGAATGCCACAACAGTCAAGCCCGTTGCGGGCAGAGCAGGGTCCGAATCAGGTGTTCACGTGCCCGTTTGCTGACCGGGCGAGGGACTTTCCGGGCGCAGCATGGCGGGAGCGGACAAAGCGACGGGAGAGTTGGGGCGGGTGGTACGACTGATCACCCCCGGTACGGGCTAAGTTGGGCCACACGGGAAGACCACGCAGCTCGGAAGGGCGTCTGATCGGCCCGCGGCCGCCACCGCGGCGGGTCTTGTACGCCTCGACGACCGGGGCAGGGCCGTACCAGGTCCAACCCCGGCGCGGCGCTCGCCCAACGCCCGCCGGGCCTCCCGGCGTTCGTCCAGCCGGCCACTGTGCGGGTCAAGCCCGCCACCGACAGCTCCGCCACCGAGGAGGAGTACCGCATGTCCCCCCAGCACCCCACCACCGGCGCGAACGCGGAGGCGGCCGCCGCCCGCGCAGGGGAGGCCGGTTTACCGACCGATCCCTCCGCACCGGACGAAGCGGAGCCGAGCCGAACCCCGGCCCCCGAGGCGGAGTCCGGGACCACCGGTTCCACCTCCGGGTCCACTGCTTCGGCGTCCGGCGACTCCGGCTCGGACTCCGGGACCACGGAGGCGGATTCCGGCACCACCGGTGCCGAGGAGACCACGGTCACCCCGTCCCAGCCCACACCCGCAGCAGCAGCCGCAACCCCTGAGACGTCCGAGGAGCGCGTCGCCGTCGCGGCGGCCGTCGGTACGACGCCTCCGGGTGTCAGGACCGACACCGGCGTCGGCAGCGGACGACCCCGCAAGCCGATCCTGGCGGGGGCCGCGATCGCCGGCGCCGCGCTGATAGCCATACCCCTGTTCCTGGCGGGAAGCGCGAAGGACGACGGGCCTCCCGACTCAGCCAAGGGGCTGGCCGCGGAGGGCTCCGACACCGTCCTCAACCCGACCTCCGCCCCCGCCGCACTCGACGACTACGTGGCGTCGAAGCCCAGTCCGTCCCCGAAGAAGGCGAAGAAGAGCGGGCCGCCGAAGGTCACGGTCCCCGTGCCCGCGACGCCCGAGACGAAGCCCAGCCCGAGCCGCACAGCCGAGTCGAAGCCCAAGGCGAAGCCGGCACCCAAGCCCGCGGCGACCCCGAAGCCGAACTGGAGCACCGAGACCGTCTACGCGACGAGTGTCCTGGAGGTCAACCAGGCCTGGACCACCAACCGCATCCGGATGGTGATGCAGACCGACGGCAATCTCGTCGTCTACAACGAGGAGGGCAAGCCCATCTGGGCGTCCATGACATTCGGGCAGAACCACCGGGCGATCTTCCAGCAGGACGGCAACCTCGTCATCCACAACGGCGAGGACCAACCCATCTGGGCCTCCCAGACCTGGGGCCGTGAGGGCGCCCAGCTGGTCCTGCGAGCCGACGCCAAGGTGGTGATCGTGCACAACGGCGCGGTGGTCTGGTCGACCTGAGGCGCTTCGGCGGGACACATCGTCACGCCTTGTCCCTTTTCGCTTCCCTCGTCAACGCCTCCTGCAACACCGGTCATTGACACCTGACCGGTGTTGCAGGACCGGGGATTCAGCGACGGGGGAAGCACAAGAGCGGTGCAGAGCCGCCGGATTGGCCTATACCAACACCTTGACACGGCAATTCTGACGCCCCTTAAATCACGTAGTGAAATAAGCGTTCCTGTCATGCGCACGTCTAGGAGGAGCCATGTCTGACACCAACTCCCCCGCCGACACGGCCACCCCGTTGAGACACCCGTGAGACGGCTGGCCGTACGGATTCTGGCGGGGCTCGCGATCGTGCTGGGGCTCACGGCCGCCCCGGCCCCCGCCGCGCCCCGGGCGGCCGCCTTCAAGGTCGTCGCCTTCTACAGCGGCACTTGGGACGCCGCGCACATCGACTTCGCGAAGGAAGCCAACGAGTGGTTTCCGCGCACCGCCGCCCAGAACAACTTCACCTACACGGCGACGACCAACTGGGATCTGCTCGCGAACGGAGGCGTGAACGAGTACCAAGTCGTGCTCTTCCTGGACGACGCGCCGCACACCGCGGCCCAGCGGGCCGGATTCGAGCGGTTCGTGCGGGCCGGCGGCGGCTGGATGGGCTTCCACGTCTCGGCGTTCACCACCGACGCCGGATCGTGGCCCTGGTACTACAACACCTTCCTCGGCAGCGGCAACTTCCGCTCCAACACCTGGGGTCCGACGACCGCGGTCCTGCGCACCGAGGACCGCACCCACCCGTCCACCACCGGTCTGCCCGCGACGTTCACCTCGGCGGTCAGCGAGTGGTACAGCTGGTCCAACAACCTGCGCACCAACCCGAACATCAAGATCCTGGCCTCCGTCGACCCGTCGAGCTTCCCCCTGGGCACCGACCCCAACCAGTCCTGGTACAGCGGCTACTACCCGATCCTGTGGACCAACACCCAGTACCGGATGCTGTACGCGAACTTCGGCCACAACGCCATGGACTACTCCACCAACACCCGGCTGTCGTCCACGTTCGCCAGCGCCACCCAGAACCGCTTCCTCATCGAGGGTCTCAAGTGGCTCGGCGGCGCGAGCGGCCCCCCGACACCCACCGATCCGATATCGGAGACGGCCTGGTACACCCTGGCCAACACGGGGAACGGCAGCTGCGTCGACGCCAGAGCGGCGGCCACCGCCAACGGCACCGCGATCCAGCAGTACACCTGCAACCAGACCCTGGCCCAGCAGTTCCAGTTCCGCCCCACCGACAGCGGCTACGCACGCATGGCGATCCGGGGCAACCCCCAGCAGGTCGTCGATGTCACCGGCGTGTCCATCGCCGACGACGCGCCTGTGCAGCTGTGGGCCTACGGCGGTGGCGGCAACCAGCAGTGGCGGCCCGAGCGGGAGTCGTCGGGGAGCTACCGCTTCGCCGCCCGGCACAGCGGCAAGTGCCTGAGCACGACCGGCAGTTCGGCGAACAGCGTGCAGCTGGTGCAGCGCCCCTGCGACAACTCGGCCACACAGTCGTTCCGTCTGGCAGAACAGCCCTGACGGGGGCACCTGGGCATCACGCCCGGCGGCCCCTGGCATCGGGGCCGACCGCCAGGGAGAGGGCGAGGATGGCGCGGTCGTCGTCGGACTGTGTCGACCAGCGGTCCGCGTCGGCGCGCACGAACGACACGACCGTCTCCGGGTCTGGTGCGCGCTCCCCGGCGAATCGTTCGGCGAGCCGCTCCAGGACCGGGTAGAACACGCCGTCCGCGTCGCGTGCCTCGCTCACTCCGTCCGTGTGCAGGACGAGCACTTCGGAGGGTTCGAGGGGGTGGACGGTCGTGTCGTCTCCGTCCGGCGTCAGTCCGCCGAGGCCCAGGGGCAGTCCGGGTGCCGTGGCCAGGCGGCGGGCTCCGTTCGGGCCGACCGCCAGGGGCGCGGGGTGGCCGCGGTCGACGATGCGGACCTCGCCGCCGCCCGGCGGGAACTCCAGCACCAGCGCGGTCACAAACAGTTCGGGATCGCCGTCCTCGCCGGCCGGGCTGTTGCGGGCGATGCTGAGCTCGACGCCGGGCGGCCAGGGCGCTCAGGCTCTGCCACTCGTGGGCCGAGCCCCGGAAGCTGCCCAGCACCGCGGCGACCGTCTGTACCGCGCCCAAGCCCTTGCCGCGGACGTCGCCGATGATGGCCCGCACCCCGAAGGGTGTCTCGCACAGGTCGTACAGGTCCCCGCCGACGAGCGTGCCGCCTTACCCGGCCTCGTAGAACCCGGCGGCGTGCACCGGGCCGAGCCTGCTCTCGGCCCGGGACGCAGCAGGGTGCGCTGCATGGCCTCGGCCACGGAGTCGGCGCGGATGAGGTGTTGCCGGGTCCGCTCCCGCTGCGCCGCGAGCGCGACGCTGGCGATGCCGATGAGCGCGGCGGCGATGTACATGGCGATGTGGTGCTGTTCGTCGAGGTGGCCGGGGCGGCGGCCGGCCATCCACAACTGCAGCCCCAGGCACACGACCGTCGACAGCGCGGTGCCCAGCGGGCCGCGTGTCCCGGCGGCCAGTGCCGGGACCGCGACCAGCATGAAGCTGACCGGCTCGCGGCCCCTGACGATCAGTTCGGCGGCCACGTCGACGAGCACGGCGACCAGCGGCAGCCACCACACCCAACCGCGCGGAGTGGGGGCGCGTGGCTCGCCGCGGACGTTGCGGCCACCCCTCACGGCGCGCGCCCGACGTCCGGGCCCGCGGGGCCCGACCCGGAGCCTTTGGTCCCGAGGGCCGTCGTGCCGCGTGGTGGTCGTCGGATCGCCTCGGGCAGTCCGGCCTCGATACGCGTGAGCTGGGCGGTGAGGCTGCGCAGCCACATGTCGAGGTCGACGAGCACGGGCAACGGTGGCCCGGCCGGCTCCCCGGGTGGCGGTACCGTGCCGGAGGTGCGGGGGCGTCTGCCGGCGCACAGGGCGGCGAGCCCGTCGGTGGTCTGTGCGAGCGCGCGGGCGCGGGCCCGCGCCCCGTCGGCGGCTTCCTGCGGCAGGGCGGTGGCGGGCAGGTCGAAGCGGGGCAGCCACTGGGCGCCGAGCAGGATGTGATGTGCGGTGATGAGGACGGCGTGCCAGTCGGCGCGCACGTGCGCGTCACTTGCGGGTTCGCTGCGGAACTGGGCGTAGGCCGACTCGGCCAGGCGCAGCCGGTGCAGTGCGGGGAGCGTGGCCGGTGCCGGAACCGAGCCCGGCGGCACGGCGGCGAGCATGGCGACGGTGCCCCTGATCAGCGGGCCGCACTCGTGCAAGAGCCCCGCCATGGTTCTGCGCACCTCCGCGCGGGCGCCGGCCGGCCAGGCGAGCATCCCGCACAGCAGGCCGATGGCGCTGCCGGTGACCACGTCGACGATCCGCGCCTCGGCGAGCCGCCAGGAGGCCGGCGCGATCTGGGCGAACGCTGTCGCCACCACCAGCGTGAACAGTCCCTGGGCACAGGCGAGACCCAGCAGCGGCCCGAGGGAGAAGGCGATCAGCATGGCCGGTGCCAGGATCGCGGCGTACGCCTCGGTGTGCTGCCCCAGGCCGATGAGGAGGGCGCCTGCCGCGACGGCGCCCAGGAGGTTGCCGATGACGGCCTGGCGGATGGCCGACCAGGTCTCCAGCACGCTGGTCCGGCTCAGGGTGAGCACCGCGAGCAGCACCCAGAAGCCGTGCGTCAGGTCGAGCGAGCCGGCCACCAGCCGCGCGGCGGCCAACGCCACCGCGATCCGCAGCGCGTTGTGGAACTGCACCGAGCGCGGCGTCATGTTGCCGGTGATCCGGCGGAGCCACAGCTCGGGCGTGGCGGCGTGCGTGTACCAGAACAGCTCTCTGGGTTCGATGGGCGGGGTGCGTCTGCCGTCGAGGCCGACCCGGACGGAGATCTCCAGGGCGCGCACCGATTCGGCGACCGCGAGCAGGGCCGCCTGTCGGCGCAGCACATCGGCCGGGGGTACCTTGTCGGGCGGTCCCGCCGCCTGCCGCACGCGCATCCGCTGGAAGTCGTCGATGGCCTCGTCCATGCGCTGCGGGCCGGGAGCGGCCCGGCCGGTGCGCAGGGCGGCGACGGTCTCGTCGAGGAGGAGCACGACCCGCGGCAGCAGCGACCCGAGCGCGGTGTCCGTGCCGTCCCGGCTGCTCCCGGTGCCGTCGCGGACGAGGTCGCGCAGTGCGCCGATCTCGGTCAGATGCGCCAGTTGCTCCAGCAGCCGACGGGCGGCGGACCCCGCCTGGGCGAGGCCGCGGACGGCACGCCCGGGGCCCGCCGGGCGCTGTGCGGGCGGGATCCCGGACAGCCGAAGCCGTGCGCCGGCTTGTCTCAGTTCCTGGGGTGAGAGGCCGCTGATCCCGGTGATGGTGTCGCGGGCCGTCGCCAGAGCCTGAGCGAGGCTGGTCCGGTACGTCGGGTCGGGTGGGGAGGGCAGCACGAACAGCTCGGCCAGCACCAGCGCCACCACTCCGAAGGTGAGCCCGGCCAGCCGCAGCCCCAGTGTGTCGGGCTCGTACGGCGGGAAGCAGGCCAGGATGTAGAAGAGCTGGAGTCCGGGCGCCGCCCCGGCAGGGCGCGGGCCCGCGATCGCCGCGAAGGCGACGAGGAAGCCCACGACGAGCATGCCGAGCACAGCCGCCCAGGTCTGCACCGCCAGCACGGTCCCCAGCGCCACCAGCCCCAGACCCACGGGCAGCGCTTTCAGCATGACCTCGGCGCGCTGCCGTCCGGACCCGGGGATCGGGGACAGCAGGCCGAGTGAGATCGGCGCGAACAGGGCGTACAGGGCCAGGACCGGTTCGTCGAGCCCGTACACGAAGAGGTAGAAGCCCACGGACGCGGCGAGGGTCACCCGCGCCGACCGGTGCAGGATCCGGTGCCACTCCGGCCCGCCCCTCACGGCTCGCGCCCGCCGCGTGACGGCCGTGAGCCGGCCCGGCCCCGGAGCCGTGGGCCGGCCGAGCCGAGGGTCCCCACCGCGCCGGGCGGCGGGATGCTTCCGGTGCTCGCCAGCCGGTGGCCTACGACCACTACGACGGCGGAGGCCGCCAGGATCACCACCCCTCCGAAGCGCAGGATGGCGTCGTACGCGGCCTCGGGTGTTCGCTCCGGCAGCATCGCCGTGATCGCGGCAGCGGCAGCGGCGAGCGCGACGCCGCCCAGCGTGACCAGGAACGTCAGGAGCACGCCCGAGGCCTCACCGGCCCGTTCGGGTGCCACGACCTGCTGGGTGGCCACGCTCGCGAAGGTCCAACCGAGCCCCAGGCCCAGTCCGCACCACGCGAACACCGGAACGTACAGCCACCAGGCCGTCACCAGGCTGAGCGCGATCATCCCGCTCCCGGCGAGGGCCCCGGCCAGCGCCATCACCGTGACCGGCCGCATCCGTCCGGAAAGCCTGGCGCCGAGCGGCCCGCTGAGTGCGACCAGCGCGGCGGGCGCGAGAAACACCACGCCCGCTTCCAGCGGGGACAGCCCCCGCACTTGCTGGAGGTACAGCGTCGACACGAAGACGGTGACCGCGTAGCCCATGTTGGTGACGGTTCCGGTGCCGGTCACCAGGACGTAGGGCGTGTTGCGGAAGAGCCCGAGGTCGATGAGGGGGTGCCGGGCACGCAGCTCCCGCCGTACGAAGAGCGCGCCCGCCGCGGCGGTCAGGGCCAGCAGGGTGAGCGTGCGGGCGTGGTCCCAGCCCCAGGCGCTGCCTCGTTCCACGGCCAGGGTGAGCGCCGCCAGCGCGATCACAACGGTCGCGCAGCCGGTCAGGTCGAGCTGGCGTGGGACCGTCGGATCGCGGGAGTCGGGCACGTACACGTACGCGACGATCAGTGCCAGCAGGCTCAGCGGTGCCAGGAGCCAGAAGATCCAGCGCCAGCCGGGCCCTTCGGTGAAGCCGCCGCCGACGAACGGGCCCAGCGCCGTGCCCACGTTGGCGATCCCGAACACCGCTCCCAGCGCACGGGCTCGGGTGGCGTCCGGAAAGGCGTTGGTGATCACGGAGACCGACACGGGGAACACGAAGCCGGCCCCGACACCCTGCACGACCCGCGCCCCGACGAGCTCCCACAGCCCAGGAGCGAGTGCGCACCCGACCGACCCGGCCGCGAACAGGGCCGTACCGGCAAGCAGTGCGCCCCTGCGTCCGAAGACGTCGCCGACGCGGCCGCCCACGATGAAGCAGCAGCCGACGGCGAGCATGTAGGCCGACAGGGTCCACTGGGCGGCCGACGCGGAGACGCCGAACTGGTCGGCGATCCCGGGGACGGCGAGGTTCAGCGCGAAGAAGTCGAGCTGGATGCAGAACAGGGCGACCGCCACCGCGATGAACGCTCCCGTCCGCGCCGCCGGCGAAGACACAGCGCCCATGTGCACGTTCCTCTCGGACCGACACCGCTACGGCGACGAACCACGCCGACGCGCGGCCGGCCGGACCTGCCCTCCCCTGCCCAATTGTCGGCCGCCCCCGCAACGCCCGCAGCCCGACGACCGCGAGTCGCGGCGGCGCCCATGGCTTCCAACCAGGGATACGTCCACCGGCCTTCGGGCGAATTCCGGGTGGGCTCCGCGATCCGGGGGCGGGCCGGTGGTACGGGCATGGGGATGTCCACGCCCCCCCCGATCCGCCCGCCCCGCCCGTCGGTCGCCCGAGCGGCGCGGAGTCGCGCGTGCCGGGCCGGCTGCGGAACGCCGCCGCGTACGCGTGGCGGATCATCGCCGTCGCCATCGTCGTCCGCGGCGCGTTCTCCGTGCTCGGGGAGTTCCACCGGATCGCCGTCGCCGTCTTCCTGGGCCTGGTCCTCACCTCGCTGCTGCGCCCCGTGGCCGACCTACTGGCCCGGTTCGTGCCCCGTCCGATCGCGGTCGCCACCGCGATCATCGGCGGCAACGTCGTCGTCCTCGGGGCGCCGGCCCTGGTCGGTGAGATCGTGGCGGGGCAGCGAAGAGGGCTGCAGAGGGAATTCGTGACGGGTATCGACCGGATCGAACGCCAGTTGGAGGAGCCCCCGTTCCGGCTCCCGCGGACACGCTCAGCGACCTCCAGTCCCGGATCGGCAAGTTCCTGTCCAGCCACCGCTCCACCATCATCAGCGAGGCGGTCAGCGGCGCGAGCCGACTCCTCGAAGTTCTGACCGTTCTCGCCCTGGCCCTGTTCTGCGCGGTGTTCTTCACCCACTCCGGCGACCGGCAGTGGCAGTGGATCTGCGACCAGTTCCCCGCGACGGCACGCCGTCACCTCGACGTCGCCGGCGCGGCCGCCCGGCGCACCTTCACCGGCTACACGCGCGGCATCCTGCTCGTCGCGGCGACCAACGCCTTCCTCGTCTGCATCGCACTGCTGATCCTCGGCGTCCCCCTCGCCGTGCCGCTGGCACTGCTGGAGTTCGCGGCCGCGTTCATCCGGCTGATCGGCTCACCGCACACCCTGGCCGTCGCCGCGGTGGTCGCGCTGGCGACGAAGGGGCCGGTGACCGCTCTGATCGTCGTGGCGCTGATCGTGATCATCGGGCAGATCGAGGGCCATCCGCTCCACCCGATCGTCATGAGCTGGGACGTGCGCCTCCATCCGGTCGTCGTGGCCCTGACCGTCGTCGGCGGCGCCATCGCCGCCGGGTTCATCGGTGCCGTCGTGGCCGTCCCCTTCGTAGCCGTCTTCTGCTCGGTCCATCAGGCACTGCGCGGCCTTGCGGACGGCGCCCCGGAGGAGGCCGCAAAGGCCGGTCCCCAGCCGGCCGGGCCCGCCGTCAGTCCAGCAGCACACCCGGGTTGAGGACGCCGTGCGGGTCGAGGGCGTTCTTGGTGGCGCGCAGGGCCAGGGCGAAGGGGGCCGGGCACTGGAGGTCGTATCCGGGGCGGTGGTCGCGGCCGACGGCGTGGTGGTGCGTGATGGAGGCGCGGTGCCGGTGCAGAACGTCGCTCGCTGCGGCCTTGATGTCGTCCCAGACAGCGACCTCGTCACCTGGGCGGCCTGCGACGGCCACGGTGAAGTAGGGGGCGGCGCCGTCGGGATAGACGTGGGTCAGGCGGCAGTTGACGGTGGCCTCGTGTCCGGTGGCCTTGAGGGCGGCGCCGCCGACCTCGGTGCGGACGCTTTCGATGAGGGCGGGGATCCGGTCCCAGGTGGCGGCGGTCTCGAAGGTGTCGACGACGGCGCCCATACGGGCCAGGCCGTCGCGCAGGTACGGCATCCGCAGGAACGCCGAGCGCCAGGCGCTCACGGCCGCGTCGGTCGGGGTGTCGCGGTCCGCGGACGGTGTCTTGCCGCGGCCGCCGTGGGCGCGGGCCAGGTCCAGGGCGGCCGCGAGGCGGTCGTCGACGGGGTTGGTGGCGGACTCGAAGCCCAGGACGAGGACGGAGGAGCCGTCGTGGGAGGCACCGGAGAGCAGTGCCTCGCCGGGGTCGAGGAGGCGACAGTTGGCCGGGGCGAGGTCGGACTGGGCGATGGCCCGTACGGCGTCCAGCGCCCGGTGGAAGTCGGTGAAGGCCACGGACGCGGAGGCCTTGTGCCGGGGGCGTTCCTGAAGCCGCATCCACGCCTCGGTGATGACGCCGAGCGTGCCCTCGCTGCCGAGGAACAGCCGGTCGGGGGACGGTCCGGCGCCGGATGCGGGCAGGCGCCAGGACGTGCCGGCCGCGGCGGGCGTGACGACGCGCAGCGACTGCACGAAGTCGTCGATGTGGGTGTGGACGGTGGCGTAGTGGCCGCCGGCCCGGGTGGCCAGCCAGCCGCCGAGGGTGGAGAACTCGAAGCTCTGCGGGAAGTGGCGCAGCGTCAGGCCGTGCGGCCGCAGCTGTTCTTCCAGTACGGGGCCGAGCGCCCCGGCCTGGATGAGCGCGGAGCGGCCGACCGTGTCGATCTCCAGGACCCTGTCCATCGCGGTCAGGTCGAGCGACAGGACGGCCCGGTGGGTGTCGCCGCGGTACTCCACGCCGCCGACCACCGAGGAGCCGCCGCCGAAGGGGATGACGGCGACGCCGTGCTCGCCGGCCCAGTCCAGCAGGTCGGCCACCTCCTGGTCGTCGGTCGGGCGGGCGACGAGGTCGGGGATCCGGCCGGGCCGGCCGCGCAGGGCGCGGATGACGTCGCGGTAGGCCTTGCCCATGGCGTGGGCGGCGCGCGCTTCGGGATCGGTGGTGACCAGGTGTGCCAGCGCGGACGGGGGCGCGATGCCGGGACGGCCGATGGGGAGGTCGGCGACCCGCGGTATCGGCAAGGGGCGGACCAGGGTGCCCGGGAGCAGGGTGCCCATCGCGACGCACTCGGCGTCGTCGGGGTGGGCCTCGGTGTAGCCCCAGCCCCACCAGGAGCGGGTGCGGGAGGTGCCAGGGTCGGTCGGGGGCGCGGTGGCAGGCATGAGTGTGCTCCCAGCGGGGATCCAAGGAATTTACCCAACGGTAAATTACCGTAGGGTAAGATCGCATTCATGACAACGCACCCCTCCAAGGCCGGCACCAAGGGCGTGCCGAGGGCCGCGCGCGAACGGCAGGTTCTGACCGCGGCGACCGAGGAGTTCGGCCGGCATGGCTACGAGGCGACCACCATGGCCGCCATCGCCGCGCGCGTGGGTGTCACGAAGCCTCTGCTGCACCAGTACTTCGGCAGCAAGCAGGACCTCTACCTCGCCTGCCTCGACCCCATCGGAGACCGGCTGCTGGGCGCCGTCCGCGCCGCGATGGCCGAACCGGCCGCCGCGGCACCGCCCACCTCCCTCCGCGTGCTGGGCGCCCTGTTCACCGCCCTGGACGAGCAGCGCGAAGCCTGGTTCGTCCTCTACGACGCCACGTTGCCGCCCGGCAGCGACGCCCTCCACCGTGCGGCGTACTACCGCGGCGCCATCGACGACCTCGCCGCGACCGGCACCGCCGGCCTCCTGCAAGAGGCCGGAGCCGACGACCCGCTCGACGCCGACGCCCTCAAGTACGCCTGGCGCGGCCTGTGCACCGCCCTGGTCCGCTGGTGGATCAGCCACCCCGACCAGTCCCCCGAGGCCATGACACGGCGCTGCGCACGGATCTTCGCCGCCGCCCGCTCCTTCGTTCCCGCCGACAGCGACCAGGCGTAGTCGGCGGGAACCGAGCCCCCGGGCGGGGTTGACGGCCCCAGGGTTCACGAACTCCGGGACGCCAGGTACTCCTCGACGCCGGGCGCGGTGTGCGCGTCCTCCACGTTCACCGCGGCGCCGACCGCCTTCGCATCCGGCTTGTGCACGTTCTCACAGGCCTGCTCCAGGTCGGCGCCCATCAACTGGGCGGCGTTGTAGCCGGGGAGCACGCCCGCGTCGACCAGGGAGTCCGGGTACTTCTTCTAGTAGGAGGCGACCATCTTGCGAACGCCGGGCAGGTCGGAGCTGAGCGCCGGGGCGGCGCTGACGACGTTCAGCATGGCGGCGAGCGCGGGCGCCGCCGGTGTCTTCATCAACTGCGGGGCGTAGCCGGGGGCGCTGCTGACGACGGGCACCTTGAGTCCTCGGGAGGCCGCGACCCCGACCAGCGAGGCGGTCTGGGCCGGTCCGGCGCTGATCAGGATCGCCTTCACGCCCTCCTTGCGCAGCGCCGAGACCTGTGGTGAAGCCGTACAGGCCCCACGCCTGTCCGCGCGACCAGCACAACGTGGGGCTGTATCCCTGCACCGTGCCCGGGCCGATCGGGGCGCCGGTGGCCGGGTCGAAGTCGTAGACGTGCGGGGTGGATCCGTCCGGGCGCGGGAAGACCCGCTGTGCGGTAGAAGAGGAACCCGAGGTCGTGGGTGCCGGTGTCGTACTGGCGCGGGGCCAGCTTCTCCGCCGAGGCCAGGGCCCGCGTGCGGAAGGTGTCGTCCTTGCTGTAGAGCCATGCCATCCGGAGCGTGCCGGGCCCGAAGCCGCCGACCCAGTCGCCGTTCCGCGAGTAGATCCACTTCTCGAACTTCGTGCCGACGGGGAAGGCGGTCACGGTCGGTGCGACGGCGTGGAGCTTCTCGACGGCGTAGTCGGTCGCCGAGCGGAGCTTGCGCAGAGTCGGTGCCGGTGTGGGGCCCTCGGTGACGTCCGCGGTGGTGGCGGTGGCGGGTGCCGTGGAAGTGCCCAGCGCTGCGGCACCGGCCGCCGTGGCCAGCACGGTACGTCGGGAAACGCTCATACCCGTCCCTCCAACTGGACAACGGGAGAAAGGAGTTGACCGAGCCTTGCACGACGGACGCGATGCTGCACACCCACGTGTGCGATGTTCAGGAATATGAACCGACAGAACAGCCGGTGACCCCCGCCCGCCACGGGCAGGCGATCCCGGCGAAGCCGCCGTCGGTCACGACGTCCACGTCCAGCACGTCCCCGCCGCGCAGCACTTGCCGCCTGCGGACCAGCCCGTCCGTGCCGTCCTCGACCGTCTCGACCAGCCAGCGTCCGGGGCCGACGGTCAGCGGCACCTCGGCCGTGTGGGCGGCGCCCGCGTACACCCCGCCCAGGAACCACCGGTCGCCGCTGCGCCGGGCGAGCACCGCTTCCCGGCCGGGCTGACCGGCGAGGAGCCGGGTGTCGTCCCAGGCGGCGGGGATCTCGGGCGCAGGCCGACGCGATGGAAGGCGCCGGGGGTGAAGTCCATGGAACCGATGACGTTGCGGGTGAAGGGCAGGGTGGTGAGGTGGGCGGCGGTGTTGGTGCGCTTCTCCTCGCCTGCGACGCCCTCCAGGGTCATGACGTGGGGCCAGGTGCGCTGGATGCCCTTGGGGACGGTCGAGCCGTGGAAGTCGACCATGAGGTGGTGGGCGGCGGTGTCCGCGAGGACGGTGTCGTACCACTGGAGCATGGGCTGCGCCTCGGAGTCCATGAAGTCGATCTTGACGCCCTTGACGCCCCAGCGTTCCAGGGTGGGCAGCCACCAGGCGCGTTCCTCGGGGGTGTCGAGTTCGCGCTGGTGGATCCAGACGACGATGCCGACGCCCTTGGCGCGGGCGTAGTCGACGAGTTCCGGAATCCAGCTGTCGGTCTGCCAGTCCGGGTCGGTGGTGTCCCACTCGCCGGCCTTGAAGTACCAGCCCGCGTCGACGGCTTCGTACGGCCAGTTCCGCTCGGCGGCGTAGTCGACGTAGGCCTTCTGCGCCGCGAGGCTCTGCCCCGCCGGTCGGCCGCCGGCGAGCCAGGTCCACAGCACCGGGCCGGGCCGGATCCAGGAGGTGTCGGCGACCTGGGAAGCGGGGGCGAGGTCGTCGGTGAAGGTGGAGCGGGTGACGGTGGCGAGGTCGCCGATGACCATGGCCCGCCAGGGCGTGCGCAAGGGGCCGTCGGTGCGGACCCGGGTGTCGGCGAGCCTGATGCGGTAGGTGCCGGTGCCCTGGTCGTGGGCGAGGCGGGCGCCGGAGTAGGTGCCGGTGAGGTCGGACTCGGCGAGCAGGGTGTAGCCGCCGTCGGTCGCGAACAGCGCCTGGTCGGAGTACTCCCCGGTGGGGGCCGTGGCCGCGGTGTACTGGGCGAACTGGCCCTCGTTGTCGGTCCGGTAGGTGCCGAGCCATGCGTTCGCGTCCGGCGGCAGGGCGAAGGCGGAGGTCTCACCGAGGACGTCACCGTGCCCGGCGGGCAGGACGTAGCGGTAGGCGACGCCGTCGTCGGAGGCGCGGACGACGAGGTCGAGCCGGGTACCCGTGGAGGTGGCGAAGGACAGCCGGGTCTCCTTCATGTGCACCCGGCGGGCCAGCCGTTTGCCGGACCTGGTGCGGTAACGCTTGTCCACGGTCCGGTCCTTGCCGTGCAGGAAGCGCAAGTCCTTGGACAGGTCGGCCTGTTGGGTGACGATGCCGACGGGCGACGGCTCGATGACCGTACGGCCGTCGCGGGACACCGCGAGGCTCAGCGTGCCCGTGGTGTCGTCCAGGGTGACCTGGGCGCTGGGCGCGTGGGCTCCCGTGGACAGGACCCAGGTCTGTTCGTGCTGTTCAGCCCGTACGGGCACGCTGGTGAGGAGTGCGCTCACCAGTCCTGCGCAGAGCCCGGCGACCACCGTTCTGGTCGGGACAGCCATGACAACCCTCCGAGGTGTGTGGCCTTACGGCAGTCCCCAGGCCGGGCCCGGTTCGCTGACGGTGACGGGCGCGACGGTCAGGTCGGGGCGGGCTCCGGAGTGGACGAGCACCTCGCGGCCCTTGGGCAGGTCGACGGCGAGGATGCCGTCGCCCAGGTCCCGGGTGCGGGCCGGGGTTCCGTCGTCGAGAAGGACGGTGAGCCGCCCTTCGAGGCCGTGGCGGAGCTTGAGCGGTTCGCCGGCCAGGCTCCTGATCCGGATGAACCGGGTCTCCCCCGCCTTGCGGACGGCGCTGACGAGGAAGGCGCCCTGGGTGCGGAAGTCGTGCAGCGTGACGTCCGCCCAGTCGGTCGGGACGGCCGGGAAGACGCGGATCACTCCGCCCCAGCTCTGGCAGAACATGTCGTGCAGGGACTGCGAGGCCGACAGCGGCGTCTCGATGACCGGACCGGCCTCGGTGTAGTGGGTGTTGGCCTGGCAGGGGTAGCGGGTGGTGGGGTCGAAGAACTTCCGCAGATAGCCGATCGCGGTGTCGCCGTCGCCGGTCATGGCGTAGATGGAGGCGGCACCGGTGTAGCTGTAGCCGCGGTGGGCGCCGGTGAGCGCGTGCCAGTGCTCGACCGACTTCCTGATCAGCTCGCGGTTCTCCGGCTGGTCCCAGTTGACGAGGTACAGCGGGTAGACCATCAGCAGGTGCGAGTAGTGCCGGTGGGACTGGGCGTACGGGGTGTCGGCGCCGATCATGAAGCCGTTGGCGTCGACCGGGTACGGGGTGAGCCTGGCGAGCGTCTCCTGCCATCGCGGCTTCAACTCGTCGTCCAGGCCGAGCAGTTCGGCGGACTCGATGAGCGTCCGGCAGCCCCAGCGGATCAGCGCCAGGTCGTAGTTGGTGTCCCGCGGCGGCACGACGGGGTACTCGGGCGAGAGAGTGCTCGGCAGGTGCAGCTTGCCGTCGGCCCCCGGGGTGAGGAAGTGCAGGTAGTAGTTGATCGCCCGGCGCAGCACCGGGTAGACCGTGTCGCGCAGCAGCGCCTTGTCCATGGAGTGGCGGTACGACAGCCACACGTTGTGCAGCGCCCAGGTGAGGTCGCCGGTCTCGGCGCCCGAACCCGGCTGCCCCACGCCGCGGTTGGCGAACATGTCGGAGCTCCGGCCGACTCCGGAGCTGTCGGCACGGTAGGCGGCGGGCACGTTGGCGATGAGCTGTTCCTGGCTCTGGCGCAGGGTGGTGGCGAGGGAGTCGAGCTCCAGGTGGTTGGAGCCGTGGATGAGCCAGTACTCCAGTTGCACGTTGAGGTTCCACCAGACCGCGGGCCAGGGTGTGGGCTCCAGCCACGGCCCGGAGGTGGCCATGACGGGGCCGCCCGCGCGGCTGGCGGAGGCGACCTTGTAGAGCTGGATCCAGTGGAAGCTCTGCAGCCGCTGGTCGGGGAACGACACGAAGCTCTTCCGGTAGAACGCGTGCCACCAGCCGGTGTGCCGTCGTCTGAGAGTGGCGTACGACGTAGCGCGGCGGAGGTTGCGCAGCGAGTCGGCCTCGGCGGCGGTGTCGGAGGGGAAGCTGTGCCCGACGCTGAGCAGCAGGTCGTCGCCTGTTCGGCGGTAGGCCGTGGCGGTCCGGCCGCCGCCGGTGAGGGGTTGGAGCACCTGCTCGGTGCCGTCGGTGGTGGTCCGTGTCGTCCAGGCCGGGTTGGCGGTGTAGCCGGCGGGCGGGGGTTCCTGGATCTTCCGGGGGCTGATGGCCTCCTCGGGGTGGAACGTCCAGACCACCCGTTCGTCGCCGTCGGCTGTCGCACGGACGGCCAGGACCTCGTCGTGGATGAGGGCGGCGAGCGTGAGCGTCCCGGCGGTGGTGGTGATGGTGCCGGTGAGCTCGGCGTTCCAGAGGCTCAGCCGCCAGTCGACGGCGGTGATCGTCCCGACCGGTTCGAGCGTGAGGTGCCCGACCGGGAGGCGGCAGGTGCCCCAGCCGCTGCCGAACTCGGGGCGGTGGTCCTGAACACGGCCGTGCTGGA
This sequence comes from Streptomyces sp. NPDC059010, assembly GCF_042740355.1. Lineage (NCBI taxonomy): Bacteria > Bacillati > Actinomycetota > Actinomycetes > Kitasatosporales > Streptomycetaceae > Streptomyces > Streptomyces sp. NPDC059010. The sequence continues at coordinate 114,452 of NZ_JBHYJA010000012.1, forward strand.
CGGTGAAGCGGATCTGCCGGCCGCCCGGCTCCTGGTAGACCATGCTGCCGAGCAGCCCGTCGCCGAGGAACGGGCCCTCGTACCAGCGAGTGGGAAGCCTGGTCCAGAGCAGGTCCTGGCCGCGCAGGAACTCGCTCCAGGCGGTGTCGCTGGTCATGGTGTCGCGGAGTTTCCATGGGCCTCTTCCGACGTCGGCCGTCGAGCCGTCGGCGGTGGACGGGGCCGCCGGCAAGAGCTCTTCGGCATGGGCCGCCGCGGGCAGGGCCGCTGCCGCTACGCCGCCCAGGGCGGTGCCGAGTGCGGCTCTGCGGGGGATCGGCGAGCGTTTCTCCGGCTGCGAGGTCATCGTTGCCCTCCAGACCTGACGGATCGTCGATACATCGGGTGTATCCGCGGAACGTAGGCGCCTTGCGTGCACCTGTCAATGGGCACGGTCAGCAGCGTAAGTGGCCCAATAATGGGCTAAGTTGGAGCCCACGCCAGGTCAGCGATGCTCGCTCGACGGCAACCCATCCGATGTATTGAATGGATCGGATGGATCGGATGGATCGGATGGATCGGATGGATCGGATGGCCTGGATGGGTTGGATGGATTGGGGGCGCATCGCTCTACCCACTCCCGCTCCGAGAGGGGAGCAGCGCCGCCGTCTCCCGTGCTGCGGGCAAGGGGCCGTGGTCTCCCGTGACTTGGAGGGCGGAGGCGGCGGTGAGGTGGCCCAGCCGGAGCGCACGGGTCGTGGACGCGCCCCGGAGCAGGCCCGTGAGGGCCACCGATCAGCTCAACCGCTGCTCAATGACGGCGCCCGCCTCGGCCGTCCGGCAGCGGCAGCCTCCCCGCTGGCCGCACGACGCTATGGGCCCACGCCGGGATCGCCGGCCTCCCGACCCCGGCCTCCGCACGCGCGAGGAGGTCGTCTGGCCGACGACCGGCAACACGACACTGCGGATCAACTCGACGCCGCAGGAGACGAGCTCGAAGATCACGACGCTGCTGCACGACACCACATACCGCACGGCGCCGGCCCGGCAGAACACCGGTTACGACCAACCCCCGCCCCGCGGCTTCCTCATCAGCAACGAGATACCGACGGCACCGCGGCCAGCTATGTACCCCCCCTTGACGGGGCGGGCGGCCGACCGCGGTGCGCGGCCTCCCGCGGGACCTTCAGCCGCCGGACGAAGAACTCGGGCTGACCACGGCATTCGACCCCTGGGGTGTGCATTTCGCGATCTTCTCCGTCAGTGTGGCGCAGGCCCGCGCCTCGGACGGGTCCGTGGCCGGGGCCATCGGGCTGTAGGCGTCGACACCGAACTTCACCCGGCCGGTCAGCGCTCGTCCGTCCACGGCGTCGACGTGCACCTGATCCCCCACCTTCGCCGCCAGGATGCGTCCCCAGGCGGTCTGGCAGCGCGAGCTGTAGCGCAGCTCGATCAGCGTGCCGGCCAGCCACACGGAGGCCGCTGTCCGCGCGTCCTGTCCGCAGCCCATCAGCTGAGGATCCTTCCCCTCGCACGCCTCTTTCCGGCAGCCGACCGGCGCTTCCGACCGATCGGCCGCCAGGAGCGAGGGGCTCGCCGCCGTCGCCCCGGCCTGTCCGGTTCCGCTTCCCGGAGTCCGAGGCTCCTGCTGCTGCAGGACGACGGCCACGAGGACGGCGAGGCCCGTGAGGAGAGTGGTCGCTGCCGCGCAGACGGCTACGACACCCCGTCGCGCACGTCGGTCTGAGGAGAGGGGCTGGTTGTCACCAGCCCTCTCGTCGCCGTCGCCGTCTCCGTCGGCGCCGGTCGTCACGGGTTCGTCGTCAGCCGCCGCAGTCGCCCGAGAGCTGTCCTGCCGGCGCGGTCGGCCTCGCGTCTCGGCCTGTGTCGCACGCTGCCACAGCGCGAGCAGGGGTGCGACGTGCTCGGGGCCCGCGATCTCCGCCAACGCGGTGACGGCCTGGCGGGGTGGCAGCTTCTTGCCGTTGAAGTAGCGTTCCCAGGCGGACTTGCTGTAAGCCGTCTTCGAGGCGAGAGCGGCGAGCGTCAGTTCGGTGACATCCTTGAGGCCGCGCAGTTCTCGAACGAGATGAGCCATCTCCGGTTCGAGATCCTCCGGGAGCGCTCTCCAACGCGTCATGTCCCCATCCTTCCCACGGTGGCTGGCATCCCACCAGGTCGCGGAGGGGGCGTCCCCGAATTTCCCAGCTTTGGCGGGATGCCCTCCTCACCCGCCGGGGGACCACGACCATGAGTGTCACCGGACCGGTCCGGCCGGTCCGTGTTCGAACGCAGCTCACCGAACCCGGCATCGGATCCGGGACGGCCGAGGGGGCATGCCTTGAGGGAGAAGGGCCTGTCATGCCCGAGACGAACATGGCCGAAAAGTGGCGGGCACATCACGGCGCGGGCCTGCTCCTACCAGTACGACGACGAGTCCGACCTGGAGATCGACAACCAGCACGGCGTCCGTCGCACCGCTCGCCACCGAAACCGCGTTCAGGCGAAACGAGGAACCATGCCAGTCACCATCCAGCCACGCAGTACCTGGGCCGTGTACGTGAAGGACGAGGCGGAGCGGGCCAAGGCAGCCGCTCCGCCGGAAGCCGGGAGCCCGTGGGAGCCATACAAGGGCGGCGTGTTCATCCACTACAGAGGATCGTTCTTCTCCTTCGATCCCGACTCGGAGGAAGACTGCAAGAAGGACATCGCGGGCGTCTTCGAGGAAGATCTGGACGACGGCGAGAAGGACATCCAGTACAACTTCCTGATCTGCCCGCACGGCGTCGTCTACGAGGGCCGCGGCCTGGAACGGGGTGAGGCGAACGGAGGTGACGCCCCGGCGAGCGGCGACGTCCCCAAGGGCCACATCTGGGTCGACGGCTACGGCGCTGTCGGGCGGAACACCGCCTTCTACTCGATCTGCGCCCTGCTCGCCGAACCGGACTATCCCACCGACGAGATGCTGCGGTCGTACCGGGACCTCATCGCCTATCTGCGCAGCGAGGTCCCGAGCGACAGACGGGCCGGGCCGAACATCTTCCCGCACTCCAAGGGATACGACACCCAGTGCCCCGGCAATCTCACCATGTACGCGCAGCAGGGCTCGACGATCGACCCGTCCGTTCCGTGGAAGGGCCGCGGGGACATCTACGTCTACGCGGCCCAGAAGTGGGTGAACGCCGCCTACGCAGGGGTCGCTTCCGGGTACGTGAGATGTCCGGAGACCGGATACACGGGCTGGTCGACCGTTCTGTCCCTGACCCAGGGACTGCAACACGAACTCGGTATATCGCCCACCGTGCAGAGCTATGGACCGGGCACCTTCACCGCCGTGAAGAACCGCAACACGCTGCCCGGCCAGGAGTTCAACGCCAACATCGTCCGCATCTACAACAGCGCGCTGTGGTGCAAGGGCTACTGGACGTCGACCAAGCTCGGCATATGGAACAGCGACTCCGAGGACGCGCTCGCCCAGCTCTACGGTGACATCGGCCTGTCGTACACGAACCTGTCGCAGAAGTACGCCATGTGGCCCCACGTCTCCAAGGCGTTGCTGCGCATGGACCAGTTCCGTCTCGTGCGCGGCGGCGACATCAACATACGTGCCGTCCAGCACCGCCTCAACTCGCGCTATGTCGCGGGCATCGGCATACCCGCCATGGGGCTCGTCCCCTGCGACGGCATCTACTCCCGGGATGTCCAGCAGGGGTTCATGATGGCCATCCAGTACGAGATCGGCATCGCCCTCGCCTCCATCAACGGGTACTTCGGTCCGGGCACCCAGGCCGGGCTGAAGGGCAAGGGCTCCGCCGCGCTCACCGGCGACCTGCGTTATCTGTTCCGCGCCGCCTGCTACTTCAACTCGCCGACGATCCTGTCGAACGGCGCGCCGCTGATGTACAACCCGGACGACATCGGAACGGACGCCGAGACCAGTACGCACCTGACGTGGCTGCGGTCGTTCCAGGCGTTCTCGCAGATCCCGGTCACCGCCACCAACGACTACACGACCTGGGCCCAGCTCCTGGTGTCCTCCGGTGACACCTCGCGCCCCGCCACGGGCTGCGACTGCATCACCGAAATCACACCGGCACGCGCCCAAGCACTCAAGGCCGCGGGCTACCGGATCGTCGGCCGCTACCTCGACGAACACCTCCCCCCGAGCGATCCCTACTACCTCGGCAAGGCCCTCAAGCCCGGCGAGCCGCAGGTCATCTACGACGCCGGACTCAGACTCTTCCCGATCTTCCAGTACAACGGCACCCAACTCGGCAACTTCACCTACGACAAGGGGTACGACCAGGGCGCGAAGGCCCACGCCAAGGCCGTCGAGCACGGCATCGGGGCGGGCGCCTGCATCTACTTCGCCGTCGACTACGACGCCATGGATTCCGAGATCGACAGCAACGTTCTGCCGTACTTCAAAGGCGTCAGGGACGCCCTCGCCGCGCTGGGCAACCGCTACGACTACGGCGTCTACGGCTCCCGCAATGTCTGCATCCGCGTCTCGCACGAGGCCGATGCCCGCTGGTCGTTCGTGTCCGGGATGTCCTGGGGCTTCTCGGGAAACCTGGGCTATCCCCTGCCGGCGAACTGGTCGCTCAACCAGATACGGGAGTACGAGTTCCAGTCCGGCTGGGGCCTGGACCACAACGTCTGGCGCGACGGCGGCGACCCGGGGGTGTCCAGTGTCTCCTGACCCGCGCAACGGCCAACCCCGAGGAAGAGAAGCGAGGAAACCATCCATGATCACCAGACGTACCTTCATGGGAGCCGCCGCGGGCACCGGCCTGCTCGTCCTCGCGGACGGCGTCCTCGTCCCCGGATCGGCCGCGGCGGCACCGAGCGACCGTCGGTGGAGCCGCGACCGCTCCGCCAACGGCTGGCGCATCGACCTCGCCGCCATGGGCACCCACCGGATCCAGGGCACCACCGCCAAGGTCGCCCTGCACACCGCCGCGGCCGCGGTGCTGCTGCACGTCGCGCGCCGCTGGCACTACGAGATCGCCCCGCTGGACACGGGCGAAGGCGGCGGCGTCACCGGTCACACCACCAGCCGCGTCATCGGCGCCGACTTCGAGTCGAACCATCTGTCCGGCACGGCCATCGCTCTCCACCCCACCGCCTACCCCCTTGGCGGCAGCGAGCCACTGTGGCCCCACCAGGAAGCCGTCGTCCGCGACATCCTCGCGGACTGTGAAGGCACCGTGACCTGGGGCGCGGACCTCACCCCGGTCAAGGCCTCGCACTTCCACATCAACGCCGGGCCCGGCAGCCGCGCCCTGGCGAAGGTCGCCACCCGGCTGGACACCAGCCGGCACAGCGAGTTCCGGACCCAGACCGCCGGATCGGTCGCGGACCCGGCCACACTCGCCCGCCTCGCCAAGTCCCGCCGCGTTCAGCGCATCCGGACCCGCTGACCGCCGAGCGAGGGCGCGTGCGGTCATGGGCACGCACCCTCGCTCTGACACCCAGGCGGACCAAACCGCACCGCAGCCCCGCACGAGATCAACAAGAGCGATCGGCGCGCGGCCGGAACCCTGTCCATATTGATTCCTGATTTCAAGAAACATGGGTTCGTCGTCGGTGGCTCCCGTCCCCCTGGCCGCACGCAATGCAACGATGCGCTGGACACCGGAACAGGACCGGAACCAGACAGGAGCACCACTCGATGACCCACCTCGCGGACCCCGAGCGCTACAACGGCACGATGCGCTACCGGCGCACCGGACGCTCAGGACTCGACCTCCCCCTTCTGTCCCTGGGTTACTGGCACAACTTCGGTGACGACCGCCCCTTCGAGAGCCAGCGCGAGATCGCCCTGCGCGCCTTCGACCTGGGCATCACCCACCACGACCTCGCCAACAACTACGGTCCGCCGTACGGCTCCGCGGAGATCAACTTCGGCCGTCTGATGAAGCAGGACCTCGCGCCGTACCGGGACGAACTGGTGGTCTCCACCAAGGCCGGCTGGGACATGTGGCCCGGCCCGTACGGCCAGGGCGGGGGTTCGCGCAAGTACGTGCTGGCCTCGCTCGACCAGTCGTTGCGGCGGACGGGACTGGAGTACGTGGACATCTTCTACTCCCACCGGCTCGACACCAGCACCCCGCTGGAGGAGACGATGGGCGCGCTCGACACCGCGGTGCGCCAGGGCAAGGCGCTGTACGTCGGCATCTCGTCCTACGACACGGCGCGCTCCCGGGAGGCGGCCGCCATCCTCCGGGAGCTGGGCACGCCGCTGCTCATCCACCAGCCGTCGTACAGCATGCTCAACCGCTGGATCGAGACCGACGGCCTGCTTGACGCCGCCGAGCAGGAGGGATTCGGGGTCATCGGGTTCACCGCGCTGGCCCAGGGGCTGCTGACCGGGCGTTATCTCGACGGCATCCCGGCGGACTCGCGGGCCACGCAGGGCAAGTCGTTCGACGAGGGCTGGCTGTCGGACGACATGCTGCGCCGGCTGCGTGCGCTCAACGACATCGCGGCCGGGCGCGGGCAGAGCCTCGCCCAGCTGGCGCTCGCCTGGGCCCTGCGCGATCCGCGGGTGACCTCGCTGGTCATCGGCGCCTCGCGTCCCGAGCAACTGGAGCAGAACGTGGCCGCGTTGGAGAACCTCGACTTCAGCGACGAGGAGCTGGCCGAGATCGACAAATACGCCACCGACGGCGGCGTCGACCTGTGGCAGGACGCCCGGACCGGCAACCTCGGCTGAGCCGCGGGGGCCGGGGCGCCCTCGAACCGCTGCCGAGGACGGGCGGCCCGCACCGGTCGCCCGGCTTCCCCGTCCCACCCGTCAACGGCCGCTTTTGGTATGGACCTGACACGGCGCCGTCGCTAAGCTCTGCCCGACCCGAATGAGAGCGCTCTCAGCTTGCGGTTGTTCCACCCCACCTTGCTGGAACGACGAAGGGCAACTCCCGTGAGACGCACCAGACTCAAGTACGCAGGTCTCGCCGTACTCCTCGTGCTCGGCGGCTGGACCGCGGGCGGCACCGGGCCGGCCTCGGCGAACGACTCCGCCCCGGCGGCCGATGCCGTCGAACCCGCCTCCGCCGGACTGCTGCAGGCCATGCAGCGCGACCTCGGCCTGACGAAGCAGCAGGCGAAGGCGCGACTGGCCGCGGAACGCACCGCCATGAACCTCGCCCCGAAGGCGCGCAAGGCCGCCGGGGCGGTCTACGGCGGCTCGTGGTTCGACTCGAAGAGCGGGCGGCTGACCGTGGCCGTCACGCCGGACGCGCCGGAGGCGACCGTACGGAAGGTCCGGGCCACCGGAGCGGCGGTGCGCACCGTCGCGCACAGTGCGCGCGAACTCGACGCGGCCAAGGCCCGGATCGACCGGATGAACGCGCCTTCGGGTGTGAGCAGCTGGCACGTCGATCCGGCGGGCAGCACGGTCGTCGTGAACGTCGTACGCGACAAGCAGACTGACAACGATGTCCGCCGATTCGTCTCCCGCGCCCGGGCGGCCGGGCCGGTCACCGTCGATACGGTCGCCGCGGCCCCGAGCACGTTCGCGGCGGGAACGGTCGGCGGCGACCCGTACTACACGGGCAACGTCCGCTGCTCCATAGGCTTCTCGGTGCACGGCGGCTTCGTCACCGCCGGGCACTGCGGCCAGCCGGGGGGCACTGTCAGGGGCTGGGACGGCAGCCACATCGGTACGTTCCAGGGGTCCTCGTTCCCGGACAACGACTACGCCTGGGTGAGTGTCGGCAGCGGCTGGTGGACAGTACCCGTGGTCCTCGGCTGGGGCACGGTCCCGGACCGGCTCGTGCGCGGCTCGGCCGAGGCACCCGTCGGCAGCTCCATATGCCGCTCCGGCTCCACGACACACTGGCACTGCGGGAACGTGCTGGCCAAGAACGAGACGGTGAACTACAGCCAGGGCGCCGTGCACCAGATGAGCAAGACCAGCGTCTGCGCCGAGCCCGGCGACTCGGGCGGCTCCTTCATCAGCGGTGAACAGGCGCAGGGCGTCACCTCGGGCGGCTGGGGCAACTGCTCCGGTGGCGGGGAGACCTGGTTCCAGCCGGTCAACGAGATACTCAACCGCTACGGGCTGACCCTGCACACGGCCTGACGCGAGGGGGGAGGGGCGGTCCTGGCGGTGGCTGACCGGATCGCTCCTGCCCCGGCCGGGTGTCCGTCGCCGGCACCACCGCACCACCGAGGCGCCGGGGACACGGGCCCTGAGGCGGTGCAGCCGGTGAGCGTGCGGCAGGATGAGGGCCATGAGCGTAGTCAAGATCAACGTACTGACCGTCCCCGCCGAGCAGCGCGAGACGCTGGAGAAGCGGTTCGCCTCGCGGGCGCACGCCGTGGAGAACTCGGACGGGTTCGAGTGGTTCGAGCTCCTGCGTCCGGTGGAGGGCACCGACAGCTACCTCGTCTACACGCGCTGGCGTGACGAGGAGTCCTTCCAGGCCTGGATGGAGGGCCCGATGAAGTCGGCCCACCAGGGCGGCGGCACGGAGGGCGGCGAGCGTCCGAAGCCGGCGGCCAGCGGGTCCACGCTGTGGTCCTTCGAGGTCGTGCAGCAGGCGGCGCCGACGAAGTAGCAGCAGTGGCCGGAGCCGGCCCGGGGGTGCCTGCGGTACCCCCGGACCGGCCTGGATCCGACGGTCCCTCCCCTCTGTGGCGTGTCATTGACCACAAATGCCACTAAACATTAATAAATTGGACGTGGGATGTTCTAACAAAAGGCACAATGAAGGGCTTTGCCTATGCCGTCGGGGCTTCGCACACGTCCGAGATTCGCCCTCGCCACAGCCGTCGCCATAGTGACCGCAGCGGCCCTCGCCGGCCCCGCCCACGCCCAACCCGCCAAGGCCGTACCCCTGTTCGAGCAGCGGGTCATCTTCAAGGCCTCCCAGGATCCGGGTTACTCCTGCTTCCGGATCCCGGCGGTCGTGCGGACCACCCAGGGCACGCTCCTCGCCTTCGCCGAGGGCCGTCGGAACAACTGCGGTGACGCGGGGGACATCGACATCGTGCTGAAGCGCTCGACCGACGGCGGCCGCACCTGGGGACCCCTCCGGGTCGTCAGTGACGGTGGCGGCAACACCCACGGCAACCCGGCCCCGGTCGTGGACCAGCTGACCGGCCGCATCCTGCTCCCGCAGACACACAACCCGGCGAGTACGAACGGCAACAGCTGTTCCATCCCGTGCAACCGCACCCCCCACCTCCAGTACAGCGACAACGACGGCCGCACCTGGACCCGGCCGCGCAACCTGAGTGCCCAGATCAAACCCCCGAACTGGAACTCCTGGTACGCCACCGGCCCCGTCCACGGGATCCAGCTCACCCGCGGCGCCCACCCCGGCCGGCTGGTCTTCGGCGTCAACACCGAGACCTGGAACGGCAGCAGGGTCACCGCCAACCACGCGGCCCTCATCGTCAGCGACGACGGCGGCACCACCTGGCGAAGGGGCGCCACCGACACCTGGCCCATCGCCACCAACGGCACCTTCCGCCAGAAGCCGTCCGAGGTCACCCTCACCGAGCGCACCGACGGCGCCATCCTGGTCAGCGGCCGCGAGCAGGACGGCACCGATCTGGGCCACCGCACCCAGGCCTTCAGTCTCGACGGCGGCGACAGCTTCGTCAGCCGGTTCCGCGCCGCGCCGGACCTCTACACTCCGCAGGTCCAGGGCTCGACCCTGCAGCTGGGCGGCCGCCTGCTGCTGTCCTGTCCCGGCGATCCGGACCGCCGCCGGACGATGATGATCCGCTCCTCCTACGACGGCGGCAACACCTGGGAGAGCGTGGACCGCGGCACCGTCGTGTCCGAGGACTGGGCGGGTTACTCCGACCTGGTGCACATCGGCGGCGACGTGGTGGGGCTGATGTATGAGGGCGGTGCCGTCGACGCCCGCGACGAGATCCGCTTCGCCCGGTTCAACGAGGAGTGGCTCACACCGCGCCGCGGCCCCGACCCGACCACGGCCGACCTCGCCCCGTCCGCGTCGCGCGCGAGGGTACTCGGCGGCGCCTCGCCCACGGCCGGCGTGTTCGGTAACGCCCTGGCCTTCGACGGCGTCGACGACGCGGTGCGCCTGCCGTACCGCTCCCAACTCAAGCTCGGCACCGAGAGCTTCACCGCTTCCCTCTGGTTTCGCTACACCCGTCGGACGGGTGAGCAGCCGATGCTGTGGATGGGCGGCATCGGCGGCGGCCAGCCGCAGTTCTGGCTGCGTGGCGAACCGGCGAGCAACCGGGTGCGCGCCTTGATGACGGTGCGCAGCGGCGCGACGACCGTGCGGTCGGCTTCCGTGAGCACCACCGCCGCGCACAACGACGGACGGTGGCACCACCTCGCGCTGCGCCGCGGTGGCGGACGGCTCACCCTGTTCATCGACGGCAGGTCGATCAGCACGGCCGGCGTGTCCGGATCCGTCAGCCGCAACTCGCCGTTCGGCGTGCACATCGGGCAGCGCATGGACGGCCGGGCGTTCTTCACCGGCGCCATCGACGAGGTCCGTGTCTGGAACCGGGCCCTGACCGACGCCGAGCTCACCCGCGTACGCCAGACGAACACCGGCCCCTCCTCGAACACCACGCTGTGGCTGCCGATGAACCAGGTGACCGCGGGCGGCTGACGTCCGCACTCACCTGGGGCGAGGCCCGCGGCGCGTTCGGGACACCGCTGCCAGCACGAAGGTGACGCTGATCAGCAGGGACCAGGCGCCGATCTTCTCCACGCCCACAGGCTGCCAGCCGTGGAGCTGGTAGGGGTAGCGCCAGGCGCCCAGGTAGGTGGCGACGTTCTCGGCGACCCAGAGGAAGAAGCCGATCAGGACGAAGGACAGCGCCAGCGGCATCCGACGGGGGACGCCATGGACCGTGAAGCGGACCGTGGTGCCCAGGGTGACGGCCAGGAGCAGGGCGGCCAGCGGCCAGCGCGCGTCGGGCAGCCAGTGGTGGCTGAAGAAGTTGACGTAGATCGCCGCGGCCACGAGCGCTGTCGCGCGGGGGCGGTAGCGGACCAGTTCCAGATCGAAGAGGTGCCAGGCGCGGCAGACGTAGCTGCCCACCGCCGCGTAGAGGAACCCTCCGTACAGCGGGACGCCCGCGAACTTCAGCACGGCCGGTTCCGGGTAGCTCCATGAACCGAGGGACACCTTCACCAGCTCGAAGGCGAGGCCTATGACGTGGCAGAGGGTGATGACGGCGACGTCCCGGCCGTTCTCCCAGCCGCGCAGCCAGAACAGGAGGGTGAGCAGCACACCGTAGGCGACGAGCAGGTCGTAGCGGGCCACGGGGAGGCCGGGCAGCAGGGTGGACGCTGCCACGCCGGACATCAGCGCGATGGCGAAGGCGCAGGACCGGGTCTGCGTCCAGGCGAAGTCGAGCAGCTGGCGGACCGAGGAGGCCAGGGGGCCTGTGGTGATGGTGGTGAGCATGATGTCCTGAAGGACGAGCTCCCGGCCTGCTCGGTTGCCGCCGGTTCCCGGGCGTCAGTACCAGTTGGTGTTCGTCAGGGCGTGCCCGTCGCACGCCAGCAGGGCCCGTGAGACACGGCCGCTGAGGTTGCTGCCGATCTTGGTGTAGGCGTAGTTGATGCCCGAGTCGACGGTCTCCGAGACCCAGCCGTCGGCGCGGCCCGCCCCGGAGTTCGAGCGCTCCAGTACCGCGGCGCAGTTGGCGCGGGAGTTCTCGATCCGGGCGAAGGAGCCGCACTTGTCGGAGTAGAAGTACTTCAGGGCCATGCCCTCGAAGGTCTTCGTCGGCCCGACCTGGCGGAAGGTCCCGGAGCAGCCGCCGACGGTGGGGTACTGGCCCTCGAAGCCGTAGGCGCCGTAGTTGCCGCCCGAGAACGATGCGGCGTGCGCGCTGAGCGGGGTGAGCGCCAGCATCGCGGCGGCGCCTGAAGTGGCCAGCAGGGTCTGGAGCGATCGGCGGCGCATGCGAGCCTCTTTCCGGGTCGGTGGTGTCACGGTCGTACCGGCGGTGGCCGCCCTCCTCGGGACTCGCACCGCTTCGTCTTCAGGACCGTAGGGCGCGGCGCCCCGCGTGCGGTACCTGAGAAGTCTCAGGGTGCCTGTGACCTCGGGTTTCCCTAGAGTTCCGGGCATTGACCCACAGGAACAGGGGGAACCCGCCATGTCCACTCGTGTCTTCGCCCGGGCCGCACTCGTCGGTGCCGGTGCGCTCGCCCTTCTCGGGCCGCTCACCGCGGCGACCGCCGTCGCGGCCCCCGCCGCGGACCGGGGCGGTGCCCGCATCATGGCGGCGCCGTACGCCGTAGTGCCGTACGAGACGGTCAACGTCCGCTCCGGTCCGGCGCGCGCCTTCCCCACGGTCGGCAAGGTCGAGGCGAACCAGCCGCGCGGCGCGTACTGCTGGGAGCGCGGCGAGACCGTCAGCGACTACGGCATCACCAACAACGTGTGGGTCAAGCTCGCCGAGGGGTATGTGAGTGCGGTCTACCTCAAGGGCAACGAGTACGGCGATCTGCCCGCCTCGGCGAGCTGCTGACCGCCGGGGGGAGGACCGGCGCCGGGGAAAACCCTTTGCGGCCGTCCTCCCCTCCCCCGGACCCTGAGCCCCATGGCCTACGTCCTGCGCTCCGCCGACCGCGCCGACGCGGCCGTCATCACCGCACTGCTCAACGCCGTCGACCGGATCGAGATCGGGCGGCCCGAGACCGACGTGCAGACCGTCGAGGCCGATCTGAAGAACCCGGACATCGCTCTGGAGCACGACTCCTGGCTGGCCTACGACGGCGACCGGCTGGTGGCCTACGGACTGCTGTGGGACGAGTCCGGGGGTGAGCGCATCGACGTCGACCACTATGTGCTGCCCGAGCACCAGTGGGCCGGTGAGCTGGTGCTGGACGCGATGGCGGCCCGGGCGGCGGCCAAGGCCCGGGAGAACGGCGCGGCGAGGGCGGTGGTGCATCTGCACCTGAACGCCCGGCCCACGCTCGACACGCGGCTGATCGAGCGGCGGGGCTGGTACGTCGTACGCCGCTATCACGTGCTGCAACGCCTCCTGGACGCGGCCGAGGACCCGACTCCGACGGTTCCGTCCGGCGTATGGCTGCGGTCGTGTGCCGACGAGACGGACCGTGCGCGAGTGCATGCGCTGTATCAGGCGAGCTTCGCCGCGCACTTCGACTTCCAGCCGCGTACCTACGAGCAGTGGCTGCGGGATGTCGACGCCGAGACGCTCGACTGGTCGCTGGTGTGGGTCGTCGGCACCGAGGAGTCGGGGGACGTCGGGTTCCTCCTCGCCCGGGACGACCGGGAGGCCATGGGCTGGATCCGGAGCATCGGGGTGCTGCGGGAGGCCCGTGGCCGGGGTCTCGGGGGCCTGCTGCTGCGGCACGCGTTCGCCGCGTTCGCCGCGCGCGGGCGGGAGACGGTGGGGCTCGGCGTGGACACCGCCAACGCCACGGGGGCTCCCGCCCTCTACGCACGGCACGGGCTGACCGTCCACTACGCCGTGGACACCTGGGAGACGGTGCTGACCTGACCGCCGGGGTCGACATTCGCCTGCACGGGTGAACCCCAGGGCGGTGAGGAGTGCGTCCGGGGCGACGAGGCCGGTCGTGCCCGTGGTGGCGGTGAGGACGCCGAACACGGCCATGGTCCAGCCGGATGCCGAGCGGGGCCGGCGTTGCACCAAGTCCTCCCTGATGTAAGGGAGTTGGGGTTCCCGAGCCATTGCGTGCCGTGCGGGTCCGGTGTGGAGGAGGCCGGGCCCCGCGGCCGGTGGGCGAGGGCGTCCGGGGCCGGCTCGGAAGGCACTCGGCGGGCCGGAAAACACTTGGACTGCGCTGTCGTCGTCGCGGGACACTTCCGCACTCGAACCAAACTCACACGGCCGTTGCGGCGCTGCCTCCTGCCCTCGGGCAGGTCTGGCGTGCTGCCGCAGGAGAAACACAGGGTTGGGATGAGTACGCCTCCATCGCGCAGGGTTCTGCCGGGCAAACGCTCGGTACTTCTCGCACTTCGCTACTACGGACGGGAGTTGGCCCGGCTGCGCCGGCTGACGGTACCCACGATGCTGCTCTCGGCGGTGGGCAACATCGGAATCAACTACATCGCACCGCTGATGGTCGCCAAGCTGGTCGGTGACCTCGCCGACGACAAGGACATCACCCTCGCCTCGACACTGCCGTACGTCCTCGGGTTCGTCGGTGTCCTGCTGTTCGCCGAGGCGCTGTGGCGGATCGCGCTGCACTGCCTGAACCGCCTCGACGCCCTCGGCATCGAGCATCTGTACGTCATCGGGATGGACGAACTGTTCGCCAAGGACGCCGCGTTCTTCCACGACAACTTCGCCGGATCGCTGACCAAGCGCGTCCTGAGCTTCGCCACCCGCTTCGAGCAGTTCGTCGACACGCTGACCTTCCAGATCGTGGGCAGTTTCGTGCCGCTGGTGTTCGGGGCAGTGGTGCTGTGGCGCTACGAACCGCTGCTCGTGGTCGGGCTGCTCACCATGATCCTCGTGACGGCGGTGTGCGTGGTGCCCCTCATCCGGCGCCGCCAGGCCCTCGTCGACGAGCGTGAGGAGGCGATCGCCCGGGTGTCGGGCCATGTCGCCGACAGCCTCATGAACATGGACACGGTACGGGCGTTCGCCGCCGAGGGACGCGAGGCCGCCGAGCACCGCACCCGCGTCGCGGACTCGCGGCGGCTCATGCTCAGATCGTGGGACTACGGCAATCTGCGCATCGACACCCTGGTCGCGCCGATGTCGGTGCTGACCAACGCGCTGGGGCTGCTGCTCGCGGTCACGCTCGGCGGGGGCGCGCACGGCGTGGAGGCGACCGTGGTCGCCTTCACCTACTACTCCAACGCGACGCGGATCATGTTCGAGTTCAACCAGATCTACCGCCGGCTGGAGAACTCGATGACGGAGGCCGCCCAGTTCACCGAACTGCTGCTGACGCCGCCCACCGTGCTCGATCCGCCGACGCCGGAGCCGTTGCCGCCGGGGGCCGCCCATGTCCGCTTCGAGCAGGTGGCCTTCGCCCACTCCGGTGGCCGGCCGCTGTTCGAGGGCCTCGACCTGGATGTGCCGGCCGGGTCGCGGATCGGCCTCGTGGGGCGGTCCGGCGGCGGCAAGACCACCCTCACCCGGCTGCTGCTGCGGATGACGGACATCGACTCGGGCCGGATCCTGGTCGGCGGTCGGGACATCAGCCGGCTGCGCCAGGCCGATCTGCGCAGTCTGATGGCCTATGTGCCGCAGGACCCGGCGATGTTCCACCGCACGCTGCGCGACAACATCGCGTTCGCCAGGCCGGACGCCACCGACGCCGAGATCCGGCGCGCGGCCGAGGCGGCGCACGTCACGGAGTTCGCGGACGCGCTGCCGCACGGCTTCGACACCATGGTGGGCGAGCGCGGCATCAAGCTGTCCGGCGGTCAGCGTCAGCGGGTCGCCCTCGCCCGGGCGATCCTGCGGGACGCGCCGATCCTGCTGCTCGACGAGGCGACCAGCGCGCTGGACTCGGAGAGCGAGATCCTCGTGCAGGAGGCACTGTGGCGGCTGATGGACGGGCGGACGGCGCTGGTGGTGGCGCACCGGCTGAGCACGGTGGCCACCATGGACCGGCTGGTCGTCCTGGACCGCGGACGGATCGTGGAGCAGGGCAGCCATGACGAACTGCTCGCGGCGGAGGGCGCGTACGCGAAGCTGTGGCAGCACCAGTCGGGTGGCTTCCTCAACGACAGCCCTGCTGGGGCCGAGGTGACCTGAACCTCGGGCGGGCCGGCGGCGGAGGCATTCCGTCGCCGGGCCGCCCGTGGGGGACGGTCGTTACCGGTGTGCCGCGCGGCGGCGGCGTACGAGCAGGACGGCGCCCGTGCCGATGCCGACGGCCGCTGCCGCCGCGCCCGCGACGGGCAGGGTGGAGCCGGAACCGGTGCTCGCCAGGTCGCCGGAGACGGTGGTCGAACCCGTGGAACCGGTCGTCGAGTCGCCGGTCGTGGAGGTCCCGCCGGTCGCGGAACCGCCGCCGGAGGAGTCGCCGGTGGAGCCGGAGCCGCCCGTGGTGCCCGCACCGCCGGTGGAGCCGGAGCCACCGGTGGAGCCCGTCGAGCCGCTGCCGCCGGTCGAGCCGCCGCCGGTGACATCAAGCGTGATGTCGGCCTTGTCGTTGGCCTTGTTGTCGTCGAACGGCCGGGACTTCGCTTCGAGTGCCACCGAGCCCTTGGCTCCCTGCACCGCCTTGTCGATCTTCAGCTTGAAGGTGTAGGTCTCGCCCTCGCCCTCGTTGACCCAGGCCTGGCTGATGCCGCACTCGTAGGTTCCCGAGGACTGTTTGTCGCAGTAGCCGTTGCCCTTGGTCACCGACGTGCCCGCGGGCATCTTGATCAGCACGTGGGTCAGCGGAATACCGACCGTCCCGTTGTAGACCCAACCCGGCCCGGCATTGGTGAACTTGAGCTTCAGATCCACGGTGTCTCCGACACGGCCCTTCAGCCGGTCGCCCGTCACCAGGAAGTCGGCGGTGTTCGCGGCGGTCACCTTCACCGTCTGCGCGTCCCAGTCCTCGTGCTCCGCGGAGCCGGGGGCAGCCGGGGTGGCGTCGGGCCGCTCGACCAGTTTCAGCGCGGGGCCGGTTCCCTGGACGGGGCCCGAAGAGGCCTCGTCCCCGGGGGCGTTGTCGTTGGCGGTCACCGCGACCCGGACGGTGTCGTACAGCGCGCTGTCCAGCGCGTCGACCCGCATATCGCTTTCGGCCGCGTAGACGACGCCGGGCTTCACGGTCTGGTCGAACTTGCAGACCGCCTGTGTGCTGACCGGGATCTCGTCGAATCCCCAGATCTTCCAGGCGGTGCAGTTGGAGGGCAGGTCGGTGTGGTTCAGCCCGTGGCTGACCGTGTAGGACAGCCACACCTTGTCGAGGGCCTCGGTGCCCGTGTTGGTGAAGGTCGCGGGCACCTCGAAGGTGCTGCCGGGCTTCACCCCCTCGAACGGGGCCATCTCGCCCAGCACCAGTCCGGGGGCGGTGTCCGCGGCGACGGCGGGCGTGGCGCCCAGCGAGATCAGGGCGACCGCGCCGATCGCGCCGGCGGTCTGTCGGAACAGGCGGTGGCCGGGAGCGGTGTGGGGCATGAGGTCCTCTGGTTAAGCGACGGTGACGGATGGATGAGCTGTGGGGGAACGCGAGTTCCCGTACAGCAGACGTCCGCCGTGGCCCAAGGGTTGTACGGGGCGCCGTCCTTTTCCGAATGTCCGTCAGTTCCGCCGGTTGGGGCCCGTCATGGGGAGAGTCCGGCCTGGGCGCAGGCGGGCCGGAGCTTGTGGGTGCAGATCTGGTCGATCGTGTAGACGCCGTGGTCGACGAGTGTCCGCCTGATGTCGCCGACCGTCACCGTTCTCGGAGTGAGCAGTACGGCCGGGATGTCCTTGTTGGTGGCGCTGTCCACCGTCGTCGTGGCCGCGTCCCGGACGTCCTCGCCACGCCCCAGGGCGACGGCCATGTTGGCGACCGCGGCGGCCTGCTCCGTGAACGGCTTGTACACCGTCATGTACTGCTCGCCCTTGACGATGCGCTGCACGGCGTCGAGATCGGCGTCCTGGCCGGTGACGGGCGGAAGCCGGCGGACACCGGCCGACTTGAGTGCGGAGATGGCTCCCTCGGCGATGGAGTCGTTGGCCGCCAGGACGCCGCCGATCCGGTCCGAGCCCAGGGCCGCGATCGCGGCGGACATGTTGGCGTGGGCGTTGTCGCTGCTCCAGGCCGCGGTGTCGTACGACCTGGCGATCTTCAGCTTGCCCGTGATGACGGACAGCGCGCCCCTGCGGAACCACGCCGCGTTGGCGCTGGTCGGGTCGCCGTTCATCATGACGATGTTCCCGCCGCCCCCCATGGCCCTCAGCAGTGCCTCGCCCTGGAGTCTGCCGATCTGCGCGCCGTCGAAGCTCACGAAGCCCGAGATCGGCCCTTCGGCCAGCCGGTCGTAGGCGACGACCGAGGCGCCCGCCTGGCGTGCCTCCTGGATGGAGGAGCGCATCGCCTTGCTGTCGGCGGGATTGAGGATCAGGACGCTCACCCCCTTGGTGATCATGGAGATCATCTGCTGCCGTTGCCTGACCACGTCGCCGTCGGCGTTGGCGTACCGCACCGTGCAGCGGGGGCACAGCTCCTTCAGCCGCCGCTCTATCAGCGGCTTGTCCCACTTCTCCCAGCGAGGGGTCACCCGGTTCGGGAAGAGCAGGCCGATGGTGAAACTGTCCTTGTCCGCCGCGTCGTCCTCCCCGCAGGCGGCCAGGGTCATCGTCATGAGTCCGGCGACGATGGCCGCCGCGACCTGCCGGGTGCGGTTACGGGTCCGGGTCCGGGTCCTCATGGCAGGCCCCCTCGTTGCCTTCGGGGCTCCGCGTCCGCGGCGGCCGGTTCTGGTCGGGGCACGCGGATCTCGCTCCACACCTGCTTGCCGCCGGCCACCGGGACCGAGCCGAAGGAGTCCGACATCGCCTCGACCAGGAGCAGGCCCCGGCCGCCGGTCGACTCCCAGTCGACGATCACCGGTTTGGCGGGGGCCCGCGGCGAGGCGTCGCTCACGCTGACGCGTACCCGGTCCCCGCGCAGGATCAGGTCGAGGCGGACCGGTCCCTGGGTGTGCACCAGGGCGTTGGTGACGAGTTCGGAGACGACGAGCAGCACTCCGTCGGCCGCTGCCTCGACCTTCCATCCGCGCAGGGTGCGCGCGGTGAAGCGGCGGGCGTGCATGACGGCGTCGGGCAGCCGCCACACCACCCAGCCGGCCCGGATCGGCCGGGCCGTCATGCCGTCGTAGCGCAGCAGCAACAAGGCGACGTCGTCCTCGCGGCGGCCCTCGTCGCCGAGCAGGGCGTCGGCCATCCGCCCGGTGTCGGCCGGGTCGGCCGCGGCGAGCGCGACGCGGGTCCGGTCCATGCCCTCGTCCAGGGGCAGGTCGGCGGCTTCGACGAGGCCGTCGGTGACGAGGGCGAGCACCGTGCCGGGGGTCAGCGCGACCGCGGTCATGGGGAACTCCGCCTCGGCGAGCACGCCCAGCGGGAGCCCTCCTTCGACCTCGACCTCCTCGGTGGTGCCGTCGGGGTGGCGGACCAGCGGGGCGAGGTGCCCGGCCCGGACGAAGAGGGCGTTGCCCTCCTCCATGTCCAGTTCGACATAGCAGCAGGTGGCGAAGAGGTCGGTCTCCATGCCGACGAGCAGCCGGTTGGCGTGGGAGACGACCACGTCGGGCGGGTGGCCCTCCACGGCGTACGCCCTGACCGCGGTGCGCATCTGGCCCATGATCGTCGCGGCTCCGGCACTGTGTCCCTGTACGTCTCCGATGACCAGGGCCACCCGGTCCTCGGAGATGACGATGACGTCGTACCAGTCGCCGCCGACCTGGAGTCCGCGCCGGGCGGGCAGATAGCGGGCGACGGCCTTCCCGCCGGGCAGTTCGGGCAGGCGCCGGGGCAGCAGGCTGCGCTGGAGCATCGTCGCGAGCTCCTGCTCGGCGTCGTAGGCGTGCGCCCGCTCCAGGGCCTGCCCGATCAGTGCGGCGGTCGCGGTCAGCACGGACCGCTCCTCGGCGGCGAACTCGTGCGGCTGGTCCCAGCCGACCAGGCACACGCCGACGATCCCGCCCTTGGCGGGCAGCGGCAGGACGGCGAGGCCGCCGGCGCCGATGCCCGCGAGGCCCGGTTCGAGGGGGGTACCGGCGGGCCACAGATCCATCCGGCCGTCCCGCAGGGCCAGTTGGAGGGTGGGCAGGGCGCGCACCGAGGCGTCGGGCCACTCCGAGCGCCACTCGGCACTCCAGGTCTGCGGCCAGGCGGCGGGGGTCGGCGGGTCGAGCACGATGACCACCAGCCGGTCCTCGCGCAGCTCGGCGAGTGCCACGCGGTCGGCGGCCAGCGGTTCGCGCAGTGCGGTGACGACCACGCGGCCGACGTCCTCGACGGTCGTGGCGTCGTCGAGCGCGGCGGTCAGCCACTGGATCCGGGAGACGTCGTCGGCGCTGCGGCGCTGCACCGAGGTCGCCGTCACCACGCCCAGCAGTTGCTGCGGCCGGTCGTCGGAGCGCGCCGCCACCCGGCATCTCAGGGTCAGCCAGCGCACCTCGCCGGTGGGGTGGCGGACCCGGAACTCCAGCTCCCGGCGGGCGAACGCGGGGATGGACGGCTCCAGGACCGACATCAGCGCGTGCATGTCCTCCGGGAGGGCGTTGGCGAGCAGGGTGTCCGCCTTGCCGTCGAAGTCGTCGGGCGTGATGCCGACCAGTTCGAGCAGCATGTCGTCCGCGTCGATCACGCCGGTGTCCGGCTCCAGGACGAAGGAGCCGACGCGCAGTGTGCGCAGGGCGAGGCCGAGCAGCGAGGGCGCGGCGGGCCGGTCGGGTCCGGCCCGCAGGAGGGCGGCGACCGCCTCGGCGTACCGCTCCAGAAAGCGCTGCTGCTCGGTCTCGAATCCGTCGGCGGAGGCCCCCACGACCACGAGGCAGCCCAGCCGTCCGCCCTCCGCGCCGAGGGGCAGCGCGCCGAGTGACAGCTGTGCCGCCGCCGCTGCCGTGCCGCCCTCGTAGGCGGCGAGGGCCGCGGGGTTCAGCCACAGCGGCCGGCCGGTGCGGTAGGCCTGCGCCGCGGGTGAGCCGCCGGGCAGGGGCAGGTGCTCCGGCAGGGCGTACGGGGTGACGGTGTGCCCGGGCCGGGAAAGGGCGTGTCCGGGCCGGGAGACGGGGTGTGCGGGCGGGGACACGGAGAGACCGGGCTGGGAGGCGGAAAGTCCGGGCGGGGGCGCGGGGCGTCCGGGCGGGGGCGTGGGAAGTCCGGCCGTCTCCAGCAAGCGGAGTTCCTGCTCCCCGGCGCCGGGCACGTAGACAGCCGCCAGCGCCACTCCGGCGAACGCCAGGGCGCGCTCCCCCGGGGCGACGGCCTCGCGCTCCGGAGGCGGTGAACCGGTGCCCGCAGCCCCGGCCTCCGATGCCCGTAGCTGCGAGACGCCGGCCCGGGCACGGCCGTCATGAGGCATGTCCGCACCTTCCTCCTGCCCCAGGCCACAGGTGCCGACAGACTGAGATCGGGGCGCTCAGCTACCAGCGTCTCACATGCGGGCAAAGTGGACAGATCCTTTGACGTGCGGACGCGTTCGCAGTTCATCGCGGCCGGTGCCACACTTGCGGCATAGTCGATATCACCGCATTTCTTGCAGTATTTTCCGCCCTCCTCACCCCGCGAGGTGGAGGAAAGGGAGGTCTCGCACATGAAGGCCTGCGTTCGGGGGGCGGTCGTAGCTGTGACCGCGGCCGTCGCGCTCGCGGCCTGCGGGGACGGCGGCGGAAGCGACTCCGGCGGGGGCAACCGGCCGAGGATCGGTGTGCTGCTGCCGGACTCCACCACGGCCCGCTGGGAGACGAACGACAGGCCGATGCTCAACCGGCAGATCAAGGCACTGTGCGCGGACTGCGAGGTCGAGCACGCCAACGCCAAGAACGACGTGGCCATTCAGCAGGCCCAGATGGAGTCCATGATCGCCGACGGGGTCGACGCGATCCTGCTGGTGGCCGTCGACTCCAAGTCGCTGCGCCCCACGGTCGCGAAGGCCGACGAGGCGGGCATCCCCGTCATCGCCTACGACCGCCTCGCCGAGGGCCCCATCTCGGGCTACGCCTCCTTCGACGGCGAGGAGGTCGGCAGGCTCCAGGGCAGGGCGCTGCTCAGGGCCATGAGCGACGGCGCGATGGGCGACCGGATCGTCATGATGAACGGCGATCCCAGCGACCCCAACGCGGTGTCGTTCAAGAAGGGCGCCCTGTCCGAGCTGGAGGGCAAGGTCGAGATCTCCAAGGAGTACGACACCCGGCAGTGGCGGACCGAGGTCGCCAACATGAACATGTCCGGCGCCATCTCCGCGCTCGGCCCCGGCAACATCGACGGGGTCTACGCCGCCAACGACGGCCTCGCGGCCGGCAGCATCACGGCTCTCAAGGCCAACAAGGTCCACCCGCTGCCCCCCGTCACCGGGCAGGACGCCGAGCTCGGGGCGCTGCGGCGGATCGTCGCCGGCGAGCAGTACATGACCGTCTACAAGCCCTTCGACCCCGAGGCGTCCGCCGGTGCCGCGCTGGCGGTGGCCGCGGCCCGGGGCGAGAGCCTCGACCGGGTCGCCCCGGACCGGGTGCGGACCAGCACGGGCAGCACCGTTCCGGCGGTCCTGCTCACCCCGATCACCATCACCGTGGACACCATCGACGACACCGTCGTGAAGGACGGCGTGTACACGATCCAGCAGATCTGCACCCCCCAGCTCGACGCCGCCTGTGCCAGGGCCGGACTCACCTGACCGGCCGGTTCGGGGCGCCGGACCGGCCGTGGGAAGGAGATGGTCTTCGTGCCGAGTCCCCCCTTGCTGACGCTGCGCGGCGTGTGCAAGCGCTTCGGGGTCGTCCAGGTCCTCAACGACATCGAGCTGGAGATCCGCGCGGGTCAGGTCGTGGCGCTGCTGGGCGACAACGGGGCCGGCAAGTCCACCCTGGTCAAGGTGATCTCCGGAGTCACCCAGGCGGACAAGGGCGTCATCGAGTGGGAGGGCCGGCCGGTCCAGATCAGGCGCCCGCACGACGCCCGGAACCTCGGCATCGCCACCGTGTACCAGGACCTCGCGCTGTGCGGGAACCTCGATGTCGTCGGCAATCTCTTCCTCGGCCGGGAGATCCGCCGGTACGGGTTTCTCGACGAGGTCGAGATGGAGCGCCGCACCAGTCATCTGCTGGAGCGGCTGACCCGGGGGGTCCCCGATCTGCGGGCCCCGGTCGTCTCGCTGTCCAGCGGTCAGCGGCAGACGGTCGCCATCGCCCGCTCGCTGCTCGGCGAACCGCGGGTCCTCCTCCTGGACGAACCGACGGCGGCGCTCGGCTTCGAGCAGACCAGCGAGGTCCTGGACCTGGTGGACCGGCTGCGCGACCGGGGTCTCGGGGTGCTGCTCATCAGCCACAACATGGGCGATGTCAAGGCGCTCGCGGACCGGGCCGCGGTGCTGCGGCTGGGCCGCAACAACGGCTTCTTCGATGTGAACACCGCGTCCCAGGAGCAGATCATCGCCTCCATCACCGGCGCCACGGAGAACGTGCCCCGCCGGATGGCCCACCGGGAGGCAGGGTGGTGAAAGGGATGCACAGCGGCACGGACCCAAGCGCCGGCAGCACACGGACCGCACCCGCCGCACCCACCGCCAAGGCCCGCCGGTCGTCCCGCGGAGCGGCCCTCGCCCAGGTCCTGGAGAACGGCGTCGCCGTCCTGCGGCGCAAACTGAGCGCCGGCGAGCTGGGCTCGCTCCCGGTCGTTCTGGTCCTCGCCGCCGTCTGGATCACCTTTCAGTCCCTCAACAGCAGCTTCCTGTCGCCACGGAACCTGTCCAATCTCAGCGTGGACATCGTCGGTACGGGCCTGATCGCGGTCGGCATCGTCTTCGTCCTGCTGATCGGCGAACTGGACCTGTCGGTCGGCTCGATCAGCGGGCTCGCCGCCGCCGTGTTCGCCGTGCTGAACGTGAACAACGGCGTGCCGGAATGGCTCGCCCTGATCGCGGCGGTGCTCGCCGGCACCGTCGCGGGAACCGTCCAGGGCTACTCCGTCGCCAAGACCCGGGTGCCGGCCTTCGTCGTCACCCTCGCGGGGCTGCTGACCTTCAACGGCCTCATGCTGTACATCCTCGGCACCAGCGGCACCGTCAACCTCGACGAGAACGGGCTCGTCGCCAAGCTGACCAGCTACTACTTCACCAACGACGCCGCCGCCTACGGCCTGGCCGCGGTCGGCACCGGCCTCGTCTTCCTCGTGTCCCAGCAGGACAGGTGGCGGCGCCGGATGATGGGCATGCCGCACCGCTCGCTGCAGGGCGTCGTGGTGCGTACGGGGGTCCTCGCGGCGGTCGCGTTCTCCGCCGCCTATCTGCTGAACCGTTTCCAGGGGCTGCCGCTCGCCCTGCTGATCTTCCTCGTGGTGGCGGCCGGTCTCGACGTCGTGCTGCGCCGCACGCACTACGGGCGGCAGGTCTACGCGCTCGGCGGCAGCATCGAGGCGGCCCGGCGCGCCAGCCTCAATGTGACCGGCGTACAGACCGCGGTACTCGCCGTCTCCGGCACCATGGCCGCGATCGGCGGCCTGTTCCTGGCCTCGCGCATCACCTCGGTCAGCCAGGGCGCCGGCTCGGGCATCCTGCTCCTCAACGCCATCGCGGCGGCCGTCATCGGCGGCACCAGCCTGTTCGGCGGACGCGGCACGACCTGGTCCGCGGTACTGGGCATGCTGGTCATCCAGTCGATCGCATCCGGCATGGTGATCACGGACACCCCCACCGCCGTCCAGTACATGATCACGGGCGGGGTGCTGTTCGCCGCCGTGGTCATCGACGCCCTGGCGCGGCGCTCTCAGGAGGCGCACGGGAGGGCGTGAGAGACCGCCGGTCCCGCCGCCGTCAGCCCGTTGCCGCCGGACCCAGCGGCAGCGCCGCGAACGTGTGCCGCTCCCAGAGGCGCCGCGAGGCCTCCTCCGGATACGCGGCGACTGCGGGCTCGGCGTCGAGGAGGCGGACGAGACGGTTCCCGGTGCCGTAGGCGGGCCAGCCGGGGTCGCCGGTGCGGGCGAACGCGGTCCAGGCGGAGCGGAAGCGGGCGGAGAGGGCCTCGGCCTCCGGGGTGGGCTCGGGGCCGATCAGCAGGGCGCCGAGCCCGTCGTACACGCCGAAGGTGAGGGGCACGTCGAGCCCGTGGCAGGCGCCGAGGACGCCGCCGTTGGCCGGGGCGGGCCAGGTCAGCTCGTACAGGTGCGCCCGGCCGCCACCGGCCACCTGGGCCTCCGCCAGCTGCAGCGAGGGCATACGGAAGAGCCAGTCGGACTGCACGAGTTCGAAGAGGTACTCCGCCGAGGCGTCGGGGAACGCCGCGCGATAGGCGCTCTCGGCGTCCGGCACCGGTCCGAACAGGCCCAGCGTCATCGACGCCAGCCGCTCGTCCACCCGCCCGAGCAGACCGCCGAGCATCATGAAGAGGCGGAACTCGTCCCGGTTGTGCCCGGCGATCAGCTCGACGTCGCGGGCGGCGCCGTTCGCGAGGGCCTCCCACGGCGTCGCGGTGAGCACCTCGCCGTCGACGACCGGCGAGTACGGGGTCGGGGTGAGGGCGACCGGCCCCCACCGGTGGACGTACTCGCGCATCCGGGCGCTCAGCGCGGCACTCGCCTCGGTCAGCTTGCGCGGGTCCGGGCCGGACAGGTCGGCGGCCGTCGGACGCAGCCCGAGCTCACCGGCCAGGGCCTCGGCGATGTCCGCGGCGAGGGCGTCCGAGAAGAAGGTGCCGGGCACGCTCTGCGCGATGGCGCGGTGGAACAGGCCCCGGGCGCTCGGCATGGCCATCAGCGCGGCGATGGAACCGGCGCCGGCCGACTCGCCGAAGACGGTGACCTGGTCGGGGTCGCCGCCGAACGCGGTGATGTTCTCCCGCACCCACTCCAGTGCGGCGATCTGGTCGAGCAGCCCGCGGTTGGCGGGGGCGCCCTCGATCCGCAGGAACCCCTCGACGCCGACGCGGTAGTTCAGGGTGACGACGACCAGATCGCCTTCACCGGCGAGGCGGCCGGCGTCGTAGGCGGGGTTGTCGGCGGAGCCGAACTTGTAGGCGCCGCCGTACAGCCACACCATCACCGGGCGCCGGGCCGCCGGGTCCGCCTCGGGCGTCCAGACGTTGACGGTCAGCCAGTCGTCGCCGCCCGGGCCGGCGTCGGCGGGAGCATCCTCGGGACCGAACGGCTCCTGCGGGGGCGGCGGGCCGAACGCGAACGCCTCCCGGACGCCGTCCCAGCGCTCGGCCGGCCCCGGAGCCATGAAGCGCGCCCCGCCCACCGGGGGCTGCGCGTACGGGATGCCGCGGAAGACCGCGAGAGCGCCCTCGCGGCGCCCGCGGACCGTACCGGCCGCTGTACCGGCCTCCGGGAACTCGGCACTGTTCATCGATGACTCCTTGGGAGACTCCGGGAGACGCACGGCTCTCGGCTCACGGCTAGCCGCTCACCGTGAAACCAAGTTCACCCGACGAACATACCGCGTCCCCGTGCGACAGTCCCGTCCCTCATCCCGCACGATCCCTTCAGTCGCCGCAGCAACCCCCCTCGGCCGCCGCACCGTGACCCGTGTCGAGCCGGCAGAAGCAGGACGCCTCGACCGGTACGTCCGCCAGTGCGACGGCGAGCCGCAGCTGCTGTGCCACCATCTGCGCCTCCTCGATCCGGCCCAGGCGCATCAGGCACTCGTGCAGGCCGTGCAGGGACCAGACGTTGCCGGGGTGCTGCAAGGCGCGCGGGAGAGTGCCGTCGAGGCCGAGGTCGGCCCGGTAGACCGCCTCGGCCTGCTCGACCCGGCCCTGTTCGAGGAGGAGGGCGCCGTAGGCGTGCCGGGTGGGCTGCATCCAGCCCCACGGTTCGTCGTAGGGGAGGTTGTCGTCCAGCTCGATGGAGCGTTCCAGGGCGGCGAAGGCGGCCTCGTGGTCGCCCTTGCGGTACTCCAGCTCGCCGTCGAGCATCGCGGAGGCGATCGCGAGGATGTCGGCGCAGGTGTTGTTGAACAGCATGCGGGTGTCGGGGACGCGGGCGACCGCCTCGCGGAAGAGTCGGCGTTCCGCCTCCGCCTCCCGGACCCGGTGGGTGGAGGAGAGGGCGACGCCGCGGGCGTAGTGGATCATCGCGGTCGTCACGCAGTACAGCTCGGGGTCGGCGGGCAGCGGCAGGTCCAGGATGTCCTCCCAGCGGCCGAACCGGATCAGGGCGTGGACCCGCATGGCGAGGAAGCCCTCCAGCCAGTCGGCCATGGGCGGGCTCGGCACCCGCAGCAGGTCCTCCGGGATGGACGCCTCCAACTGCGCCGCGGTGTCGAGGGCGACCCGGGACTGGCCGAGGAACATCGCGCCGTAGATCTTGAAGTGGTAGTTGTGCGAGCGGTACAGGGTGTAGAAGTTCATCGCCCCGGCCCTGCGGTGGTACTTCTCGTCGGCCTCGATGGCGCGGGTGTTGTCCGAGACGACCCGCCGGTAGTCGCCGCAGAGCACCTCCAGGTGGGAGGGCATGTGGTGCAGGTGCCCGGCGTCCGGGACCAGGCCGCGCAGCCGGTCGGCGACGGGGAGGGCCAGCTCGGGGGTCGGGGACATCTCCATCAGGTGGATGTACAGGTGCACGACGCCCGGGTGGTCGCGGCCCGCGTCGGTGGCGAGGGCGCGGTCGAGAACGGCCTTGGCCGCCGTCGTGCGGGCGCCTTCGGCCGGTTGGCCGGTCCTGAGGTCCCACAGCTGCCAGGGCGTGAGGTTCATCAGGGCGTCGGCGTACAGGGTGGCGATGTCGGGATCGTCGGGGGCGAGCTCGTAGACCGTGCGCATGCTGTCGGCGTACGGCGCGTTCCAGACCGAGCAGTCCTTCACGGCCTTGGCCTGCGGGTAGCGGGCGCGCAGGGCGGCGATCAGCGCCTGTTCGACGGGAGTGGCGTGCGCGGCCCTCTCGTGCGCCACTTCCACGGCGGCGTGGGTGCGGTCGACGGTGTGGACGAGTTCCCGGTCGTCGAAGAACTCCCAGGGCTTGTTGTAGTTCGGGCCGAGCGCGTAGGCGATGCCCCAGTGGGCCATGGCGCAGTCGGGGTCCGCCGCGGCGGCGGCCTCGAAGCAGGCGACGGCCTCCTCGTGGTGGAAGGCGTACGTCCAGTTCAGCCCCCGGTCGAACCAGAGCTGGGCCTGGGCAGAGGTGGTGGTCACGGCGCGGGTGTGGGTGCCGAGGTCGTAGTAGTCCATGGGCTGTCTCCTGCCTGTGGTGCGCCGGCCGGCCTGGTTTTCGAGTCTTCCCGAGAGCACCCGCCCTGCCGACTCCTGTGCCGGGTCCCGGTGCGGACTGGCCGGAAAGCTCCGGGCCGGTGAGGCCGCCGCGGGTCGGTGGTGTGCGGGGCTCGCATCGACAACGGGGCGGGCGGGCGCGCGGTTTCGGGTTCGGGCGATGCCGGGGGTGCGGGAGCGGGTCGGCGGGGTGCGGGCCGCGTCCCGCGCCTGCTCGCGCATCAGGGGGTTCACGACGGCTGCTCGCACACCCCTGGTCAAGCCGCCCAGGTGCGGGCAAGGTGCGTCGTGGCGCATTCTTGCTGTGTCGCACGCGTGATGGCGTACTGACGAGGTAGGGCCGATGACTGGGAGCGCCGAGGGCGCAGAGCGGACGCCCGGCAGGCTGGCGGCGTTGCTGATCGATGCCTCGGCTGAGGCGATCAGCGCGGCCGGTGGCCATGCGGGAGGGGTCTATCTGCGCTCCGGCACGCCCGGACTGCTCCGTCTGGCGGTGCTGGAGGGGTTGCCGGGGCCGTTGTTCCGGCCGTGGTGGCGGCTGCATGTGGACCGGCCGTTTCCGGTCGCGGACGCCTATCGGCTGGGCGTCGAGGTGGTGCTGCCGAACGCGACGGAGACGATGCGCCGCTATCCGCAGTTCGCGGCGAGTCTGCCGTTCCAGTTCGGGTCCCTGCATGTCCCCGTCTCGGGCGGGTCGACCGTGTTCGGTGTGCTGACCGTGCTGCGGCCCTCGGCGTCGGACGCCACCGAGCTGCTGGCCGAGCGCGAACGCCTGGCGCGGCTGGCCGAGGAGCTGGGCGTGGCGCTGGAGAAGCTGAAGGACGAGGACCCGTCGGCGGTGTCCTGGGAGGGCGGGCCGGAGTGCGTCCGCCCGCCCGCCGGCCGACCGCCCGCCGGACGTCTTGGACGGTTCTCCTGGGATCCGGTGACGGGCGCCGTGACGGCGGACGAACCGCTGAACCTCGTCCTGGGCCGGGCCGCCGGGGACGCCGACGGCACGGTGGAGGCGTTCGCGCGGGCCATCGCCCCGGACGACGCCGAGCGGATCCTGACGGCGCTGCGGGAGGTGGCCGGGGGCCGGTCACCGGCGCTGCCGCTGTACGCGCGTGCCGCGGACGGCGCGCTGCGGCTGGTCGAGGTCTGGGGGCCGTACGACGACCCGGGCCGGCCCGGAACCGCGGCCGTGCGGGGGGTCGTCCTCGATCCGGGGCCGGGCACGGTGGGGGACGCGGCGGCCGATCTGCTGCCGGACGGGGTGTTCTGCCTGGACCGGCTGGGCACGGTCGTCTACGCGAATCCGCCGGCCGCGACGCTGCTGCGCCGGCCGCGCACCGAGCTGCTGGGCCGGCCGCTGTGGGAGGGCGTGCCCTGGCTGAACCAGCCCGCCGTCGAGGACCATCTGCGCGGGGCGCTGCTGTCTCCGGACCCGGTGCACTTCCATGTCCGAAGACCGTCCGCCCATGGCCGTGTGCCCGCCGCCGCCCGGCCGTTCGCGGGCGACTGGCTCGCCCTGTCCGTCTACCCCGGTCCGGACCTGCTGACCTGCACGCTGCGCCCGGGGCACCGGATGGCCGACGGCCCGTCCGGCGTGCCCGACGCGCTGGCCGCGCCGGAGACGGCCGGGACGCCGTCGCTCGCTCCGCTGTACCGCCCGATCGTCCTCGCCATCGCGCTGACGGAAGCGGTGACGGCGCGGCAGGTGTCCGCCGTGGTGATGCGGGAGCTGCTGCCCGCGTTCGGCGGCCGCCGGCTGGCGATCTACCTGCTGCAGGAGCGGCATCTGTTCCTGGCCTGGGAGTCGGGCTTCCCCAAGGGGTTCCTCGCCCCGTTCGACGGTGTGGGGCTGGACGAGCGGCTGCCCGGGGTGGAGACGCTGACCAGCGGGCGCCCGCTGTTCTTCGACTCGATGCAGCAGCTCTCCGACGCCTATCCGGGCATCGCGCTGGACGCCACCGAGGGTGCCCGCGCCTTTCTGCCGCTGATCGCCTCCGGGCGCTCGGTCGGCTCCTGCATCCTCGGCTTCGACCGGCCGCGCAGCTTCAGCTCCGAGGAGCGTGCGGTGCTGACCGCGCTGGCCGGGCTGATCGCGCACGCCATGGAGAAGGCGCAGCGCTACGAGAGCGAGGCCGCGCTGGCCCGCGGGCTGCAGCAGGCGCTGCTCCCCCGGCGGCTGTCGGAGCACCCGCTGGTGGAGACCGCGGGACGCTATCTGCCGGGCACCCAGGGCATGGAGGTGGGCGGGGACTGGTACGACGTGGTCGCCGCCGGGGACGGGATCGCGCTGGTGATCGGCGATGTGCAGGGGCACGGGGTGCAGGCCGCGGCGACCATGGGCCAGCTGCGCAGCGCGGTGCGCGCGTTCGCCGTCGGGGACCGGCCGCCCGACGAGGTGATGAGCGGCACCAACCGGCTGCTCATCGACCTCGACTCCGGGCTGTTCGCGAGCTGCTGCTACATCCGGCTGGATCCGGTCACCGGCGTCGCACGGGCGGCCGTGGCCGGGCATCCGCCGCCGCTGCTGCGCCGCCCGGACGGCCGTACGCAGGTCGTCGACCTGCCCGGCGGCGTCGTGCTCGGCGTGGATCCGCAGGCCGACTACCCGGTGGCGGAGCTGCGGATGGAGCCCGGGGCCGTGCTGGCGCTGTACACGGACGGGCTGGTCGAGCGGCCCGGCGTCGACATCGACGACGGCATCAGCGCGCTGCGGGTGGCGCTGGCCAAGGCCGATGCCCCGCCCTCTCCCGCGGGCGGCGCGCTGGCGGGCGTGGCCAACAAGCTCACCGCGACGGCCCGGCACACGGCGGACCGCCCCGACGACATCGCCCTGCTGCTCGCGACGCGACGTGCCGCTCCGCTGCCCGGGAAGTGAGGGTGCGCGGGCTCCGCGCAAGCCGTGCTCCGGCGGCGATCGCGTCGTCGTAACCCTGTTGCGGGCACGGGAGTTGCCCGGATTCTGTGGATCACTCCCGTGATCGTCCTGTGGGAGAGGGGGCGGGTCGTGTCACGGTCCGTGACGTCTCTCGCCTCCTGGGGCGCGGCAGTGTAGACATGGGCACATGGTCCGACTATTGGGTCGATCCGGGGCCCGGTCGGCCCGACTTCCCAGCGGTCAGCGCGCACGGCGTACGCCCGACCGCGCCCTCCGCGTGCCCGCACACGGAGCGCCGCCCGACGCGCCCGCCGACGAGCCGGGCGTGGGCTGGTTCTCCGCGCTGCGGTCCGCCGTGAGCGGGCGCAGTGTCGCCGGGCAGGTGTTCCTGCTGCAGGTGGTGATCGTGCTGCTGCTGGTCGTCGCCGCGGTGGTGGCGCTGGTGCTGCAGGTGCGGTACGACACCACGCAGGAGGCCCGCCATCGTTCGGTGGCCGTCGCCGAGTCGTTCGCCAACGCGCCGGGCACCCGGGAGGCGCTGGACAGCCCCGACCCCACCGCCGTGCTGCAACCCCGGGCCGAGGCGGCGCGCGAGGCGACCGACGTGGACTTCATCGTCGTCATGAACACCGACGGCATCCGCTACACCCACCCCAAGCCCGACCGCATCGGGAAGAAGTTCGTCGGGACCATCGAACCCGCGCTGGCCGGAAAGGTCGTGGTCGAGGAACTCACGGGCACCATCGGCCCGCTCGTGCAGGCGGTCGTGCCCATCAAGGCGCCCGACGGGAAGGTCGTCGGGCTGGTGTCGGCCGGCGTAACTAAGGCGACCGTCGGCGGCACCGCGGACCGGCAGCTGCCGCTCGTGCTGATCACCGCGGCCGTGGCGCTCGCCCTGTCCACGGGGGGCACCGCCCTGGTCAGCCGACGGCTGATGCGCCAGACGCACGGCCTGGGCCCGCACGAGATGACCCGCATGTACGAGCACCACGACGCCGTCCTGCACGCCGTCCGGGAGGGTGTGATCATCGTCGGCGACGAGCGGCGGCTGCTGCTCGCCAACGACGAGGCACAGCGACTGCTCGACCTGCCCGAGGACGCCGAGGGGCGCCGGGTGACCGAGCTCGGGCTCCCGCCCGACACCGCCGAGTTGCTGGACTCCGGGCGGATGGCCACGGACGAGGTGCACCTGGTCAAGGACCGGCTGCTGGCGGTCAACCAGCGCCCCACCTACCTCAGGGGCCGCGCTTCCGGCAGCGTCGCCACGCTCCGCGACTCGACGGAGCTGCGCGCCCTGTCCGGCCGGGCGGAGGCGGCCCGCGAGCGGCTGAACATGCTGTACGACGCAGGGGTGGGCATCGGCACCAGCCTGGACGTCACCCGTACCGCCGAGGAACTCGCGGAGCTGGCGGTGCCCCGGTTCGCGGACTTCGCCACCGTCGACCTGTTCGAGCCCGTGCTGGGCGGCGGGCAGCCGGAGGCGGTGACCGGGCTGCGGCGCACGGCGTGCAGCGGGGTTCGCGAGGACGCCCCGCTGTACCCGGTGGGCGAACAGATCCGGTTCGTCGACTCCTCGCCGCAGGCCCGTGCGCTGCACGGCGGGCGGGCCGTGATCGAGCCGCGGCTGGAGCAGGCGCCGGGCTGGCGGGCCCAGGATCTGGAGCGGTCGGCGCAGGTCGTGGAGTTCGGCATCCATTCGCTGATCGCGGTGCCGCTGCGGGCGGGGTCCCTGGTGCTGGGCGTGGTCAGTTTCTGGCGCTCGCAGAAGGCCGTGCCGTTCGACGCCGAGGAGGTCGAGCTCGCCGAGGAGCTGGTCGCCCGGGCCGCGGTGTCCATCGACAACGCCCGCCGCTACACCCGCGAGCACAGCATGGCGGTGACCTTGCAGCGCAGTCTGCTGCCGCGCAGCCTGCCCGAGCAGAACGCCCTGGACATCGCCTACCGGTATCTGCCGGCGCAGGCCGGTGTGGGCGGCGACTGGTTCGACGTGCTGCCGCTGTCGGGCTCGCGGGTCGCGCTCGTCGTGGGCGACGTCGTCGGGCACGGCCTGTACGCGGCGGCCACCATGGGCCGGCTGCGTACGGCGGTGCACAACTTCTCCGCCCTGGA
Source organism: Streptomyces sp. NPDC059010 (assembly GCF_042740355.1). Lineage (NCBI taxonomy): Bacteria > Bacillati > Actinomycetota > Actinomycetes > Kitasatosporales > Streptomycetaceae > Streptomyces > Streptomyces sp. NPDC059010. Next base: position 147,221 of record NZ_JBHYJA010000012.1, read on the forward strand.
CCTGCCGCCGGACGAACTGCTCGCGCTCCTGGACGAGCTGGTCGCCCGGATCGACCAGGACGAGGCGCAGGAGAGCGACAGCGCCCCGGTGACCGGCGCGACCTGTCTGTACGCGATCTACGACCCGGTGTCGCGGCGGTGCACCATCGCCCGCGCCGGGCATCCGCCGCCGGCGCTGATCCGGGCGGACGGCGCCGTCGAGTTCCCCGACGTGCCCGCCGGTCCCCCACTGGGCCTGGGCGGGCTGCCGTTCGAGACGGCCGAGCTGGAGCTGGCGGAGGACAGCCGGCTGGTGCTCTACACGGACGGGCTCGTGGAGGATCGCGACCACGACATCGACCAGGGCCTGGAGCTGCTGCGCGACGCGCTGGCCCGGGCGGGCCGCTCCCCGGAGGAGACCTGCCAGGCCGTACTGGATGCCCGGCTGCCGGCCAAGCCCAGCGACGACATCGCGCTGCTCGTGGCGCGTACGCGGGCCCTCGGGTCCGACCAGGTGGCCGAGTGGGAGGTGCCGTCCGACCCGGCGGCCGTCGCCCAGGTGCGCTCCGCCGTGACCGGGACGCTGGAGGCGTGGGGGCTGGAGGAGCTGTCCTTCACCACCGAGCTGATCCTGAGCGAGCTGGTCACCAACGCGATCCGGTACGGCGGTGACCCGATCCGCGTCCGGATGCTGCGTGACCGCACCCTGATCTGCGAGGTCTTCGACAGCAGCAGCACCTCGCCGCACCTGCGCTACGCGGCGATGACGGACGAGGGCGGCCGCGGCCTGTTCCTGGTCGCGCAGCTGACCGAGCGGTGGGGCACGCGGTATGTGCCGGCGGGCAAGGTGATCTGGGCGGAGCAGCCGCTGCCGTAGCGGCGGCTGCTCGTCCGGGCGCCTGTTTGTACATAGGTACGAACCTTTGACGCGACCGGTGCCCTTCACGCCCGGCTTCTGATAGGAAACCTTCCTATCAGTGACGTACGGCCAACTCCCCACCCCCCACCACCCTTTGGAGCCGCCGTGAAGCACCCCACGCACACGTCGCGCCGCACACTCCTCGCCCTGATCGGCGCATCCGTGGCGTCCGCCCCGCTCCTGAACTCCCCGCGCGCGGCCGCGCTCCGCGCCGCCGCGGGACTCGACGACCCGGCGAAGAAGGAGATCGCCATGAAGCTGGTGTCGAGCGCGGAGAACTCCTCGCTCGACTGGAAGGCGCAGTACAAGTACATCGAGGACATCGGCGACGGCCGCGGCTACACCGCCGGCATCATCGGCTTCTGCTCCGGCACGGGTGACATGCTCGACCTGGTCGAGCTGTACACCGACCGCCGCCCCGGCAACGTCCTCGCGCCGTACCTGCCGGCGCTGCGCCGCGTGAACGGCACCGACTCGCACGACGGGCTCGACCCGGACTACCCCCGCGACTGGGGCCGGGCCGCGCAGGACCAGACGTTCAAGCAGGCGCAGAACGACGAACGCGACCGGGTGTACTTCAACCCGGCCGTACGGCAGGGCAAGGCCGACGGCCTCAGGGTGCTCGGTCAGTTCGCGTACTACGACGCCATCGTGATGCACGGCGACGGCACGGACCCGACCAGCTTCCGCAACATCCGGGGGCGCGCCCTGAACCGGGCCCGGCCGCCGGCGCAGGGCGGTGACGAGGTCACCTACCTCGACGCCTTCCTGGACGCACGGGTGTGGGCCATGAAGCAGGAGGAGGCCCACAGCGACACCAGCAGGGTCGACACGGCTCAGCGGGTGTTCCTGCGCAAGGGCAACCTCGACCTCGACACCCCGCTGGACTGGAAGGTGTACGGCGACAGCTTCCACCTCGACTGACCATCGACCGACCGGCGCCCCTCGGTCGCCGTACCGCCCCCGCGGTGCGGCGACCGAGCACCCGCGCACACCCCATAGAATTGATTTATGAGCTCATAGGCCGGACCCGCGTACCGACTTAGGCTTGCCTTAGTTTAGGCTTCCCGTTCGAGACGATCTATCGCCTCTCGAAGGGAACCTGATCATGCCCCGCCCCTTGCGGGTAGCCATCGTCGGAGCCGGCCCCGCCGGGATCTACGCCGCCGACGCGTTGCTCAAGTCCGAGGTGGCCGCCGAACCCGGTGTGTCCATCGACCTGTTCGAGCGCATGCCCGCTCCGTTCGGACTGATCCGGTACGGCGTCGCCCCCGACCACCCCCGCATCAAGGGCATCATCACGGCCCTCCACCAGGTGCTCGACAAGCCGCAGATCCGTCTCTTCGGCAACGTCGACTACCCGAACGACATCAGCCTGGACGACCTGCGGGCCTTCTACGACGCCGTGATCTTCTCGACGGGCGCGACGGCCGACCGTGAGCTGCGCATACCGGGCATCGACCTGGACGGCTCGTACGGCGCGGCCGACTTCGTCTCCTGGTACGACGGCCACCCGGACGTGCCGCGCACCTGGCCGCTGGAGGCGGAGAAGGTCGCCGTGCTCGGCGTCGGCAACGTCGCCCTCGACGTGGCCCGCATCCTCGCCAAGACGGCGGACGAGCTGCTGCCGACGGAGATCCCGCCGAACGTCTACGAGGGCCTGAAGGCCAACAAGGCGCTGGAGATCCACGTCTTCGGCCGCCGTGGCCCGGCGCAGGCGAAGTTCTCCCCGATGGAGCTGCGGGAACTGGACCACTCCCCCAACATCGAGGTCATCGTCGACCCCGAGGACATCGACTACGACGAGGGCTCGATCGAGACCCGGCGCGGCAACAAGCAGGCCGACATGGTCGCCAAGACCCTGGAGAACTGGGCGATCCGCGACGTCGGCGACCGTCCGCACAAATTGTTCCTGCACTTCTTCGAGTCGCCCTCGGAGATCCTCGGCGAGGACGGCAAGGTCGTGGGCCTGCGCACCGAGCGCACCGCCCTGGACGGCACCGGCAACGTCAAGGGCACCGGCGAGTTCAAGGACTGGGACGTCACCGGGATCTACCGTGCGGTCGGCTACCTCTCCGACAAACTCCCCAAGCTGCCCTGGGACATCGACTCGGGCACCGTCCCGGACGAGGGCGGCCGGGTCATCCAGGAGTCCGGCGAGCACCTGCAGTCGACGTACGTCACCGGCTGGATCCGCCGCGGCCCGGTCGGCCTGATCGGCCACACCAAGGGCGACGCCAACGAGACGGTGTCGCACCTGCTGGACGACTTCGCGAACGGCCGTCTGCAGACGCCGGGTTCGCCGGAGCCGGAGGCCGTGGAGGCGTTCCTCGCCGAGCGCGAGATCCGCTTCACCACCTGGGAGGGCTGGTACAGGCTCGACGCCGCCGAGAAGGCGCTGGGCGAGCCGCAGGGCCGTGAGCGCGTGAAGCTCGTCGAGCGCGAGGACATGCTCCGGTAGAGCGGCGCGTAAGTCGCCGACGACGACTGGGCGGGCGC
>NZ_JBHYJA010000012.1:150627-166962 GCF_042740355.1 Streptomyces sp. NPDC059010
GCTCTCATGGGGGGAAACCCCGCCCGCGCCGAACGGGTTGCACGCGGTGCGCCGGCTCAGGGACGCGGGCCGTCGGCGTCCGCGTAGTGCCCGGCCGCCACCTCGTCGGGCAGCGGTTCGAGCTCGACGGTCTCGGACGGCTTGCGGTCCAGGTACTCCGGATTGCATCCCTGGTAGCCGAGCATCCGGGCCCCCGGCCCTCTCGATATCGGCGCGCTTCCGGTGATCGCCGCCTGTTAGCGTCCCCCGGTGTTCTCACTCCTCGAACCCCCTTTCCTCACCCGGCTGCGCGACGCGCGGCGGGTGCTCGTCGCCGGTGCGGGCGGCGGTTTCGACGTGTACGCCGGTCTGCCCCTGGCCCTCGCGCTGCGGGCGGCCGGCAAGGAAGTCCACCTGGCCAACCTGTCGTTCGCGGACCTGTACGGGCTGGCGTCCGACGTGTGGGTGGACCCCGACGTCGCGGCGATACGACCTGAGACCGCTGTCCGCGGCGACTACTTCCCCGAGCGGACGCTCGCCCAGTGGCTCGCCGGGCAGGACCTGCCCGACACGGTGTACGCGTTTCCCCGCACGGGCGTCCGACCGCTCCGGGACGCCTACCGCACCCTCCTGGCGCATCTGGGCGGCGTGGACGCCGTCGTGCTGGTCGACGGCGGCACCGACATCCTGATGCGCGGCGACGAACACGGGCTGGGCACGCCCGAGGAGGACATGGCCAGCCTGGCCGCGGTGGCCGGGCTCGACGAAGTCCCGGTGCGGCTGGCGGCGTGCCTCGGGTTCGGGGTGGACGCCCATCACGGCGTCAACCATTCCCTGGTGCTGGAGAACCTCGCCGCGCTGGACCGCGAGGGCGGCTACCTCGGCGCGTTCTCGCTACCGCGCCACAGCCCCGAGGGCAGGCTCTACCTCGACGCGGTGGAGCACGCCCAGCGGTGCACGCCGGACCACCCGAGCATCGTGCAGGGGTCCGTGGCCGCCGCCGTACGCGGCGACTTCGGGGACGTGCGGTTCACCGAGCGGACCAGGGACAGCGAGTTGTTCATCAATCCGCTCATGGCCCTGTACTTCTGCGTCGACGTGCCCGCCCTCGCCCGGCGCAACCTGTATCTCGACCGGCTGGAGAACACCGCGCTGATGCGCCAGATCAGCTCGGTCATCGCGGAGTTCCGCGACGAGCTCCCGCGGCAGCGGCCACCGCGGGCCTACCCGCACTGACGCGCCCTTGTCTCACATTTCGGTGAAGTCCCCACAGCGCACGCCTGCACTGCATACACTCCTGATCTTCACGCAAGCTCCACACAGGGGGATGTTTCTCCATGCGCATACGCATCGCCGCCACAACTGCCGTCGCGACGGCCGCGCTCGCCGGACTGTCCGCCGTACCGGCCCACGCCACCGAGTACTCGTCCGCGCTGAAGATCAAGGGCGTCCAGTACGACGCCCCCGGCCGCGACTCCAACAACTGTTCCACCGGCAACACCGACGAGGAATACCTGACGATCAAGAACTACTCGTCGAGCGCGACGGTGAATCTCAAGGGCTACGTGGTGCGGGACGCAACCAGCACCAACAGGTTCGTCTTCACCGCGAACCACTATCTGCAGCCCGGTGACTACGTGAAGCTCCGGGGCGGCCACGGCACCGACTCCGACAGCAAGAACGTCGTGTACCGCGACAACTGCAACTTCCTGTGGAACAACGACAAGGACACCATCAAGCTGTACAAGCCCTCGGGCGCCGGCGCCGACCTGCACTCCTACACCAAGAGCGGGTCCGACCCGGACGGAAACGGCTACATCAACTACCACGGCTGAGCCGGCCGCGAGGCATGAGCAGGACCCGCCCCAATGCGGATGGTGGGCGGGTCCTGCTCACCGAGTCATTGTCATGACCGGACGAAGCGCGGGCCACGAGTGAGCGGCGGCCGGGTTGTGCGGATCGCGCACACCCCGTGTGCGGACCCCGCCGGTTTGGCGGCCACCTGCGGCGACGATATTGGTACAAGCACGTACCTCCGCCCACAGATGGACCCATGCCCAGTTCCTCCAGCGCTCGCCCCACGATCCCGCCCTCGGTGTGGTTGGCCCGTGGCCGCCACCTCGGACCCGCCGCGCAGGACGCCCTCCGGCTCAGTCTGCGGCACCTCAAGGACAGCGCGGACATAGACGACTTCGCGGAGTTGCCCGAGACCGAGGGCGCCCGGCAGCAGATCTTCGAGGCCCGGTGGCGGGTCGCCGGGCCAGTGACCGTGCGAGCCCGGCTGACCGTCGAGCACGGCTCCGGCAGCGGTCGGGAGTGGGTGCTCGCCGCGGAGGCGGAAGCCCCGTGGGACCCGCGCTGGCCGTCGCCGGCCGCCATGTTCTGGCCGCAGGAGCCGGACGCGGACTGGGACCACGAGCCGGTCACGGGCCTGCTTCTGAGGGACATCAACCCCCTGCCGCAGGACGACAAGGCCGTACGGCACCTGTTGCGGGACGCCGCGCGCGACGGCTGGACCATCCATGTCGTCGTCCACGAGGCCATGACCCCGGACCAGCGCGGCCGCACTCCCCTGGCCGGGATGCTGCCGCCGAGCCTGCGGCACCGGGTGGTGGAGCACCGGGCCGCACCGAGCCAGCTGCGCGTCGTGAACTGGGCCCTGCGGGACCTCGGCGTCCAGGTGCCGCGCGGCGGTGCCGTGGTGCTGCCCGGGACTCCGGCGCCGTCCGGCTACGACGTGGACGACTTCACCGTACGCAGCGTCTTCCTGGACGGTTCGGAGCCGGCCGAGCTCATCCATGCCGTGACGCGCCTCGCCGCGCTGCCGCGGCCGCTGCCGGACGGCGGCGAGGAGGCCGTCACCGCGCTGCGGGAGGACTGGCAGCTGCTGACGCTGGAGGAGGAGCTCGAACGTGAGCGCGCACTCGTGGCGATGTACGCCGACGCGCTGGAGGCGATGACGAAGTCCCGCGACCTGTACCGGGAGGCCGCCGAGCAGGCGCACACGGCGCTGGCCGCCTACCGGGAGTCCGCCGACGCCGTGCCCGTGCCGCGCCCCCAGTCGTCCGCCACGTCGGCGACGTCCCCGCTCCAGCAGCTGACCCGGACCTTCGAGCGGCTCAAGGGCTCCGCCCGGTCCCGCAGGACCGCCTCCGGCACCGACGGTGCGCGGGAAGGCACGGCCGTCGAGGAGCGGGCCGAGCAGCCGGAGACGTCGGACCGCTAGCCCGGCGACCGAGATACGGGAACCGGCCTGCCCGGTCATGCGCCAAAGGGGCGTACTGCGGCTGCGAAGGGGTCGTACAGGCGTGTACTACGTCTGGCGGGTTCCCTTTCGGCACGTGGATGTACGGTTCGCACGCCCGCGCAGGCAGGTGCGCGAACCGATTGCGCGTCTTCCGTCCTGACGGGTGACGGATTGCTCCTCGTGACGGCCGTCATGCAATGCACACGCCGTAATAGGGAATCCGACCAGCAGTGCGTCTGGTGCGCACCGACGGCACAAGGAGGGTCCGTGGACTCGACCACCACACTGATCGTCGTCGCCGCGGCCCTCGCGGCCGCCCTGCTCGCCGTGGCCGTCGCGCTGCTGGTGCGGCTCGTGCGAACACGGCGCACACTGCGGCGCGCCGGACTGCCGACCGGGCCGCGGTGGGTGTTCTGGGGCGCCCTCGCCTATTTCGTGCTGCCGGCCGATCTGATGCCCGATCCGGTGTATCTGGACGACATCGGCGTGCTCCTGCTGGCGCTGCGTTCCTTGCGCCGTTCTCCCGACACGGAGCGGCCCGGCCCCGTTGATTACGGAAAGTAAGGAAACCAACCACTCGTTCGATTCGTTTAAGTAAGTGGGAAGCAAAGGGCGTCGGCAGACCGAGGGGCGGCGCTGGGTGACCAAGCTCGTTCGGAGCGCACCTGTGAGGGAGAGACGATGCAACCGTTCGCGCTCAACTATGCACGGCCGGCAGCGGAGTTGGAGGTCACCGCTCCGTACGTCTATGACTCCGGGCTGCAGTTGAACGTGCTCCGTGACGGGCGGATAGCCGCCAGTGATCATGCGTTGCTGCGGGAACTGGGGACCACGACATCCACGGCCGGCTCGAAGACTCACTTCGACGACTGAACGCAGGCCGGCGACAAATGACCGTCTTGATTCTGACGAGCGAAGAGGACGTGACCGCGGACATGGTGGTCGTGCACCTCAACGCGTCCGGTGTTCCGGTGGTCCGGCTCGATCCCGCCGATCTGACCGGCGGGGTCGCGCTGTCGGGCGAGTATGTGCACGGTGCCTTCCGCGGCCATCTGTCGGCCGCGGGACGGCTGGTGAGCATCGGCGGGCTGCGGTCCGTCTGGGTGCGCAGGCCGGGGACCGCGGCGTCCCGGGCGGCGGCGCCGTCGGCCTGGCTGGCTCAGGAGGCCGGGCAGGCGCTGTACGGCATGCTGCGCAGCTGTGACGCCCGTTGGATGAACCAGCCCGACGCGGCCGGCCGGGCCCGTTACAAGCCCTGGCAGTTGCGGCTGGCCCAGCGCTGCGGTCTGCCCGTCCCCGCGACGTTGATCACGTCGTTCCCGCAGGCGGCCCGCGAGTTCGCCGAGCGGTATCCGGATCTGGTGGTCAAGCCGGTGTCCGGCGCGCATCCGCAGGACCCGCCCCGGGCGGTGCCGACCAGCAGGGTGGCCCCGGACGCGGACTTCTCCGCCGTCGCGTTCGGTCCCACCCTGCTGCAACGACGCGTCGCCAAACGGGCCGACATCCGTCTCACCGCGGTGGGCGAGACGCTGCTGGCCGCCCGCAGGGAGACCGACGCCGCCGCCGAGGTGGACGTCCGCTTCGACGAGTCCGAGGCGCCGTGGCATCCGGTGGAGACGGCGCCCCGCGTCGCGGAGGCCGTCCGCGCCTATCTGCGGGGCGCGGAACTCGCTTACGGCGCCTTCGACTTCGTCGAGGACACCGACGGGACGTGGTGGTTCCTGGAGTGCAACCAGTCGGGACAGTTCGGGTTCATCGAGGTGGACACGGGCCAGCCGATAGCCCGCACCATCGCCGAGTGGCTCGCCCGGCCGGCCTTCGGGCAGGAGCCGTCCGTCAACGGGGCGAGCGCCAAGAGCCTGTGAGTAAACCCCCGCTCTCCGGGCGGACGGCGGGGGTTTCAGGCTTCCAAGGCCACCTGTGCGGGATCAGCCCTGCGGGGGGCCGGGCGGCAGGGCGCTGCGCTGCCAGGTCGGGGGCGGCGCGGCCTGGCGTACGGGCGCGGGCGCGGTGCCGCCGGACAGCAGCGGCTGCATGGCGAACTCGACTTCCCTGCTGACGCGTTCGGCCTCCCTGCGCACCTGGGTGGGGATGTCGCCGCGCTCCGCGATCAGCCGGTCGTAAATGGGGGAATCCTGGAACACCCGTCAACGCGCCTTTCCTGTCGTGGCCCTGTGTGCATTTTGGGCACGGCTGTGGAGTCTAGGCGCCGACGCACACTGAAGTACGAATTCTGCCAGAGCGCTTGACGGCGGACGAACGGACGGCAGGGCGCCGACGCAGTGCCGTGCGCCGTCCGATCCCCCGGTCAGGAGCCCCTCCCCGGGTCAGGCACCGGTCGTCGAACCGGGCCGCACGATCATCAGGACGGTGACGGTGGCCCACAGGAGGTTGAAGATGCCGGTGAACATGGCGAGTTGCACCGTCGCCGAGTGCTCGACGGGCCGCTGGGAGTCCAACTGGTCGAGGAGTTCCTCCTGACGGGGCAGGACGAAGGCGACCAGGATCCCGGCGGCCGCGGCGGTCAGGGCGATGGACGTGATGAGCCAGCCGCTGCCCAGGACGCCCATCGCCAGGGCGGTGGCCACGCCGAGGACGGGGACCGACACCCCGATGCCGGCGTAGACGCGGCAGATGCGGTGCAGGAGCCGGACGGTGCCCACCGCCACGGCCCCGTCGGCCGCCGGGACGCGGCGCGCCGCCGGTGGGAACATGCTGGCCGCGACGGTGACGGGGCCGACGGCGACGATGGCCGCCAGGACATGAAGAGTGAGCAGGATCTTCGTCATCGGGTGGTGTCGGTCTCCGTGTCGGCGTGGGAATCGGCCCCCGGGCTCGGCTCGCGCGGGGCGGCCTCGCCCACGTTGGGATCTCGCCCACGTTAGGGATCTTCCCGGTGATCGCACAGAGGCTGAAATGACAGCTTCCAACGGCTTCTCGCCAACCACGGTGAGCGGAGCCTCATCGCCTCCTCTCCCACTCACCTGGACTCTGACCTGGGCTTCTGGAGATGGCGGGAATCTGTCTAGGGTGGGCTCATGCACACCGTGGCGATCCTGGTTCTCGACAATGTGGTGCCGTTCGACATGGCGACGCCCTTCCAGATGTTCGGCTGGACGCGGCTGCCGGACGGCCGCCGTCCCTACCGTGTCCGGCTGTGCGCCGAGTCGCCGGAGGTGCCCACGGAGGGCTTCGCCCTGCGGATCGACCGGGGGCTCGACGGGCTGGCGGACGCGGACACGATCGTCGTGCCGGGCTGCGACGGGACGGGGCCGCCCTCCCCTCGCGTGCTGGCGGCCCTGCGGCAGGCGGCGCAGGCCGGCACCCGGATCGCGTCGGTGTGCGTGGGCGCCTTCGCCCTGGCCGAGGCCGGACTGCTGGACGGACTGCGCGCCACCACCCACTGGATGGCCACCGACGAACTGGCCCGGCGCTTCCCCCGCGTCGAGGTCCAGCCGGACGTGCTGTACGTCGACAACGGGCAGATCCTCACCTCCGCCGGAGCCGCCGCCGGACTCGACATGTGCCTGCACATGATCCGGCGGGACCTGGGCTCGGCGGTCGCCGCGCACACCGCGCGGATGGCCGTCGTACCGCTGGAACGGGAGGGCGGGCAGGCGCAGTTCATCGTGCACGAGCACCCGCCGGTGCCGCGCGGCTCGGCGCTCGAACCGCTCCTTGAGTGGATCGAGGACCATCTGGCCCGGGAGATCACGCTGGCGGAGATGGCGCAGAGCGCCGGGATGAGCGAGCGCACCCTCAGCCGCCGCTTCCGTGAGCAGACCGGCACCACCCCGCTGCAGTGGCTGCTGCGGGCGCGCGTGCGCCGGGCCCAGTATCTGCTGGAGAACAGCGACCACCCGATCGAACGGATCGCCCGGCAGGCGGGCTTCGGCTCACCGACGGCGTTCCGCGAGCGCTTCCGCCGGGTGGTCGGCACGACACCGCACGCCTACCGTTCGGCGTTCCAGGGGAAGGCCCCGGTCCGAGCCTAGGAAAGGCCCTGTTCAATATCGGTGGACCGTCCTGCTCGGTCACGGTGGGATAAATCACCCGAGTCCACACGGGCGGTTCGCAGTTGGACAAGGTGTGTCGATCCTCCCCAAGGACGGTGTACACCCATGAACCACTGCAGCCGTTTCCTCTGCGCCCTCTACATCGCCACGAGCGCCGGGCTCGCCTGGACCACGGTCCTCGAAGTCCAGTACGGCCCCGCGTGGGCCGCGTGTCTGTTCGCCGCCGCCAGTCTCGTGCCGCTCATCGCCGTCGTGCGGGAGACCGTGATCGGGGAACAGCGGCGGTGGCTCCTGGAACTGGTCGCACGGGCGGGGCGCGGCAGCGACGCCGCCGAGGCGATCGTCCGGGCGGAACTCGACTCGGCGTGCTGCGAGCGCTGGTGGACCAGCCTCGGCAGCCAGCACGACGTGACCTGTCGGCACGGGATGCCGCGCAGCAGCAGCGCCGCGTGAGCGACGCGGCCCTGCTGTAGGGGCTGCTCCAATTAGAGTGGACGCTTCAGCAACTGACCGTTCCCTCGTGGGCGAGCGCCCTGTACGACCGGAGAGGCACCCCATGACCAATGCGCAGACGACGCGCAAGAAGCGTGCGAACGGGGTGGAGTCACGGCAGCGCATCCTCGACGCCACCGTCGAGATCGCCGGTGAACGCGGCTACGACGGCACGTCCATCGCGGCCGTCAGCGCCAAGTGCGGGTTGCCCGCGAGCTCGATCTACTGGCACTTCAAGGACAAGGACGACCTGATCGCGGCCGTCATCGAGCGCAGCTTCGAGACCTGGCTCACGGCCGTCGAACTGCCCGGCGAGGACGCCGGCACACCCCTGGAGCGGCTGACCGCCATGGCCGCGAACGTGGCGAGGTCGCTCGTCGGCGCGCCTGACTTCCTGCGCCTCGGTCTCATGCTCGCGCTGGAGCGACGGCCCACCGAGCCGCGCGGGCGCACGGTGTTCCTCCAGGTCCGCGCCGTCACCCACCAGAAGATCGCCGACGTGCTCACCGCCCTGTTCCCCGGCCTGGACAACGCCGCCGTGGACACCCTCGCGACCTACACGGTCGCCGGTGCCGACGGGCTGTTCGTGCACCGGGAGGTCACCGGCGACGCCGTCGACCTCGTGGCGCTGTTCGAACTGCACGCACGGCTCGTCCATGACGCGGCGGCCCGGATGGCAACGCGCTGATCCGGCGCCCCGAACGGCTGCGGCGCACGCTGCCGGACAGCTCCTTCCCGCCGGGAACGTCCCGACACTTCGACTCACACCCCTGACCTGCGCGGCCCCCGCCCGCCCTGTGTCGGCGGGTCAGTAGGCGAGGTCCAGCGTGCTCACCCGGTGGGATCGGGGCGCTGGAGAAGCGGCCGCAGGGTCTCGATGACGCTCGGGTCGTCCACCGTGGACGGGATGGGTTCGTCCAGGCCGTCGGCGATTCCGCGCATCGTCTTGCGCAGGATCTTCCCCGAGCGCGTCTTGGGCAGGGCGGCCACGACGGCGACCTCCTTGAGGGAGGCGACGGCACCGATGCGCTCGCGTACGAGGCGGACCAGTTCGGCCTCGACCTCCTTCGGGTCGCGATCGGTGCCCGCCTTCAGGACGACGAAGCCGCGTGGGACCTGCCCCTTGAGGGCGTCCGCGACGCCGATCACGGCGCACTCGGCGACATCTTGGTGCGCGGCCAGGGTCTCTTCCATGCTGCCGGTGGACAGCCGGTGGCCGGCGACGTTGATGACGTCGTCGGTGCGGCCCATGACATACACGTAGCCGTCCTCGTCGATGTGCCCGCTGTCGCCGGTGAGGTAGTAGCCGTCGTAGGCGGAGAGGTAGGAGGCGACGTAGCGGGCGTCGTCGTTCCAGAGGGTGGGCAGCGAACCGGGCGGCAGGGGGAGCTTCACGACGATCGCGCCCTCGACGCCCGGAGGCACGGGCTGCCCGGAGGGGTCGAGGACGCGGACGTCCCAGCCCGGCAGCGGGCGGGTGGGCGAGCCGGGTTTGACGGGGGCGGGCTCGATACCGACCGGGTTGGCGACGATCGGCCAGCCGGTCTCCGTCTGCCACCAGTGGTCGATCACCGGGATGTCCAGGAGGGCACTCGCCCAGTGGTACGTCTCGGGGTCGAGGCGCTCACCGGCGAGGAAGAGGTAGCGCAGGCGGGAAAGGTCGTAGTCCGCGGTGAGGGCGCCCTTGGGATCCTCCTTCCTGATGGCGCGGAAGGCGGTGGGCGCCGTGAACATGGTCTTGACGCCGTACTCGGCGGCCACCCGCCAGAACTGGCCCGCGTCCGGAGTGCCGACCGGCTTGCCCTCGTACAGCACCGTCGTGGCACCGGCCAGCAGCGGACCGTAGACGATGTACGAGTGCCCGACGACCCAGCCGACATCGGACCCGGTGAACATCGTCTCGCCCGGGCCGACGTCGTACACGGCACCCATCGACCAGTGCAGAGCCACGGCACAGCCGCCGCAGTCGCGGACAACTCCCTTGGGCTTTCCGGTCGTTCCGGACGTGTAGAGGATGTAGAGGGGGTCGGTGGCGGCCACGGGAACACACGCGGCCGGTGCCGCGTCGGCGACCAGGTCGGCCCAGTCGAGGTCGTCCGGCCCCAACTCGGCCCGCTCCTGCGGCCGTTGCAGGATGACCCGCTTGTGCGGCTTGTGCCCGGCGAGTTCGATCGCGCGGTCCAGCAGCGGCTTGTACGGGATGACGCGCTTGCCCTCGATGCCGCAGGAGGCGGAGACGACGACCTTGGGGGTGGCGTCGTCGATCCGGACCGCGAGTTCGGGCGGCGCGAACCCGCCGAAGACGACCGAGTGGACGGCGCCGATGCGTGCGCAGGCCAGCATGGCGATGGCGGCCTCGGGGACCATCGGCATGTAGATGACCACCCGGTCGCCGTGCTCCACGCCGAGTCCGGCGAGTGCCCCGGCGAAGGCCGCCACCTCGTCCCTCAGCTGGGTGTAGGTGTAGGTGCGCCGGGCTCCGGTCACCGGGGAGTCGTAGACGAGCGCGGGCTGTTCGCCCCGGCCGGCTTCGACATGCCGGTCCACGGCGTTGTAGCAGACGTTGAGCCGGCCGTCCGGGAACCAGCGGTAGAAGGGCGCGCCCGAGGAGTCCAGGGCACGGGACGGCGCCACCTCCCAGTCGATGCCTTCTGCCGCCCGCAGCCAGAAGCTCTCCGGGTCTTCGAGGCTGGCCCGGAAGACGTCGTCGTACATTCCCATCGCGCTCTCCTTGACCAGAGTCGTGGTGGCTTGCCTGCAACCATGTCACATGTTGATCACATGGCGGGCCAAGCCGTATGCGGCCGCCTTCACCGCCTCGACCGGCGCTGGGTGGCGCGCCGGACACTGACGGCGCCTGTCCGGTCCTTGACGTCGGTCCCGTCGTCCCCGGGCCTTCACCCCTGCGCCTCACCTCGTGTCGCTCGTCCCCGTGCGGTCGGCGACAGCCGCCCGGCCCGTCTCCAGCCGGGCCGCCGGGATGCGGAACGGTGAGCAGGAGACGTAGTCCAGGCCCGCTCGGTGGAAGAAGTGGATGGAGTCGGGGTCGCCGCCGTGCTCACCGCACACGCCGGTCTCCAGGCGGGGGTTGACGGCGTGTCCGGCCTCGACGGCCAGTTCCACGAGCCGTCCGACGCCTTCCTGGTCGATCGAGTCGAACGGCGACTCGGCGAAGACTCCCTTCTCCAGGTAGAGGGGGAAGAAGGACGCCTCGGCGTCGTCGCGGGACAGGCCCCAGGTGGTCTGGGTGAGGTCGTTGGTGCCGAAGGAGAAGAAGTCGGCGGCCTCGGCGATGCGTCCGGCGGTGAGGGCGGCGCGGGGCAGCTCGATCATCGTGCCGATCGGGCAGTCCAGCGCCGTGCCGGTCTCGGCCGCGACCTCGGCGAGGACGCGTTCCGCCTCGGCGCGGGCCAGGCGCAGTTCCTCGACGGCGCCGACGAGCGGGATCATGATCTCGGCGTGCGGTCGGCCGCCGGCGCTCAGACGGGCCGTCACGGCTTCGGCGACGGCCCGCACCTGCATGGCCATCAGGCCGGGCACGGCGAGGCCCAGGCGTACGCCACGCAGGCCGAGCATCGGGTTCTGCTCCTGCATGCGCTCGACGGCATGCAGGAGGTCCCGGTCGTGCGGATCCGGGTGCGCCGCCGAGGCCAGGCGGACTGCGAGTTCCGTGCGGTCGGGCAGGAACTCGTGCAGCGGCGGGTCCAGCAGCCGGATCGTCACCGGCAGTGCGTCCATCGCCCTCAGGATGCCGGTGAAGTCCTCGCGCTGGAGCGGGAGCAGCGCGGCCAGGGCCGCCTGGCGTGTCCTGTCGTCGCGGGCCAGGATCATCGCCTCGACCAGCTCCCTGCGCTCGCCGAGGAACATGTGCTCGGTACGGCACAGGCCGATGCCCTGCGCGCCGAGGGCACGCGCGCGTACGGCGTCCTCGGGGGTGTCGGCGTTGGCCCGCACCTGGAGGCGGCGTACGGAGTCGGCGTACGTGAGCGCGCCCAGGACGGCCTCGGTGACCGGTCCGGTGCTCATGCCGGATTCCAGCGCGCGCCCCACGTCGGACGCCGTGAGCGGAAGTGCGCCGAGATGGACGGTGCCGGCCGTGCCGTCGACGGAGACGGTGTCGCCCTCGTGGACGACGACGCCCGACGCCGTGCCGAACCGGCGGGCGACCGGGTCCACGGTGAGGTCCTCGGCGCCGCACACGCACACCTTGCCCATGCCGCGCGCCACGACGGCCGCGTGACTGGTCTTGCCGCCCCGGCTCGTCAGGACCGCCTGCGCGGCGATCATGCCGGGCAGGTCGTCGGGGGTGGTCTCCCTGCGGACCAGGACCGTGTGCTCGCCGGTCGCGGCGCGCCGTACGGCCTCGGCGGAGTCGAAGACGACGGCGCCGACCGCCGCGCCGGGCGAGGCGGGCACGCCGTGGGCCAACGGCACATCGGTGGGGCGGGTTTCGAAGCGGGGGAACATCAGCCGGGTCAGTTCGGCGCCGTCGACGCGCATCAGGGCCTCGTCGGCGCTGATCGTGCCGTCGGCGCGCAGGTCGTGGGCGATGCGGAAGGCGGCCTCGGCGGTGCGCTTGCCGACGCGGGTCTGCAGGATCCACAGTTTGCCGCGTTCGACGGTGAACTCGACGTCGCACAGGTCGCGGTAGTGGTCCTCCAGGGTGCGCAGGTGAGCGCCGAGTTCGATGTACGTGGATGGGGCGAGGACCTTGAGTTCGCTCAGCGGCAGTGTGTCGCGGACGCCCGCGACGACGTCCTCGCCCTGGGCGTCGGGCAGGTAGTCGCCGTACATGCCGCTCGCGCCGGTGGCGGGGTCCCGGGTGAAGGCGACGCCGGTGCCGGAGTCGGGGCCGAGGTTGCCGAAGACCATCGCCTGGACGTTGACGGCGGTGCCGAGTTCCTCGGGGATGTGTTCGCGGTGGCGGTAGACGCGGGCGCGTTCGCCGTTCCAGGAGTCGAAGACCGCGCGGATGGCGCGGGCCAGCTGGTCGGCCGGGTCCTGCGGGAAATCCTCGCCGGTATCCCTGCGGACGATGTCCTTGAACTCCCCCGTGAGTCCGGCCAGTTCACCGGCGTCGAGCTCGTGGCCGGTGGCGGCCGCGCGCCGCGCCTGGTGGGCGGCGATGGCCTGCTCGAACAGATCGCCGTCGACGCCCAGCACGGTGCGGCCGAACATCTGGATCAGCCTGCGGTAGGAGTCCCAGGCGAACCGCTCCTGCCCGGAGGCCTTGGCGAGCCCGGTGACCGACCGGTCGTTGAGGCCGATGTCGAGGATGGTCTCCATCATGCCGGGCATGGAGTAGCGGGCGCCGGAGCGCACGGAGACCAGCAGGGGGTCGTCGGGTGCGCCGAGGGTGCGGCCCATGACCCGCTCCAGGCCGGCGAGGGCCTGGGCGGCCTCGACGCCGAGTTCGTCCGGTTCCTCGCCCGTGGCCAGGTAGACCTTGCAGGCCTCGGTGGTGACGGTGAAGCCGGGTGGGACGGGCAGGCCGAGCCGGGTCATCTCGGCGAGGCCTGCGCCCTTGCCGCCGAGGAGGGCCGCCATGTCCCGGCTGCCCTCGGCGAATTCGTACACGTACTTGACGGGCGCGCTCATCGGGGCCACGGCCTCTCACTCGTGGGGGACGACGGCAACGGGGCAGCCGACGTGATGGATGGCGGCGTGGGTGACGGGTCCGGTGCGGGGTCCGGTCGGGCGTTCGGTCATCCGACGGCCGACCACGAGCAGGCCGGCCCCGGTGGCGGCGCGGACCAGCACGGACTGGGCGCGGCCTTCGGTCACGGTCTCGGCGACGACGGCCTCGGGGTACTTGTCCCGCCACGGCTGGAGGACCGCGGTGAGGAAGCCGAGCCATTCGTCGGCCTGTGCGGGGCCGTCGACCAGACCGATGTCGCCGGTGCCGAGCCCGATCGGGGACGGCGTCTGCCAGGCGTGCACGACGTGGAGGCGGGCGCCGCGCAGCCGGGCCGCCTCGAAGGCGAACTCGATCACCTCGTCGCAGGGGTCCCCGAGGTCGAGACCCAGGACGACGTCCCGGTAGCCGGTGCGGGTCGACGGGCTGCCGTCGTCGGCCGGAAGGCGCTCGTACGACGCCTCCTCCTCCGCCCGGACGAGGACCACCGGCCTGACGGCCCGGGCCACGACGCCCAGGGCGACCGATCCGACCAGGAACCCGGTGAAGCCGCTGAGGCCGCGCGAGCCGAGGACGAGCAGGTCGGCCTGTTCGGCGGCGTGCAGCAGGGCGGCGGTCGCGGGGCCCTCGATCTGCTCGTCGTGGAGTTTCACGGCGGGGCACGTGCGGCGGATGCGGTGCTCGGCCTGGCGCAGCACACGCCGGGCCAGATACCGCTGGGCGGCCGTCACCGGCTCGCCGGCCCCCTGGCGGGGATGCCAGTTCCAGGCGTGCACCAGGCGCAGCGGCCGATCCCGGCGCACCGCCTCGCGGGCGCCCCACTCGGCGGCGGCGAGACTCTCGGCGGATCCATCGACCCCGACAATGACGGGCGCAACCATGGCGCGCACCTCCTGAGGTCGGCCGGTTCCTTCGATACCAGCCTCCACCCGCGCCTTACCCGCCGGTATGGGCCGCCAGGGCTCCGATACGGGCCCGTTCGGCCCCTGCGTGCGCGGCAGTCGCGCGGCGAAGCCGGACGGGCATGGTCGCGCGAC
The DNA here is from genome assembly GCF_042740355.1 of Streptomyces sp. NPDC059010. NCBI lineage: Bacteria > Bacillati > Actinomycetota > Actinomycetes > Kitasatosporales > Streptomycetaceae > Streptomyces > Streptomyces sp. NPDC059010. The sequence continues at coordinate 165,034 of NZ_JBHYJA010000012.1, forward strand.
GCGTCGAGAAGGGCGGTAACGGCTCGGGCCGAAGGGACTGCGCCGGGTGTGCCGGTGGGGCATCGCGCGAACCGACAGGGCCTTTCGGGCGTGGCCGGAACGTGGCCCACGCAGCCCACGCGGGGTGCTCCGCCTCCCTTCCCAGGTTCACAGCTTGCGCAGCCAGTCGTCGGCGATGCCGTGCAGGGCCTGGTCGTCGGGGCGGATGTGCGAGTCGTCCAGGCGGTGGGTGAGCTTGTCGACGACCGCGACCACGCCGTCGATCTGCCGGGTCATGGAGACAGCGATCTCCGTCTCGCTCCTGCGCTCCATCTGGCCGGACAGCGTGACCACGCCCTCGGTGACCGAGACGGCGACGCTGCGCGGCGGCAGCCACAGAGCCCGTAGCAGCACCTCATCTACGATCTCGGCGCGGATGTCCGCGTCGGGCCGCAGGAAGACCTGGAGCAGGTCGCGGCGGGTGACGATGCCGACCAGCCGGTGCTCCTCGTCGAGGACGGGCAGCCGCTCGATGTGGTGCCGCGCCATGGTCCGGGCGGCCTCGACGATGGTGTTCTCGGCGTGCACCGTGATGGGGGGCTCGGTCATCAGCCGGCCCGCGGTGCGGGCCCGGGCCTTCGCGGCCCGCTCCCGGCCGGCCCGGGACAGCCGGTCGAAGCGGAAGCGCTTCTTCGGCTCGTACGGGTCGGGTGTCCCGGCCTGCCGGAGCATGAGGTCCGTCTCCGAGACGACGCCGATGACCTTCTCGTCCTCGTCCACGACCGGCAGTCCGCTGATGCGGTGTTCACCGAGAAGCCGGGCCACTTCCTTGAACGTGGTGCCGTACTCGGCGCGGACGACCTCCGTGGTCATCACGGAGCCGACCTTGTTGTGCTTCATGGTTGTCCCTCCTCAGCGCAGTCGGCGCAGATACGGGTCCTGGGGCCTGCGGGGCAGCAGGCGTACGCGCCCGTCGAGCACGGTCACCCGGCCCGGTGTCGCGAGCACGGGGTTGAAGTCGGCCTCGGCCAGCTGCGGCAGGTCGCTCGCCATGCGGGACAGCCGCAGCAGCAGTTGTTCGAGGCCCTGCAGGTCGACCGGCCGGGCGCCGTTCGCGCCGAGCAGGAGCGGGGCGCAGCGCGGGGCCGTGATCAGGTCATGGACGTCATGGTCGGTGAGCGGGGCCAGCCGTGCGGCGTGGTCGGCGAGGACCTCCGTCGCGGTGCCGCCGAGCCCGAACAGAACGAGGGGCCCGAAGACCTCGTCCTGGACGACACCGGCGAACAGCTCGGTGCCGCGGTCGGCGAGCGGCTGGATCACCACGCCCTCCAGCAGGCCGGCGAACCTGGTCTCCAGATCACGGAAGGCGGCCCGGACCTGCTGGTTCCCGCGCAGGTCGAGATGGACGGCGTGCTCGGCGGTCTTGTGCACCAGGCCGGGCCAGTGGCCCTTCATCACCACCCGGCCGTCGGCGCCGCGCAGCCGCTCGGCGGCCAGGACGGCGTCGTTCTCGGTGTCCGCCCAGGCCCAGGCCAGCTGGGGAAGGCCGTAGCAGCCGAGGAGTTCGGCGCATTCGCGCGGGTCGAGCCAGCCACCGTCGGGATGCCGGTCGAGATAGGCCTCGACGAAGGCATGGGCGCGGTCCGTCTCGACGCCGTCCAGGTCGGGAACCGTCCCGGCGGGGCGGGCGAGCCAGGCGGCGCGGCGGGCCGCGTGGGCCAGCGCGCGTGCCGCCGCCTGAGGTTCGGCGTAGGAGGGGACCGTGCCGCCATCGATGGTGGGCAGCAGCTCGACGGGCAGGCCCTGTTCGAGGCGTACCGCGACGACCGGCTTCGGGTGTCGCCTGGGGGTGTGGGTGAGGGCTCGGACCAGGTCGTGGGGGGGGGGGGGGGGGGGCGCCCGGCGGGGGCGCCGGCCCCCGCGCGCCGCCGCGACAACACCCCACACGGA
>NZ_JBHYJA010000012.1:166972-246564 GCF_042740355.1 Streptomyces sp. NPDC059010
CCGGGCAGCAGCTCGACGGGCATGCCCTGTTCGAGGCGTACCGCGCCTAACGGCTGCGGGTGTCGCCTGGGGGTGGGGGTTGGGGGTCGGTCCAGGTGGTCGCCGGTCGCCGCGGCGACCGCCGTGGGGACGAGGGCCACGAGGACGGCGTCGACACCGCCGTTCCGCATGATCCGGTCCACACAGTCGCCGAGCTGCTCCTCCGTGACGGCGGCCGTGGCGTCGACGGGGTTGCCGACGGCGGCGCCCGCGGGCAGCAGGGCGAGCAGGTCGTCGATCAGCTCGGTACCGGGCGCCGGGAGTTCCAGCCCGGTCTCGGCGCAGGCGTCGGCGGCGAGGACACCCGCTCCCCCGGCGTTGGTGACGATCGCGACGCGGGAGCCGTCGGGAAGTGGCTGGGAGTGCAGCAGGGCGGCGGTTTCGAGGAGTTCGCCGCAGGAGCGGGTGGCGGTGATGCCGGCCTGGGTGAACAGTGCGCCGCGGGTCATGGTGCGGGTCGCGGCGGCCGCGGTGTGCGAGGCGGCGGCGCGACGGCCTGCCTCGGTGCGGCCGGCGTCGACGGTGAGGACCGGCATCCGGCGGGTCACGCGGCGGGCGGTGCGGGAGAAGGCGCGGGGGCTGCCGAAGGACTCCAGGTGGAGCAGGGCGAGGTCGGTGCGGCCGTCGCTCTCCCACCACTGGAGCATGTCGTTGCCGCTGACGTCGTACTTGTCGCCGAGGGAGGCGAACGAGGAGACGCCGATGCCCAGCCGGGACAGCCCGGCGAGCAGGGCGATGCCGACGCCGCCGGACTGCACGGCGACGCCCGCCGTACCGGGGCGCGGATGACCGGCGGCGAAGGTGGCGTCCAGGCTCAGCTCCGGGTCGGTGTGGGAGATGCCGAGGCAGTTGGGGCCGACGAGCCGCATGCCGTACGAGCGGCAGGCCGCCAGCAGTGCGCCCGCCTGGTCGGCGTCCAGACCCGCGGTGACGACGAGCAGGGCCCTCACGCCCGCCTTCCCGCACTCCTCGGCAGTGCCGGGGATCGCTGCGGCCGGTACGGCGAGGACCGCGAGGTCCGGGGTCTTGGGCAGGGCTCCGACCGACGAGCGGCACGGCACCCCGAGGATCGAGTCGGCACGGGGGTTCACCGCGAACAGGCGGCCGCTGTAGCGGCCCGTGTGCAGCTGGTGCAGGATCGCCCGGCCCACCGAGCCCGCCTTGCGTCCGGCGCCGACGACGGCGACCGTGTGCGGCCGCAGCAGCGCTTCGAGGCTGGCGACATCGGCGGCGCGGCCGCGTTCCTCCACGGCTGTCAGATAGGTGTCGCTCTGGTCGAGGGCGATGGTGCAGCGCACCTCGGGGCCCTCGAAGTGGCGGGCCGTGCGCAGGCCGAGGTCGGCGAAGAGGCGCAGTACCCCGTGGTTCTCGCTGAGCGCGTCGGCGGTGAAGGCGGTGATGCCCTCGGCGCGGGCCGCGGAAACCAGGTGCTCGATGAGTAGCGTGCCGACGCCCCGGTGGTGCAATCCGTCGGCGACCGCGATGGAGATCTCCGCCGTGTCCCCCGCCCCGCCGCTGTCGTACTCGGCAAGGCCGATCACCCGGCCACCGGTCTCGGCCAGCAGTCCCCGGTACCCGGGGCGCGGCTCGGCGCAGGCCCGGTCGGCGGCCATCGCGGCGCAGCGCCGACTGGCGGCGAAGAACCTCAGACGCAGGTTCTCCGGGGACATCTCCTCGTACAGCCCCTGCACCTGATCGTGGTCGTCCCGCCGCACCGGACGGATGCACACCGTGGTGCCGTCCGCGAGCAGGGCGTGGACCGTGGGCCGACTGAGCGGGTCGTCCGACATCGCGGTCTCCTCGACGTGCCTCGGTGTTTCTCCGGCACTTAGAGCGTCGAGCGGGACGGGCGACACCCCCATGGGCTGTCCGGGCGGTGGGGGTGGGCCGGTCGGCCCTCAAAAGAGGGCCGGGTATCGGGCAGGATCAGCCACGTGTAGCCGGGATACCGGGATAGGCGAAGGTCACCGACTTGTCCTCGGTGACCAGGCAGGCCGTCAGTGAACAGGCAGGCCGTCACGTCGTACTCGAAGCCGCTCATCCCGTCGGGGTGTTCCTCGCGCGGCGGCAGCCGGGTCATGTCGACGACGTTGACGACACGCACCGCGAGATCGGGCAGATGGCGGCGGAACAGCTGGGCGGCCACCACACCTGAACGGCACGCGGCGAAGGCAGTTGGCGTGTGCGGGTCAGCCGCCCTGGCCGGCACTTCCGATCGGGCCGACCTTCACCGAGGAGCCGCCGCCCTCCGTGACCGGCAGCGTGCCGGCGCCCGGCCAGCCGAGGGTGACCGTCTTCGTCTCGTCCGGCGGGGTCACCAGCAGCCCCGTGATGCGCACGCCGGAGCCACCCGACTCGTTGATCGGGTAATTGATGCCGAAGGCCGTCGACTCGCCGTTCTTGAGCACGGCCGAGACGGGCTCCTGCCCGGTGCGCTGCGCGGACAGCGACCCCGCGTTGGTCTTCAGGTCGACACCCGCATACCCGGAGATCACGCAGTCCCGGCCGCTGGTGTTCTTCAGCGTCACCGCGACGGAGCGATCAGGATCGCCGTCGATGGTGCTGTCGCTCGCCGTGATCTGCAGACCGGCGGTGCGGCACTTACCGGTCTTGCCGTTCGCGTTGGAGCCGGTCCCCGCGGTCGTGCCCGCACCGCCGGAGCTCTTGCCGGCGGAAGCCTTCCCGCCACCCTGACCCGAACTGCCCGAGCCCGAACCGCCGGCCGAACCCGAACCGCCGGTCGAGGACGACCCGGTGGAGTCGCTGGAAGCGGACGACGCGCCACTCTGTCCGTTGCCGTTGCCGTTGCCGTCGTCGCCGTTCTGGCAGGCCGTGAGCGAGAGGCCCGCGGCAACGGCCAGGGCGGCGATGGTGAGCTTGTGAGCGCGCATCGATTCTTCCTCAGTGTCGGTCGGGGCTGTCTGCTGCTCGGTGGAGCCGGTACGAGCAAGCGTTTCTGAGCACCAAGACCTGTGGACCCGGCGGCCCGTTCCGACCATCTGCCGCCTAATACATTCCTGTTACACGCACCCGGGGCACAACAGACGCCTACGCCGGGCAGATCGCGCTCACCCCGCCCGAGACGGCGGTTTCCGCCGCTGTCACGCACCCGTTCGCGACCGCCGCCGACCGGGACAGACTCGTAACCCGGCGGAACTTGACCCAGACCGCTGCGGGCGCGGTAACCCCCCGAACTCCGGGTTCGTGTAGGGTACTTGCTTCCCTTGCCCGTAGAGCCGGCCGGCCGCCAGGCTGCACGTAGCACGTCGCCGTCAGCTCCGTCGGCTCCACGCCGAGACCGTGCGCCCGAGTGCGGTTCATCGGCGACACAGGCGCCCACTGCCGCTCCTGGCAGTCGAGGTTTGAATGGCTGTCTGTTCTTTTCGGGCCCGTGGCGTATACGAAGACGGCCCAGGTGTGGCAACCGCAGAAAATGAGAGCCCTCGGGGGGAGGGAGCAAGGCGCAGCCGGGGACTGATCCCCCGTGGTCAGCCGGTGAGGGTGGGGTAGTCGGTGTATCCGCGGTGGTCGCCGCCGTAGAAGGTGGCCGGGTCCGGCGTGTTGTACGGGCCGTCCGCGGCCAGCCGGGCCGGCAGGTCGGGGTTGGCCAGGAACAGCGCGCCGTAGGCGATCAGGTCCGCGGTACCGTCCTCGACCAGCTTCAGCGCCTCCGGTCCGGTCGCGGCAGGGTGGGTGAACGGGTTGAGGACGAACACGCCGGACCACGCCTTGCGCAGTTGGGGGGTCAGTTCGCGGTCCGGGCCCTCCATCAGGTGCAGGTATGCCAGGTCCAGCCCGTCCAACCGCTCCAGCAGCGAGAGATAGTCCTCCCGCGGGTTGTCCTCAAGGATGTCGTTGGTCTGAACCCCCGGCGAGATGCGCAGACCCACCCGGTGGCCGCCGATCGCATCCACCACAGCGGTGACGACTTCGACGGTGAAGCGGATGCGGCCTACGGTGCCGCCGCCCCAGGCGTCACTGCGCCGGTTGGTGTTGGAGGCGAGGAACTGGTGGACCAGGTAACCGTTGGCGCCATGGATCTCCACGCCGTCGAACCCGGCCTCGATGGCGTTCCGGGCCGCGTCGGCGAAGTCGGAGATGGTCTGCCGGATCTCCACGTCCGTCAGTTCCCTCGGTGTCACGAAGTCCTTCGGTCCCTCGTGGGTGAAGATCTGGCCCTTGGCGGCCACCGCCGACGGGCCGACCGGCACCATGCCGTCGGGCAGCAGGCTGGGGTGGCCCACCCGGCCGGTGTGCATCAGCTGCGCGAAGATCACGCCACCCTCACGATGCACGGCGTCGGTCACCGTCCGCCACCCCGCCACCTGGCCGGACGTGTACAGCCCGGGAATGTCGGGGTAGCCCCTGCCCACCGGCGAGGGGGTGACGCCCTCGGTGACGATCAGCCCCGCACTGGCTCGCTGCGCGTAGTACGTCGCCGTCAGCTCCGTCGGCTCCGCGCCGGGACCGTGGGCCCGACTGCGGGTCATCGGCGACATCACGATGCGGCTGGCCAGGCGGCTGCCGCCGAGGTCGATCGGATCGAAAGCAGTGGTCATTGGATCAAGCCCTTCATCCAGTGGGTGCTTCAAGAGGCAGCAATGGACCCGAGTCGACCGGACCGCGGTCGACCCCAACCGCATTACCTGCTCGAACAGTAAATCATTACCTGCTCGAACAGTAAACCGTTCGGCGGCCGTCCCCAACGGCACCTCCGCCGGCGACCGCTCCTCGACTCCCCCGGCCGAATCAGTGGACCAACGCGCCTGACAGGCGGATTGAAGCCGTACGTCACAGCGCACAGTGTCGTCGTCGGCACTCCCGGGCCGCCGTGCCGGCATTGGCTTCCGAAGGCCGGGAAGACGTACCCTGTTCGAGCAATATTTACGGTGGCAAGGGAGCGTTCAGGGCATGGATGAGTGCACAACGGACGGTGAGACACCCCTGTCGAGCGAGACCATCCCGTTTCCCGCGGCCGCCAGCGGAGGGCCCATCAGTCACGCCCTCTTCCGGGTGGCCCGCACCCACCGCATGATCGCCGGACACCTCCTGCGCCGCGTCGGCCTGCACACCGGCCAGGAGCTGGTGATGATGCAGCTGTGGGAACTGGGCCCACAACGGCAGGTCGACCTCATCCGCCTGCTCAACTCGGACGCCGCCACCATGACCCGCACCATCCGCCGCCTCGAACACGCCGGCTTCGTACGTCGCTTCCCGTGCAAGACCGACAAGCGGGTCTGGATCATCGAGGCCACCCCCGCCAGCCAGGCGCTGCGCAAGGAAGTCGAAGAGCTGTGGCGTGAATTGGAGTACGCCGTCGTCGGCGACATCAGCGATGACGAACAGGCCGCCGTCCTGCGCCTCCTGGCAGACATGGAGGAACGACTGACCCGCGCTGCCGCAGCTCTCGGAGACTGACCGCACACACGGCACCGCAATACCGGCCACCCTGCCCGCAAGGTGTCGTCAGCCGGGTCGACCTGTCGAAGGTCTTGCTGTGGGACGACGAGGAGCGCGGAGGAGGAGGTGCGGCCGGGGCCTACCTCTTCCCGGCCCCTGGATCGGCGGTACGCGTCGATGTGGTGTTCGAGCTGGACGGGCCGGGACACTTCGGCGGCGTGAGGCAGCGGGCCGCCCATTCCTGCACCCGCGCTCCAGGGGGCGACGCTCCACCGCCAGGGGCCGACAGGCCAGTGTGCGCGGACCGGTAGGGGCGCGCCGCGGCAAGAAGCTGTACCTGTCCGAGACGAGGTCAAGAACCACATCTCCCGCCTCCTGGCCAAACTCGGCGTCCAGCGCCGCGTCCAGGCCGCCGTGCTCGCCACACATCTGGAGCAGCCCGAGCCGACGGGTGAACGTCCGGCACGCTGACGACGGCCACGGCTCGCGGCTACGGCCGAGTGCGGCACTCTCCATCGAACCGGCGCCGCCCAGTGCACCGTTGGACCATCCTCGGCCTGCGCTGATCCGAACCGAGGCCGCCCGAAGGGCCGTTGGGACCTCGGGCGCTCGGGCGCGCTGTCGGGCCGTACGGCCCATGCCCAGACCGGTGCCGCGCGAGCCACCCTGGGGAGGGTCATCGAGCCGCCCCACCGTCCCTTCGGCGCGGCCCGGCGCGGAGCGGGGAGGGACTCCCCCCATGCCCACCATGGTCCCCGGCGTCCCGACCCTGGAGACGCTCGTCTCGGCGGCCTCGGCCGCGCCCTCGATCCACAACACCCAGCCCTGGTGGTTCCGCCTCGACCCGGACGACGACGCGCTGGAGATCCGGGCGGCGGCCGAGCGCGGCCTGCGCCATACCGACCCGTCCGCGCGCGCCCTGCACATCTCCGTGGGCTGCGCACTGTTCAATCTCCGCATCGCCGTGGCCCACTTCGGCCGCGAGCCGGTGCCCCGGCTGCTGCCCCGCCCTGACGAACCCGACCTGCTCGCGACGGTACGGCTGGGAGGTCCGGCCCGCTACTCGACAGCCCCTCGGCTGTACGGCGCACTGTGGCACCGGCACAGCAGCCGGCTGCCCTTCGCCGACCGACCGCTCCCCGGCTCCGTACTGGCCGAGTTCGCCGAGGCGGCTCACATCGAAGGTGCCGTGCTCGGCAGGCCCGCGCCCGATGCGACCGACCACGGCCGACCCGGACCGGGCCGCGGAGAGCCGCCGCTGGGTCCAGGAGCCGGACCACACCGGGCTCGGTATACCGCCGTCGGCCGTCGGAGCGCAGGACTACCGCGACCACATCCCCATGCGGGCCTTCGCCACCCACCGCCACCCTGTCGCCCTGACCGCCCGTCAGTTCGAGGCCCGGCCGACGATCGCGGTGCTGTCCACCGCGCACGACCGGCGCGCGGACTGGCTACGCGCCGGGCAGGCCTTGGAACGCGTTCTGCTGGTGGCCACCGCCCACTGCATCCGAGCCTCGCTGCTGCACCAGGCGCTGGAGTGGCCCGACCTGCGCGAGCAGCTCATGCCCGCACCGCACGACGATTGGCGGGGCCACGCCCAGATGCTGATACGCCTGGGCTACGGCCCGAAGGGTCCGCCGTCACCGCGGCGTACGGCCGCGCAGGCGCTGGCGGGGGGCGTACAGGCGATCCCCCGCTCAGCAGTGGCCGCTGACCGTCGGCGAGCCGATGGCACTTCCCCTTAACCGCTCCCCACGCACAACTCCACCAGCAGGACTGTGGATGCCGTCCCCAGGCACACCGCCCGCTGCCCGGCATCGAGCGGCACAGTGCCGAACACCGCGCCCGCCCACAGCAGATGTACGGCGAGGACCCGCACCGTCGGCGCGGGTGCCCAGCGCCATGACCGCGCCGGCCCGAGTGCTGGCCAGCAGACGGCGGGCGTCCAGGATCCGCTCTGCATATCAACTCGTCGACTCCGCAAAGCACGCCACAAAGGGACACCGTCAGATGAATTGCACGCAGATGCATCAGAATACGTATTTGGGTCCGATCTCAGACGCGAATGAATGATTCCGCGATTGACGAGCTTCGCGGCAGGTGGGACGACGGAGCCGTCAACGGGGAGGCACAATAATGGACGGGAGTAAGATAGCGTCATTCGCCAGTAGTGCCGCGGCAATTGTCGCCGTGATTCTTTCCGTCATCTCCTTGGTGAGCCGCCGCACTGATCGACGCGAGGCAGAGAGGCTTCGAGAAGCCGATCAGCGCGAGGCGAGGAGAGAGTCGGTAGTAAGAGCACTGCTCGGCGAGAAGGAATCAGTCGCCTACGAAGCCTACTCGATTATCGAGCATGGCTGGTCCACGATGGACGATGAGGGAAACAGGGACCGACTGAATGCCTTATGCCTGGCCGCCGTCTTCGAAAGGTCAGACCGGGCCAAGTCACTCATATTCAGAGCCCTGGACAATTACCCTCAGAAACGTGAGATCAAGGAAGTAATCGACAAGCTGATGCGAGTTTTTGATCGTTACTACGATCAAAAGAAGCGCGAGGACAGAGAAGTCAAGCAAACCGGAACAGATCGACTTCAAAGCTTGGAGAGGGCGATCTTCAGAAACGGATCTCCCGGTGAAGACTCTTCGTGCGGGGGCAACAAAGAAACTCCGTCCGCAGAGACCGGCCAGGATTGATCATCGATGCCGCCCGGTCCTGCCGAACATGCCTGGTCCACTCCCCTGTCACGACCTGTCCGACGCAGTGAACCCGGTGGCGTCCGCCCGGCCGTGGGGCCGAAGCGTCCTCCGGCCCGGGCGGGGCGAGGCGGTGCTGCGGCTGCGGTAGACGAGGTAGGGGCGGACGAGATAGCCGATCGGCATGCTCCACACATGGACGAGGCGGGTGAACGGCCAGGTGGCGAAGAGGAGGCAGGCGGTGAGGGCGTGCAGTTGGAACAGCAGTGGTGCGCCGGTGATCGCCTCGGGCTCTGGCTGGAGGGTGAAGAGGCCGCGGAACCAGACGGAGACGGTGGAGCGGTAGTCGTAGCCGTCGCCGAAGACGTTGTGGGCGGTTGTGGCGGCGATGCCGAGGAGCACGGTGGCCGAGAGCAGGGGGAAGAGCAGTTTGTCGCTGCGGTCGGTGCCGAGCCGGATCCGGCGGGCCAGCAGGCGCCGGGCGCTCAGCATGCCGAGGCCGGTGACCATGACGGCACCGGCGACCGAGCCGGCCCAGACGGCGGTCGTGTGGTAGGCGTGCTCGGAGATTCCCGCCCCCTCGGTCCAGGAGGCGGGTACCGCGAGGCCGACCACATGCCCGGCGATCACCATGAAGGCGCCGAGGTGGAACAGCGGGCTCCCCCAGCGCAGCCAGCGGTGTTCGAGGAGCTGGCTGGTGTGGGAGGTCCAGCCGAACTGGTCGTGCCGGTAGCGCCAGACGTGGCCGACTGCGAACACGGCGAGGCAGATGTAGGGGAAGGCGACCCACAGCAGGAGGTCGGTGCCGGAGACGTTCATCGGTGGCCGTCCTCGTCGTGTGTGGTGCGGGTCGGCGGGGCCGGTGCGGGTGGGACGAAGGTGCCGGGCGGGGCGAACACCCCTCCCGCGTACGGGTCGAGGCCGACGTCCTCGCTCGGCGGACCCTGCGCGGCCAGCTCGGCGACCGCCTTGAGGTCCTCCTCGGTCGGCGGTGGCAGCAGGGTGAGCAGGGCCGCGAGGACGTGCCGGTAGGGCGAGTCCGCGGCGGTCAGCGCGCTGTGGATCAGCCGCAGTCCGCGCCGGTGCTGGCGCAAGGGTGCCTCACCCGCGCCCGGTCCCGCCAGGGCCGCGAACTCCAGCACGACCGGGAGGTGGTCCGGCAGTTCGCCGCCGTCGGTGTCCCAGCCGGCGGCCCGGTAGCGCTGGGCCAGGGCGAGCAGGGCCATGCCGCGGCGGCGGGTGTCGCCGTGCAGGTAGTAGGTGAGGTAGAGGCTGCTCTTGCGGCGCAGGTCGAACATCTCGACGTAGTGGCGGGCGAGTGTGTCGGAGTCCTCGTCCGTGAACCAGTCGGTGAAGGCGGCCAGTTCGGTGGCGGCGGGTGACTCCGGAAGGGCCTGGACCGCTGCGGCCACGGTGGGCCGGGCCGCGACGAGTTCGGGGTCGGGGTACTGCAGGAGCAGGGACATCAGCCGCAGCAGCAGGCTGCGGCGTTCGGCCTGGACGGGGTCCGCCGCGGCCCGGCGGCGGACGGCCGCGCGGATCCGGGTGCGGACGATCGCCGGCACGGATGGGGATCCCCCCAGGCGTTCGGCACCGGCGGAGGGCAGGGGGCTCATGCGGGGTCTCCTGTCGAGGTGCGGCGCCGGGTGGGGATGCCGAGCAGGACGCGACGGTCGGACGGTCCGCCGCCGGATGACTCCACCGGGCAGCGGTTCTCGATCGCGGTGAGCGCGGCGGCGTCCTCCTTGTGCGCGGGCGGTACGACGTAGCGGTCCTCGTACTTGGCGACGGCGAGCAGCCGGTGCAGGTCCTCCGCCTCGCGGGCGGTGAGCCCGACGGCCTTCAGCGCGGTCTCGTCGGTGGTCTCGCCGAGGGTGCGGGAGCGCATGTGGGAGCGCAGGGCGGTGAGTTTCATCAGCACGCCCGCGACGACGTCGGTGTCGCCTGCGGTGAAGAGGTTCGCCAGGTAGTCCAGCGGGATTCGCAGACGGGTGACGGCGGCGAAGACGTGATCGGGGTCGTCCTGGTTGCCGCCCGCCTCGGTCACCGCGTCCAGGACGGGCGAGAGCGGTGGGACGTACCAGACCATGGGCAGCGTGCGGTACTCCGGGTGCAGCGGCAGTGCCACCCGGTACCGGGAGACCAGGTCGTACACCGGGGAGCGGCGGGCGGCCGACAGCCAGTCCTCCGGGATGCCGGACTCCCTTGCCGCCGCGATCACTTCGGGGTCGTGCGGGTCGAGGAACACGCCCCGCTGGGCGTCCAGCAGGTCCCGCTCGTCGGGCGTCGCCGCCGCCCCGCCGACGCGGTCGGCGTCGTACAGGAGCAGGCCCAGGTAGCGCAGTCGTCCCGCGCATGTCTCGGAGCAGACCGTCGGCTGTCCGGCCTCGATGCGCGGGAAGCAGAAGGTGCACTTCTCGGCCTTGCCGGTGGCGTGGTTGACGTAGACCTTCTTGTACGGGCATGCCGTCACGCACATCCGCCAGCCCCGGCAGCGGTCCTGGTCGACCAGGACGATGCCGTCCTCCACCCTCTTGTAGAGCGCGCCCGACGGACAGGCCGACACACAGGCGGGGTTGAGGCAGTGCTCGCACAGGCGGGGCAGGTGGAAGAGGAAGGTCTGCTCGAACTCGAACCGCACCTTCTCGGCCCACTCCCCTGTCAGGTCGGGGTCGCCGCCGGCGTGCTCGGGCGCGCCGCCCAGGCCGTCCTCCCAGTTGGCGCCCCAGGTGACGGCGGTGGGCCTGCCGGTGAGGACGGAGCGGGGGCGGGCGACCGGGATGTCCTGCCCGGCGGGAGCGCTGACGAGGTTGTCGTAGTCGTAGGTGACCGGCTCGTAGTAGTCCTCGATCCCCGGCAGGTCGGGGTTGGAGAACAGCGACAGCAGGCGTTTGACACGGCCTCCCGAGCGCAGGACCAGGCGTCCGCGCCTGTCGAGCATCCAGCCGCCCTTCCACTGGTCCTGGTCCTCGTAGCGGCGCGGGTACCCGACGCCGGGCTTGGTCTCGACGTTGTTGAACCAGGCGTACTCGACGCCGGGCCGGTTGGACCACGTCTGTTTGCAGGTGACCGAGCAGGTGTGGCAGCCGATGCACTTGTCGAGGTTCATCACCATCGCCACCTGGGCCAGCACACGCATGTCAGTACTCCACATCCTGCGACCGACGGCGGATGACGGTGACCTCGTCGCGCTGGTTGCCGGTCGGGCCGTAGTAGTTGAAGGCGTAGGTGAACTGGGCGTAGCCGCCCGCCAGATGGGTGGGCTTGAGCAGCAGCCTGGTCAGCGAGTTGTGGATGCCGCCGCGCCGGCCGCTGACCTCGGTCTTCGGGACGTTCACCGTGCGGTCCTTGGCGTGGTACATGTACACCGTGCCCTCGGGCATCCGGTGGGTGACCACGGCCCGGGCGGCGACGTCGCCGTTGCGGTTGTACGCCTCGATCCACTCGTTGTCCTTGACGCCGCTCTTCTCGGCGTCGGCGGTGGACATCCAGATCACGGGCCCGCCTCGGGAGAGGGCGAGCATGTAGGCGTTGTCCTGGTACTCGGAGTGGATGGACCACTTGGAGTGCGGGGTGAGGTAGCGGACCGTCACCTCGGCCCGTCCGTCGTGCAGGTGCTGGTCGCCGTAGTGGCGGCGGGCGTCCAGCGGGGGCCGGTAGACGGGGAGTTGCTCGCCCAGCTCGGCGATCCAGTCGTGCTGGACGAAGAAGTGCTGGCGGCCGGTGAGGGTGTGCCAGGGCTTGAGGTGCTCGGTGTTGATGACGAAGGGCGAGTAGCGGCGGCCGCCGGTCTCGCTGCCCGACCACTCGTACGACGTCATGACCGCCCGGGGCTGGGTGCGGGTGTCGGCGAAGGTGATCCGCTCGGCCTCCCGTTCGGAGGCGAGCTCGACGAGTCCGTCGCTGCCGGTTCGCGCCTGGAGCTGTCTGAAGCCCTCGGTGGCGAGGCGGCCGTTGGTGGTACCGGACAGGGCGAGGATCGCCTCGCACATCTCGGTGGCGCCGGCCAGCGAGGGCCGTCCCGCGGCGACTCCGTCGCGTACCGTGCCGCAGCGGCGGCGCAGTTCGTCGATCTCGCGGTCCGGGTGGACGGTGATGCCCTTGGTCGTGGTGCCGAGGGTGTCGAGGAGGGGGCCGACGGCGCGGATCTTCTCGGCGACGGCCGGGTAGTCGCGCTCGATGACCACGAGCCTGGGCATGGTCCTGCCGGGGACCGGTTCGCACTCCCCCGCCTTCCAGTCCCGTACGGCACCGCCGGGCTGGGCCAGTTCGTCGGGGGTGTCGTGCAGCAGGGGCATGGCGAGGACGTCGGTGCGGGTGCCCAGGTGGTCGCGGGCCAGCTCGCTGAAGCGGTCGGCGATCGTCAGGAACGCGTCGTAGTCGCTGCGGGCCTGCCAGGGCGGGGCGATGGCCGGGGTGAAGGCGTGCACGAAGGGGTGCATGTCCGTGCTGGACAGGTCGTCCTTCTCGTACCAGGTCGCCGCCGGGAGCACCACGTCGGCGAGCAGGCCCGTGGAGGTCATCCGGAAGTCCATGGTGACCAGCAGGTCGAGCTTGCCCTCGGGTGCCTCCTCCCGCCAGACCACGTCTTCGGGGCGGGCGTCGGGCGGCGCCTCCTCGCTGCGTACGGCGCTGTCGGTGCCGAGCAGATGGCGCAGGAAGTACTCGTTGCCCTTGCCGGAGGAGCCGAGCAGGTTGGCCCGCCAGACGGTCAGTACGCGCGGGAAGTTGGCGGGGTCGTCGGGGTTCTTCGGCGGCGAATCTCAGCCGCCCGGCCTTGAGTTCGTCCACGATGTGCTCGGCGGTCTCGCGGCCCTGGGCCGTCGCCTCGTCCGTCAGGTCGAGCGGGTTGCGGTTGAAGCCGGGGTGGCCCGGCGTCCAGCCGAGCCGGACGGCCTGGGCCAGGCAGTCGGCGAAGGCCTGGCCCGCGAAGCGGCCCTCGCCCAGCGGGGAGGCCAGCTCTTCGGGGCCGAATGCCTCGTACCGCCACTGGTCCGTGTTCAGGTACCAGTAGGAGGTGCCCGCCATGTGCCGGGTGGGTCGCTGCCAGTCGAAGGCGAAGGCCAGGTGCTGCAGGCCGGTGATCGGGCGGATCTTCTCCTGGCCGACGTAGTGGGCCCAGCCGCCGCCGTTGACGCCCTGGCAACCGGTCAGGGTCGTCAGGGCCAGGAAGGCGCGGTAGATGGTGTCGGAGTGGAACCAGTGGTTGGTGCCCGCGCCCATGGCGATCATCGAACGGCCCCGGGTGCGTTCGGCGTTGCGGGCGAACTCGCGGGCGATACGGGCGGCCTGTCCGGCGTTGACGGAGGTGATCGTCTCCTGCCAGGCCGGCGTACAGGGCTGGGTGGCGTCCTCGTACGACGTCGGCCAGCTGCCCGGCAGGCCGGGGCGGTGGACGCCGTACTGGGCGAGCATCAGGTCGAAGACGGTGGTGACGAGACGGCCGCCGATCCGGCGGACCGGCACGCCGCGGACCATCGTGGAGCCGCCCTCGGTGACACCCTCGTCGAAGCGCGGCAGGGCGATCTCGACGGTGTCCTCGGCTCGGTCGATCAGGCTCAACTCCGGGACGACGTCCCCCAGGTCGAGGTTCCAGCGGCCCTGCCCGGCCTCCCCCCAGCGGAAGCCGAGCGAGCCACCGGGGACCACCGGATCGCCGGTGGCCCGGTCCAGGAGGACGGTCTTGAAGTCGGCATGCTCTTCGTCGCGGCCGAGGTCGGCGGCGGTCAGGAAGCCGTCGGGCACGAGTCCGCGCTCGTGCTCGCGCAGGGCCACCAGGAACGGTGCGTCCGTGAACGTCCGCAAGTAGTGCTGGAAGTACGGCACTTCGCGGTCGACGAGAAACTCGCGCAGGATCACGTGCCCCATGGCCATCGCCAGTGCCCCGTCCGTGCCGGGGTGCGGGGCGAGCCATTCGTCGGCGTGCTTGACGTTGTCGGCGTAGTCGGGGCTGACGGCGACGACCTTGGTGCCGTTGTAGCGGGTCTCGGTGAGGAAGTGCGCGTCGGGGGTGCGGGTGACGGGGATGTTGGAGCCCCACATCACCAGGTAGCCCGCGTTCCACCAGTCGGCGGCCTCGGGTACGTCGGTCTGGTCGCCGAAGACCTGCGGGGAGGCGATGGGCAGGTCGGCGTACCAGTCGTAGAAGGACAGCAGCGTGCCGCCGATCAGGGACAGGAAGCGGGCGCCGGCCGCGAAGGAGGCCATCGACATCGCCGGGATCGGGGAGAAGCCGGCGACGCGGTCGGGGCCGTACGCCTTGATCGTGTGCACGTGGGCGGCGGCGACCAGCTCGGTCACCTCTTCCCAGTCGGCGCGCACCAGGCCGCCCTTGCCGCGGGCCCGCTTGTAGGCGCGGGCCTTCCCCGGGTCGCCGGTGATCTCGGCCCAGGCGGCCACGGGGTCACCGAGGCGTCGGCGCGCCTCGCGCCACAGTTTCAGCAGCTCGCCGCGGACGTAGGGGTAGCGGACCCGGCTGGGCGAGTAGGTGTACCAGGAGAAGGAGGCCCCGCGCGGGCAGCCGCGGGGCTCGTACTCGGGGCAGTCGGCGCCGATCGAGGGGTAGTCGGTGGCCTGGTGCTCCCAGGTGATGATGCCGTCCTTGACGTACACCATCCACGAGCAGGACCCGGTGCAGTTGACGCCGTGCGTGGAGCGCACGACCTTGTCGTGGGCCCAGCGGTCCCGGTAGAAGCCCTCCCACTTGGGGTCGCCCTCGCCGAACACGGCGCGGCCGTCGGCCGACACCTCGCGGCGGGTCAGCAGCCTCCGGGCAGCCAGCGGCCAGTCCTCGGCGGAGCGCCGGTGCGGCCCTCGCGCCTTGTTCGCGTTCTCCATGTACGGGAACGCTAGGCAGGCCGGTGTAGCCCCTCATTGGGCCGAACGTCCCCGGTCCGGTCCCGTCCGGCCCGGAAGGTCCCGACCCCCGGCCATGAGGCGCGGCCCTTTCGGCCCACGGGCAACCGAGCCCGTGATCGACAAGGCTGGTGAGAGGACAGCCGGACGCCACGCTCGGCCGCTCACCCGTAGAAGGGACCCTGTGATGCTTCAGCCATCCAGCCCGCCGGGACGCCGCCCGAACCCGCAGGTGCCGGGGCGTGCCTGGCTGATGCTGGCCCTGGCCACGGTCGGGTTCGCCGTCAACTTCTGGGCGTGGGCCCTGCTGAGCCCGCTCGGCCCCCGTTTCAAGGACGCCCTGGAGCTGTCGTCGTTCGAGCAGTCACTGCTGGTGGCGGTGCCGGTCGTGGTCGGGTCGCTGGGCCGGATCCCGGTCGGGGCGCTGACCGACCGGTACGGCGGCCGGGTGATGTTCCCGCTGGTGACGGCGGCCACCGTCGTGCCCGTGCTCTACCTCGGGCTCGCCGGGCACTCCTCGCTGGTGGCGCTGCTGGTGGGCGGCTTCTTCCTGGGGATCGGCGGGACGGCGTTCGCGGTGGGCGTGCCCTTCGTCAGCGCCTGGTTCCCGCCCGAGCGGCGCGGGCTGGCGATCGGCGTCTTCGGCATGGGCATGGGCGGCACTGCGGTCAGCGCGCTCACCACGGTGAAGCTGGTGGACGCGTACGGCACCGCGACCCCGTTCCTCGTCACTGCCGGGGTCCTGGTCGGCTACGCGATCGTGGCCGCGGCGCTCCTGCGGGACGCCCCCGGGCGAGCGGCCCCGACGGAGCCGCTGCTGAACCGTCTCGCGGGGACCCTCCGGCTGCGCATCACCTGGCAGGCGTCCGCCCTGTACGCGGTGGCCTTCGGCGGCTATGTCGCCTTCTCCGTCTATCTGCCCACCTACCTCAAGACCGGCTACGGCCTCACCCAGGCGGACGCGGCGAACCGCATGGCCGGGTTCGTGCTGCTCGCGGTGGCGATGCGGCCGGTCGGCGGCTGGCTGTCGGACCGCGTCGGACCGGTGCGCGTCCTGGCCGGCTCGCTGGCCGTGGTCGTCGTGGGCGCCCTGGCACAGTCCTTCACCCCTTCCCTCGCGCCGGTGGGCACGCTGGCCTGTCTCGCCATGGCGGGCGCGCTGGGCGCGGGCAGCGGTGCGACGTTCGCCTTCGTGGCCCTGCTCGCGCCGCCGGAACGGACCGGCTCGGTCACCGGTGTCGTCGGGGCGGCGGGCGGCCTGGGCGGCTTCGTGCCGCCGCTGGTGATGGGCTCGCTCTACGGCGCCTTCGGTTCGTACGCGCTCGGGCTGGTGCTGCTGGCCGTCGTGGCAGCCGCAGCGCTGGTCTTCACCGTCACGGGCGTACGCCGCGCGGTCACGCACCGCGTCCCGGCCGTCGTACCGCACTGACCGCGCCATAGGGCCGGTCGGCCCAGGAGGAGGCCGCACCGGCTCTGCCGGGGCCGTTCCCCGCACAGCGATCCTGGAGGTGGAGGAACCCGCACACCGGCGTGCGGGACACCGAGCCGGGGAGGTGTCGGCCGTGCTTCGCCCTGTCGTGGTAGGACTGGACGGTTCCCGGGAGAGCCTCGCTGCCGCCGACTGGGCGGCCCGGGAGGCGCTCAGGCGCGGTCGGCCACTGCGTCTGGTGCACGCGTGGGAGGGCGGTGCGTCGCCCGAGACGTCGGAGCTGCCCGAGCTGGAGGCGCCTCGCCACCGGGCGCGGCGGATTCTGCGCGGTGCGGTGGACCGGCTCGACGAGCGTTGTCCGCAGGTGCATCCGAGCGCTGAGCAGATCTCCCGCCCGGCCGCCGACGCACTGGCCGCGGCGGGCGCCGAGGCGGAGCTGCTGGTCCTCGGCAGCCGCGCGTTCAGCGGATTCGGCGGCTTCATGGCAGGTTCGGTGGCGCTGGCGACGGTTGCCCGGGCGACACGGCCCGTCGTACTCGTCCGGGCGGATCAGCCCCTTGAGGACGAGCACGAGCCGGACGCGCAGGGCCGGCCGTCGGCGCATACGCCGTATCGCCCTGTCGTGGTCGGTGTGGATCCGGCGCAGTCGTGCGAGGAGTTGCTCGCGTTCGCCTTCGAGAGCGCGACGCTGCGTGCCGCGCCCCTGCGAGTGGTGTACGCGTGGCAGCTGCCGTACATGCCTCACGCGCTGGAGGCGAAGGCGCGCCGGGGTGTGCGGGCGGGCGCCGAGCGCGTACTGGACTCCGTTCTCGGACCGTGGCGGGAGAAGTACCCCGCCGTGCGGGTCACCCGGCTGGTCGAGGAGGGCCGTCCGGCACAGCACCTGCTGCACGCCGCGCAGGACGCCGGTCTGCTGGTCGTCGGCCGCAGGATCCGTCCGTCCAGGACCGGCGTCCACACCGGTCCCGTCGCGCACGCGGTGATGCACCACGCCCGGTGCCCGGTCGCGATCGTGCCGCACGAGTGAGTCGTCCCTCCCGGTTCCACCGGCAGGGGTCGGACCGGGAGGGGCCGGGTCGGAAGGGGCCCGAGCGGCGCGAACTCCGGCGCCGCCTACTGCTCCGGCGCCAACGGCACCCGCCAGACCAGCGTGCTGCCGTCGCCGGGAGTGCTCACCGTCAGCTCACCGCCCAACTGCTGAGCCCGCTCCGCCATGTTGGCCAGGCCGCTGCGGCGCCCTCCGGCCGGAATGCCCACGCCGTCGTCGGACACGGTCAGCCGCACCTCACGCCCGTCGGTCACCAGCGCGACCTCGGCGCGGTCGGCGCGGGCGTGCCGGCCGACGTTGGTCAGGGCCTCGGACAGCACGGCCTCCACATGGTCGGCGACCTCCCGGGGTACGTCGGTGTCCAGCAGGCCCTCCATGCGCACGCTGGGCGCGAAGCCCAGCACGGGAGCGGCCTCGCCGGCCACCCGGACCACGCGGGCCCGCAGACCGCTCCCGGAGGCGCCGTCGCGGGCGCGCAGGCCGAAGATCGTCGACCGGATGATCTTGATGGTCTCGTCCAGGTCCTCCACCGCGCGCGCCACCCGCTCCGAGGCCTCCTTGTGCTCGATGAACCGGCCGGCGCTCTGCAACGTCATGCCCGTCGCGAAGAGCCGCTGGATCGCGAGGTCGTGCAGATCCCGGGCGATCCGGTCGCGGTCCTGCAACAGGGCGATCTGCTCCGCGTCCTGGCGGCGCTCGGCCAGCTCCATCGCGATCGCGGCCTGCGCGGCGAAGCCCCGGAGCGGTGCGATCTCCTTCTCGGAGAACGGCGGGCGCCCCGCCGCACGCACCAGCAGCACGACGCCGCGTACGCCGTCGCCCGCCCCGATGGGCACCGCCACGGCGGCCCCGAGCCCCTCGAAGCGGGGGGAGGCGGCCGGCACCCGCTTGTCGCGGGTGACGTCCAGGCTGGTCACCGGGGTGGCGGTGGAGAATGCCTGGCCGATGAGGCTGCCGTCGACGGGCAGCACGAGCCCGCGGTGGGCCTCGGCGCCGTGTCCTACGGCCAGCTCCACCTCCAGCGCGGCGGTGTCCTCCAGGGGCATGGCGACCACGGCCAGGGCCGCGCCGGTGATCTCCCTGGTGCGTTCGGCGATCAGGCCGAGAGCCTGGCCGCGCTCGCCGCCGGACATCAGGCTGTGGGTGAGTTCGGCGTTGGCCTGCAGCCAGCGTTCCCGCAGCCGGGTCTCCTCGTACAGGCGGGCGTTGTCGATGGCGACGCCCGCCGCGACGGCCAGGGTCGACAGGACCGACTCGTCCTCCTCGTCGAACTGTGCCCCGCCCCTCTTCTCGGTCAGGTACAGGTTGCCGAAGACCTGGTCGCGCACCCGGATCGGGACACCGAGGAACGTGTTCATCGGCGGGTGGTGCGCCGGGAAGCCGTACGAGGCGGGATGCGCGGAGATCTTCGTGAGCCGCAGCGGCTCGGGGTGGCGGATCAGTTCGCCGAGGATGCCGTGGCCCTCCGGGTAGGGACCGATGCGGGCGATCTGTTCCGCGGAGACACCGACGGTGTGGAAGGCGGACAGCCGTGTGCCGTCCGGCCCGATCACGCCCAGGGCCGCGTACTCCGCGTCCACCAGCACGGCGGCGGCCTCCACGATGCTGTGCAGTGCCTGCTCAAGATCCAGTTCCCTGCCGACCGAGAGCACCGCCTCCAGAAGGCTGTGCACCCGGTCGCGCGTGCCGCGGGCCGCGTCGAGGCGGGCCTGCAGTTCCTCCAGCAGTTCGTCCAGCTTCAGCTGCGGCAGCCGTACGCGGGCCTGACCAGCCTGCTCATGGCTTTCCACCGGCGCTCCTCCACGTCCCCTCGACCCGCCCGACGCCGACCGTTGCGGTCAAGGACCACGGTATCGGCCCGGGGCAGCGGTCGGTACGGCAATCGCACCCCGTCGGCGTGACAGAACCCCCGGTCAGAGGCACGGCAACCGTGCGGTCGCGTACTCGGTGAGAGCGAGCAGCCCGACGTGCGGTACACAACCGGAGCGTCTCCCGCCCCCGCTCGTCTCCCGCCCCCGCTCATCGCCCGTCTCCGCATCATCAGCGCTCCGCCCTCGAACGGGCCGTCCGGTCACCGGCGAGGGCCGAACGGCCCTAGCGTCTGCCGGGCAGCCGCGGTTCGAATGATCTGATCGGAAAAGAGCCGCACACGAAACCGCCCCACCCGCCCTGCGGCCCCTACGGTCCCGCGCCGCGTGACGGATTCGGTGAGCCGGTCGGAGATGTGAAGCAGTGAGAGACGAACAGCTACGGAAGCCTGCCATGGCCTGCGGCAACGCCCTGCCGGTCGCCCCGGGAGCACGCCGGAGCATCGAGCTGGACAGTGCCGAAGCGCTGCGGCTCCTGGGCAGCGTGTCCTTCGGGCGGATCGTCTTCACCCGGCAGGCTCTGCCGACGGTCCGCCCTGTCAACCATGTCCTCGACGAGGGTGACATCGTCATCCGCACCCACGAGGGAGCGGCCCTGACGTCAAGGGCCCTGCAGGCGGGCGCGCCGGGGGTCGTCGTGGCCTACGAGGCAGACGCCATCGACCCCGACACGCACATCGGCTGGAGCGTGGTCGTCACCGGCTACGCCCATCTCGTGACCGACGCCGGCGATCTGGCCCGCTATCAGGACATGCTCCAGCCCTGGGTGGGCCGGGCCATGGACTACGCGGTCCGCATCCGCCCCGACCTGGTGACCGGAGTCCGGCTCGCCCCCGTCGAGTCCTGACCCGGCCGTCCGGTCGGCCGTGCGGCACCACCGCGACGGGGACGTCCTCCCGGGAGACGGGTCCGGGACCGTGGAGGACGAAGCCCTTCATGACGGTGTGGGTCCGGTCATGACGGTGTGGGTCCGGTCGGCCCCACGGAAACGGAGAGGCAGGGCCGACCGGCCCTTCCGCCCGCCCGGCGTACGGGATTCGCTGGGACCATGTCTGAGAACCCCACCGGGTCCTCGCCGTCCCTCCCGGCGAGCGTCGTCGCTGGTACGACCGTGGTGGAGCTGCGCGGCGAGATCGACCTCGGCTCGGCACCGGCCCTGGCGGTACGGCTGGACGCACTGACCGCCGGAACGTGCCCCGATCTGGTGCTCGACCTGCGCGCCGTGTCCTTCATCGACTGCACGGGTCTCGGCGTCCTGTGCCGGGCCCGCAACCGCGTCCTGCACCGGCAGGGCCGACTCCGTCTGGTCAGCCACAATGCGTGCTTCCTGCGCATACTGCGCAGCACCGGTCTGGCCGGCGTGTTCGAGATCAACCCCGATTTTCCCGCCCCCGTGGAGAAGGACGCGGTCATCGTCCCGGCAGGCTGAACGGGCCCGAACCCGCTACCCACTCGCCGCCACGGCGTCGAGCACCGCACGCGCCGCACGCCGCGGAGTCGCGGGACCCTCGGGACCGTAACCGAGTCGTACGAGCATGTGCGCGTGGCCGGACCCCGGGGCCACGGACGCACGCAGGTCGGGCCACTCCATGGCCTGGTGCAGGAGGGACGCACGCAGGCCGTGGGCCGTGGCCACCAGGAGGACGTGTTCGAGGGCCTGCCCGGCGCGCAGCCAGTCGGCGCGGCGGTCGTGCTCGGTACTCAGCACGGCGATGACGGGAGTCGTCTCGTACATGCGGGCGGGGAGCCGGTCGGGATGGCGTCGGGCGGTGAAGTCGCGCATGGGGAGCCGCTCCCGGGTGTCCTGCGGGCCGAGTGCCGCCCGCGGCAGGCCGGTGTCGGCCGCCGCGTACGGGTCCTCGCGCACCCACCGGCGACTCTCGGCGCTGCGGTCGGCGTCCCACCGGTTGCGCTGCTCGCCGTCCGCGGTGAGGGCGAGCAGGCGCGCGGTCTCGGCGTGCTCGGGGAAGCGGAGCCATGCGCCCTCCGCGCCGGCCGCCGCGGCGAGTTCGAGGCGCAGACTCGGCGGGATCGGCCGGTCGGAGAACGGGAAGCGGCTGCTGTGCCGACGCCAGACGGCCTCGTACAGGTCGATGTCGCCTTCGCGTGGGCGGCCTGGGGCAGGTGCGGTCGGCCGGACGGATGCGAGCAGGTCCGGTTCCTCGGGGCGGGGCAGCAGGTGGGTGACCGGGTCCCAGCCGAAGTGGACCATCGCGACGCGGAGGTTGAGCACGCAGGCGCCCACCGACAGGTGCAGGGCCCGGCCTTCCGCGTCCGTGTGACGCAGTCCGCCTCCGGGGGCGGCTCGCACGGAGAAGGTGACCGTCTCCGGATCCAGCCGGAAGCGCCACGGCTGGGAGTTGTGGATCGAGGGCGCGGCGACCGCGGCCGAGACGCACGTCTCCAGTACCGCGGCATCGAAGGACGTGCTGCGCATGGGGTCCTCCCCTCTCGCCGAAGTGGTGCCGTCTTCGAGGGTGCGCACCCGGCCGCGACATGGTGAGGGGCCGATGGTCCCTCGTGGGGGCCTGGCGGGCCATGTCGGCGCGGGACGTCGGCTGGCACGGTCAGGACAACGGAGGTGAGGACCCATGAGCGACGGCACATGCACGAAGAAGCGGTTGTGGCGGTGGCGTGGCAACCCGCTACGACGGCGTGACGACATCCTGGAGGCCTGGATCGTGCTGGCCGTCTGGGCGGTCGTCCTGGTGGGCGGCACGTTCGTCGGCCTGGTGACGGCCCACGCCGCCGACGAGGCGTTCGCCCAGCAGCGGGCCGAACGGCACTCCGTGCGGGCCGTGGTCCTCGCCGACGTCCCCGCGTCGTCCACCGAGGCAGGTGGGACACGTGCCCTGGCGCGGATCAGCTGGACGGCCCCCGACGGCACGACGCATACCGACCAGACCCTGGTGGACACAGGGCATAAGGCCGGCTCCGAGGTCGTGGCCTGGCTGGACGGCCGGGGCGACCTCGCCACCGAGCCGCCGAGCCCCACCGAGGGTGCCATCGAGGCCGGCATCCTGGGCACGGCCGCCGCGCTCGGACTGGCCGGAACGGTGTGCGGCGCCGGGGCTCTCGTCCGGTGGAGGCTCGACCGGCGGCGCATCGAGCAGTGGGGCCGGGAGTGGGACCTGGTGGGGCCCCGGTGGGGGCACAAGACCGGGTGAGGCCGGGCACGCGAGGCGGGTCGCCGACGGGGCCGCCGTCGCTCATGCTGGAAGGAGAGTCACACGGCTCTTCGAGTTCACGTCCGCGGAGGTGAGCCGACCGACTCCGCACGTCCGCCACAGGACGGAGGAACCCATGAAGGTCGGAGTGCTGACCGGTGGCGGCGACTGCCCCGGCCTCAACGCCGTGATCCGCAGCGTGGTCCGCAAGGGCATCCAGGAATACGGCTTCGAATTCGTCGGCCTGCGGGACGGCTGGCTCGGCGCGCTTCAGGGCACTGTCGTGCCGCTGGACATTTCGAGCGTGCGGGGCATCCTGCCACGCGGCGGGACCATCCTCGGTTCATCCCGCACCAACCCGTTCAAGCATGAGGACGGGGTGCAGCGCATCCAGGCCACCCTTGCCGCGCACGAGGTGGACGCGCTCGTCGTGATCGGCGGCGAGGACACGCTCGGGGTGGCGGCCGAGCTGAGCCACCAGGGCGTCAATCTGGTCGGCGTGCCGAAGACCATCGACAACGACGTGTCCGGCACCGACTACACCTTCGGCTTCGACACGGCCGTGGGCATCGCGACGGAGGCCATCGACCGCCTCCACACCACCGCCGAGTCGCACATGCGCACCCTGGTGGTGGAGGTGATGGGGAGGCACTCCGGGTGGATCGCCCTGCACGCGGGCGTGGCGGGCGGCGCCAACGTGATCCTCATCCCCGAGCGGCCGTTCGACATCGATCAGGTCTGTGCGTGGGTGAACAACCGGTTCAAGATCCACTATGCGCCGATCGTCGTCGCCGCCGAGGGAGCCGTCCCCATCGAGGGGCAGATGGTCCTCAAGGACCGGACGGTGGACGAGTTCGGCCACGTACGGCTGTCGGGCATCGGTGAGTGGCTCGCCCAGGAGATCGAGGAGCGCACGGGCACGGATGCCCGTACCACCGTCCTCGGCCATGTCCAGCGCGGCGGCACGCCGAGCGCCTTCGACCGGTGGCTGGCCACACGCTTCGGCCTGCACGCCGTCGACGCGGTCAAGGACGGCGACTACGGCAAGCTGGTGGCCCTGCGCGGCACCCAGATCATCCGCATCCCTCTCGACGGCACCAGGACGAAGACCAAGCTGGTGGATCCGTCGCTGTACGACGAGTTCGAGGTGTTCTTCGGCTGATCCCGCCCCCTGCCCCGGGGTCCCGGTCCCCTGCCCCCGTCCCCGGTCAGCCGGCGTGCGGCACGACCGCCACCGGGCAGCGGGTGTGGTGCAGCAGGGCGTGGGTCACCGGCCCCAGTCGGCCCTCGGGCGCTCGCGGGTCGGTGCGGCGGCCCACGACCAGCAGGTCGGCTTCCCGGGACGCGTTCAGGAGTGCCTCCGCGGGGTGGAGCAGGACGACATCGGTGCTGGTCGTCACCTCCGGATACTTGTCCTGCCACATGCGCAGGGCATCGGACAGCTGCAGGACCTCCTGGTCCTCCCAGGTGGCGCGGTCCTCCTCGGTCACGAACAGCTTCTGGGGAGACACGGCCTCGGCGGGAAGAGCCCACGCCCGAACCACCCGCAGACGTGCCCCGCGCGCCTCGGCTGCCGCGAACGCGAAGTCCGCCACCTCGCCGACCGGACGGTGCGCGTCGAAACCCAGCACCAGCTCAGGCACACCGCCTGCCGCCCGCGTCGCTTCTCCGAAGCCCCCGACCAGCCGTTCGGGCACGAGCACCACGGGGCATTCGGCTGCCGCCGCGACACGCAGGGCCACCGAACCGACCGCGAGGCCGTCGAAGCCGCCGGCTCCTCGTGCTCCGACCACCAGGAGCCCGGCGCCGTGTGCCGCGGCGAGGAGTGCCATGGCCGGGGCGTGGTCCGTCTGCTCGCCCCGCGCCTGGAGGTCCGGGTAGCGGGCGCCGAGGTCGGCGATCGCCCGCTGGAGCATGCGCTCGCCCATGCGGTGCAGGGTTTTCGCGGCCTGGACCGGGACGGCATCACCCGGAAGCAGTGGAGAGGCATGCACCAGGCGGAGCGGAACGCCGCGCGACAGCGCTTCCCGCGCGGCCCAGTCGGCGGCGGCCAGGCTGCGTTCGGAGCCGTCGATACCCGCCAGCACAGGGTGATTCATCGCGCCCTCCTTCGCCCGCCGGCCACGTCCGCAGGCGGGCCCCGCGACTGTTTCGACCCCTCTCCCACTGTTCCACGGCAGGCCCCGAAGGTCCCGGCGAAAGAGCCGTTCGGCCCTCTCTGCCCCGGTGCGCGCGGCGCGTCAATGGACAACACGCGGCATGCGGAGGAAGGCGGCATGCGGAGGAAGAAGGAGAGGAACCATGGCCTACGGCACACAGGTGCGCAACGATCTGCGGGCTCCCGCCCTGGAGCTGCGAAAAGCGATCCCGCAGGTGTACGAGGGGTACCGGCAGCTGCACGACAGCGCGCTCGCCGCCGGCGCGCTGGATGCCAAGACCAAGGAACTGATCGCGCTGGCCATCGCGGTGAGCAAGGAATGTGACGGCTGTATCGCCGCCCATGCCCGCGGGCGTGCCTCGCCCGCGGCTTCCGATCGCCTCGTCTTCACCATCGCCCCGGCCCGCCGGCCCGTCATGGGCCGATGAGGCCAACACACGTGGGCCACCCAAGCTCACGGACTGGGGCCTTCCGGCTCATGCGGCGGGCGTGTCGCGCGTGGCACGTTGGATGCAGCACCATCCTGAGGAGAGGGCGGCGATCATGCGAGCTCACCTCGGCGACCAACTGGTCATCGAAAGCCCGGCGACCGGCGCCACCCGGCGCGACGGCGAGATCGTCGGACTCCACCACGAGGACGGAACACCTCCCTACGACGTGCGCTGGTCGGACACGGACGAAGTGACCCTGGTGTTCCCCGGGCCCGACGCACACGTTCAGCACGTCGGGCAGGCGGAGACCGTGTCCGAAGCAGGCCGACCGGCCGGGACACCCAGCCCCGGAGACATCGGCCGGCGCGTGGCCGTCGAACGTCGCAGACAGAGGCTCGGCCGGGAGGAAACCGCCCGCCGCGCACGCATGTCGCCCGAGTATCTGAAGTACCTGGAGGAACGGCCCGCCGACCCGACGGCGGCGACTCTCATCAGGCTGGCCGACGCACTCGGCACCACTGTCGGCACCCTGCGCGGCGGAGGTGTCGATCTCCCTCCCGGTCAGGGCCACGCACTGCTCCACCCTGAGCTGCGCGACCTCGGCCCGCAGGAGTGCCGCACGCTTCTCTCCACGCACGGGGTGGGGCGTGTCGCGGTGTCGACGTCCGACGGCCGCCCGGCGGTCGTCCCGGTCAACTACGAGGTCGTCGACGACACGATCGTGTTCCGAACCACGCCCGGCTCCGTGCCCTCGGCGGCCGTGGGAACGGACGTCGCCTTCGAGGTCGACCACGTCGACGAGGCCCTGAGCCAGGGCTGGAGCGTGCTCGCCGTCGGCCCCGCGAGCGTCGTGACGGAGCCGGACACCGTGCGCAGGCTCGCCCGACACGCCCACACGATGCCGTGGGCCGGCGGCGAACGCGAGATGTGGGTGTCGGTCCGGCCCACGCGCCTCACGGGCCGCCGCATCACCCCGGCCGCGCAGTAGGCGGCCAGGGGCGGTGGTCTCGTCCCGGCATGCCGCCGACTCGCGAAGGGAGGCTCCCGTGAGCCGACAGTTGAGCAGACACGCACCGTCCGACGAACGGGTGGCGGCCCTGGTCCACGACGCCGTGGCCGCGCCGTCGATGCACAACGCGCAGCCCTGGCGGTTCCGCTATTTCCAGGGCACTCAGACGTTCGAGCTGCATGCCGACTTCGACCGTGCCATACCGCACTCCGACCCTGACGCCCGCGCGCTCCATCTCGGCTGCGGCGGTGCCCTGTTGAACCTCAGGGTCGCCGTGGTCCACGACGGCTGGCACCCGGAAACCCGGCTGCTGCCCGATGCCGCCGACCCCGCGCTGCTCGCGAGCGTACGGTTGACCGGCCCCGCAGGCCACGAGAGCGGCCTGGGCGCGCTGCATCCGGCGATCCGTCAGCGGCACAGCAGCCGCTGTCCGTTCGAGGAGACGAGGATCCCCGAGTCCCTGCGGGAAGCTCTCGGCGTGGCCGCTCGCGATGAGGGAGCAACCCTGTCGTTCCCCACCTCATGGCATCTTCAGGACGTGCTGGAACTGGTCCAGGAAGCCGAGGCACGCATCATCACCGACCCCGGCAGCCAACAGGACCTGGCGCGGTGGACCCGGATCGACGCCCCCTCGGTGAACACCGCCGACGACGGAGTCCCGCAGTACGCCTTCGGTCCACGCAAGCGCGGAGGCAGAGCCCCCATGCGCGACTTCGCCGGCCCCCGGCAGGTGGCGGGACGGGACGCGGCGGACTTCGAGCAGAACCCTCAACTGGCCCTCCTCAGCACGGTCCACGACCGTCCCGCGGACTGGCTCCGCGCCGGCCAGGCCATGGAACGCGTCCTGCTGCTGGCCACCCTCAAGGGCCTGTCCAGTTCCTTCGTCACCCAGCCCCTCGAATGGACGGACCTGCGCTGGCCGCTGCGCGATCCGGTGACCGGGACGGGCTACCAGCAGTTGGTGCTGCGTCTGGGGTACGGGCCCAAGGGCCCTCGCACACCGCGCCGCCCGGTGACGGATGTACTCGACATCCAGCCCTGACCATCCCCCACCACACGCCCAGGTCACCACGCGGTCTCCGGCCGGTCCGGGACGCTGTCCCCGCCGTTGAGCCAGGACTCGGCGGAGTCCCCGATCCGCGTGGTGCCGCCGCGTCCGCCGCATGATCCGTCAGTTTGGGGGCTGGGCCTCGAACACGGGGCTCCGCGCCGGGTGCAGAGCTGTGGGAGACATGCATGGAGTGGTTGGTCTCGCTGGTCGGTGCCGGGCTCGTCATGGTCGGCTTGCGGGACCTGTTCCACACACTCTGGCACCCCACCCGCCACGGCGGCCTGAGCCGTGTCGTGATGACGGCGCTGTGGCGACTGGCCCGGCGGCTCCGTGCGCGCAGACGGGTGGTAGGGCTCATCGGACCGCTGGCCATGGTGACGGTGGTGGGCATGTGGGCCGGAACCGTCATCATCGGCTGGGCCATCGTCTACTGGCCGCACATGCCGGAGTCGTTCGCCTTCTCACCCGGTTCAAAGGCGGCACAGGAGCCGGCACTGCTGGACTCCCTGTACCTCTCGCTCGTCACGGTGGCCACGCTGGGCCTGGGAGACATCGCGCCCGGCGAACACTGGCTCCGCCTGGTCTCACCGCTGGAAGCCCTCGTCGGCTTCGCCCTGCTGACGGCCACGGTCTCCTGGGTGCTGGAGATCTACCCGGCGCTGACCCGCAGGAGGGTCCTCGCCATCCGGCTGGCGCTGCTGCGCGACGCGGACCCGGCGACCGGGCAGCTCGACTCCACTGCGGGAGCCCTGCTCCTGGACAGCCTGGCCACCGAGGTCGTACGCGTCCGTATCGACTTCACGCAGTACGCCGAGGCCTACTACTTCCATGACGGCGAGGACCACTCGTCGCTGGCAGCCATGGTCGGCTACGCCGCCGACCTCGCCGAGCGCGGACAGAGAGCGCGACGGCCCGAGGTACGACTGGCCGGCGAACTGCTGGCCGGCGCGCTGGCAGACCTCGCCACCATCCTCGACCAGCGTTTCCTCCACACCGGAGGCTCACCGGCGGAAGTGTTCACCGCGTACGCCACCGACCATGGCCGTGACCGCGCACAGCCCTGAGCGAGGGTGCACTCCACGGGCGGGTTCGATCCGCGCGGACCTCACCGTGGCCGACATGTCAGCGCTGTGCGGTCCCTTGTCACACAGGGATGAAATTCCGTTCCGGAGGACTCAACTCCCCCACAGCCAACGGTGATTCGCTCAGACATTCGCCTTCGCGCTGCCATATTCGACAACCACTTCGGAGGTGGTTGTGACCAAAGAGGAACGCATCACCGACCTGGCCCGCCGCCGCGAGCAGGCCCTGATGCCGGGCGGCGTGCGCAGGCGCGGGGAGTTCGGGGCCCGGGAGCGGGTCGAGCGGCTGCTGGACAAGGGGTCCTTCACCGAGACCGGCCTGTTCGTGCGGGCGCGGCCCGCCGCGGACGACGGGCGACGGCCCTACGGCGACGGCGTGGTCACCGGGTACGGCACGGTCGACGGACGCCGGGTGTGTGTGTTCGCCCAGGACTCCGCGGTCTTCGGCGGCAGCATGGGCGAGGCGTTCGGCGAGAAGACCGTCGCCCTCATGGACCTCGCCCTGAAGACCGGCTGCCCGGTCGTCGGGCTCAACGACGGCGGCGGCGCCCGTATCCAGGAGGGGGTCGCCTCACTCGCCCTCTATGCCGAGCTGGTGCGCCGCAACGTGCAGGCGTCCGGGGTGATTCCGCAGATCTCGGTCGTGCTGGGGCCGTGTGCGGGCGGGGCCGCCTACTCTCCGGCGATCACCGACTTCACGGTGATGGTCGACGGCGCCTCGCACATGTTCGTCACCGGCCCCGACGTCATCGAGGCGGTCACCGGCGAGCGCGCCACCGCCGAGGAACTGGGCGGCGCCCGCACCAGCAACGCCGTCAACGGCAACGCGCACTTCCTCGCCGCCGACGAGGAGGACGCCCTGGACGTCGTACGCGATCTGCTGTCGTATCTGCCGGACAACAACCTGGAGCGGCCCCCGCAGTACGCGCCCGGCGACGCCCCCGCGGGCGACGGGCTGGACGCCGTCGTCCCGGACCGGCTCGGGAAGGCCTACGACATGCGGGAGGTCCTGCGGGCGGTGGTCGACGACGGTGAACTGCTGGACGTGCAGGAGCTGTTCGCGCCGAACATCATCTGCGCCCTGGCGCGGGTCGAGGGCCGGTCGGTCGGCGTCGTCGCCAACCAGCCGCTGCACGCCGCCGGGGTCCTCGACATCGACGCCTCCGAGAAGGCCGCGCGTTTCGTACGGTTCTGCGACGCGTTCGGCATCCCGCTGCTGACGTTCGCCGACGTCCCTGGCTATCTGTCCGGCGTACGACAGGAGCGGGGCGGCATCATCCGGCGTGGGGCGAAACTCCTGTACGCGTACGCCGAGGCCACCGTCCCCAAGGTCACGGTCGTGGTGCGCAAGGCGTACGGCGGCGGGTACGCGGTGATGGGTTCCAAGCACCTCGGCGCCGACATCAACCTCGCCTGGCCCACCGCCCGCATCGCCGTCATGGGCGCCGAGGGCGCGGTGGGCGTCCTGCACCGGCGCGAGCTGGCCGCCGCCGACGATCCCGAGGCCCTGCGCGCCCGCCTGGTCGCCGGGTACGAGCGCACCCACGGCACCCCCTACCTCGCCGCCGAACGCGGATACGTCGACGCTGTGATCGCCCCTCGCGACACCCGCGACCACATCTGCCGCGCCCTGAACGCCCTCCACGGCAAACGCACGCCACTGCCACAGCGCAGGCACGGCAACATCCCGCTCTGAGCCCATCTCCACCGAGGCGCGTCCCCCCGTACCGCGACGTCAGGAGCCACACCCCGATGGACAGCCGCCGCCCCCCGCTCTCCCCCACGTGCCGGACCCTGCCCCAATATGTGCGGCACTGGGCCGAAACCGCCCCCGACCGCCGGGCGTTCACCTTCGTCGAGTACCCGGCACCGCACTCACGCGGCGTCCACCGCACCCTGACCTGGCGCCGGCTGGACCTGCGGGTGCGCGCGCTCGCCGCCCGCCTCGCCGAGCAGGCCGAACCGGGAGCGCGCGTGGCGTTGTTGTGCCCGCAGGGCACGGACTACGTCACCGGGTTCCTGGCCGCGCTCACGGCCGGGCTGGTCGCCGTGCCGCTGTATCCGCCCGGCCTGCCCGGGCACACGGACCGGCTCTCGGGCGTCCTGGCCGACGCACGCCCCACGGCCGTCGTGACCACGAGTCGTCTGCGGCAGGAGGTGCAGGACTTCTGCGCGCGTGCGGTCGGCGACGAAGGCAAGGACGGTGGCGGCGAGGGGCGGATGCGGATCGTCTGTGCCGACGAGGTGCCGGACGACAACGCCCGGGACTGGCGGCCGGTCGAGCCGGATGCCGGGGCGACCGCCTATCTCCAGTACACCTCCGGTTCGACGCGTGCTCCGGCGGGTGTGGAGATCACCCACGCCAACGTCGTCGCCAACGCCCGGCAGGCGCTGACCGCCTACGGTGCCGACGCCCATCCGGTGACCTGCGTGGGCTGGCTGCCGCTCTACCACGACATGGGGCTGGTGCTCAGCGTCGCCGCGCCCGTGGTGCGCGGTGCGCTGTCGGTGCTGATGGACCCGGCCGCCTTCCTGAACGAGCCCGTGCGCTGGCTCCGGCTGCTCGGCGCGCATCCGCGGGCCATCAGCGCCGCGCCCAACTTCGCGTACGACTACTGCGTCGGCGCCGTCACCGACGCCCAGAAGGCGGACCTGCGCCTCGACGGTGTCACCGCGCTGATCAACGGCAGCGAGCCGGTCCGCCCGGGCACGGCCGACCGTTTCCACGCCGCCTTCGCGGACCGGGGCCTGCCCGCCACGGCCCACTGTCCCTCGTACGGGCTCGCCGAGGCCACCGTCTTCGTCAGTGCCGCCCGGCCCGGTGTGCCGCTCGGCCGGTTCGCGCTGGACCGGGACGCCCTCGCCGCCGGGAAGGCCCTGCCCGCCCGGCCCGACGACCCCAGAGCCGTACTGCTGGCCGGCTGCGGCACCCCGGCGGGCCAGCGGGTCCGGATCGCCGACCCGGTCACCCGTGCCGTGCTGTCCGAGGGGGAGGTCGGGGAGATCTGGGTGCAGGGGCCCAACGTCGGCCGGGGTTACTGGAATCGGCGGGAGGAGAGCGAGCGGGTCTTCGGGGCCGAGTTCGCCGGCGGCTCGGAAGCGCCGGACGGCCGGTGGCTGCGCACCGGTGACCTGGGCGCCGTGTTGGAGGGCCAGCTGATCGTCACCGGGCGGCTGAAGGACCTCGTCATCGTCGACGGCCGCAACCACTACCCGCAGGACCTGGAGGCCACGGCCCAGGAAGCGCACCCTGCCGTACGCCGGGACCGGCTCGCCGCCTTCGCGGTGCCGGGCGGCGCGGGTGAGCGGGTCGTCGTGGTGGCTGAGCACGCACGGACGGTGTCCCCGGCCGAGCTCGATGTGCGGGCCGTGGTGCGTGCCGTGCGCGGCGCCGTCTCCTCGCGGCACGGGCTGCGGCTCGCCGACGTCGTGCTCGTGCCGCCGGGCACGGTCGCCCGCACCTCCAGCGGCAAGGTGTCACGGGCTCTGACCCGGGCGCGGTACCTGGAGGGTGCGTACCCGCAGGGCGGCGGGAAGGCTGGCGGCACACCGGTCGGCACACCACCACCGGCCGACGCCGCGGCCGATTCCACGTCGAGGGCCGCCGGATGAGGGGCGTCGACGCGGCGGCGCTGCGTCGGGTGATCGCCGAGCGGGTGGCTTCCTGGAACGGCACGGATCCCGAAGACGTCCCGATGGACCGGCAGCTCGCGGAGCTCGGCATGTCCTCGCGGGACGCGGTCGCCCTGGCCGGGGAGTTGTCCCGCGTCACCGGATGCGAACTGCCGCCGACCTTGCTGTGGGAGGCGCCGACCGGGGAGGCGCTGGTGGCACGGCTGTGCGGGACGGCCCCGGGGCCCGCGCCGCTCGTCATGGCACCGGGATCCGGCTCCCCCGGTGAGCCCGTCGCGGTCATCGGCGTCGGCTGCCGGCTGCCCGGCGGCGTGCACGGGCCGGGTGACTACTGGCGGCTGCTGTGCGAGGGCGTGGACGCGATCCGGCGCGTACCCGAGGACCGCTGGCGGGACTTCACCGCCTACCCGCCCGCGGACGCGCATCCCTACGGCGGTTACCTCGACGACATCGCCGGGTTCGACGCGGACTTCTTCCGCATCACTCCGCGCGAGGCCGCGGTGATGGACCCCCAGCAGCGGATCCTGCTGGAGGTCGTCCACGAGGCGCTCGACCACGCCGCCGTCCCGGCCGCGTCCCTGGCGGGCACCGCCACGGGCGTCTTCGTCGGTGTCTCCGCCCCGGAGTACGGGCAGTTGACCGGCGCGGATCCCGACGCCGTCGACCCGTGGGCCCCCGCCGGTGCGGCCCTGAGCGTCACCGCGGGCCGGCTGGCGTACGTCCTGGACACGCGTGGCCCGTCCCTGGCCGTGGACACCGCCTGCTCGTCCTCGCTGGTCGCGGTGCACCACGCCTGCGTCAGCCTGCGGGCGGGTGAGAGCGACACGGCGATCGCCGCCGGGGTCAATCTGCTGCTGTCGCCCGCCGTCACGGTCGCCTTCCGGCGGGCGGGCGCCCTCGCGCCGGACGGGCGGTGCAAACCGTTCTCGGCGGCGGCCGACGGCATCGGGCGCGGCGAGGGCTGCGCGGCCGTGGTCCTCAAGCGGCTGTCCCACGCCGAGCGGGACGGCGACCGGGTGCTGGCGGTGATCCGTACCACGGCCGTCAACTCCGACGGCCGGTCCAACGGTCTGATGGCCCCCAACCCGGCAGCCCAGCAGGCCCTGTTGGAGTCGGCGTACGCGCGGGCCGGGATCACCCCGGCGCAGGTCGACCTCGTCGAGGCGCACGGTACGGGCACCCCGTTGGGCGACCCGATCGAGGCGGGCGCACTCGGCGCGGTCCTCGGGCCCGGCCGCGACCCCGATCAGCCGCTGCTGCTGGGCTCGGTCAAGGGCAACCTCGGCCATCTGGAGTCCGCCGCGGGCGTGGCCGGCCTGGTGAAGACCGTGCTCGCCCTGCATCACGACCTCATCCCGCCCTCTCTGCACTGTGCGGACGGCAGCGCCCTGCGCGACGCCCGGCTGCGCGTCGTGAGCGAGCCCGAGCCGTGGCCCCGCTACGGCGGCACCGCCGTCGCCGGAGTCTCCGGATTCGGGTTCGGCGGCACCAACGCCCATGTGGTGCTGGAGGAATGGCGGCCCGTCGCCCTGCCCTCGCCCCCGGCCGACGGGCCGGCCGCCCGCCTGCACCTCCTCTCCGACGCCGACACCGAGCGGGTCCGCGACACCGCGGGTCGGGTCTCGGCCTGGCTGCGGACGCCCGAGGGCCGCGCGGCGCACCCCGCCGACGTGGCTCGCACGCTCGCCGGGCGCACCGGCCGCGGGCCCGTACGTGCCGCGGTCGTCGCCCGTGACCGTGACGAACTCGCCCTCGCCCTCGGCGAGTTGGCGGTCGGCCGCCCGGACGGGCGGGTCACGACGGGTGACCGGGACCTCGTGGGGCCCGGCACGGTGTGGGTCTTCTCCGGGTACGGCACCCAGTGGCCCGGCATGGGACGCCGACTGCTCGCCGAGGAACCCGCGTTCGCCGCCGCCGTGGAGAAGCTCGACCCGCAGCTCGCCGCCGAGTGCGGTGACCTGTCCCTGTACGACCACCTGGCCTCGGGCACCGGCCTGGACCGTCTCGACACCGCCCAACCCCTCCTGTTCGGGCTGCAGTTGGCACTCGCCGAGCTGTGGCGCTCGTACGGTGTCGAGCCCGCGGCCGTGATCGGCCACTCCATGGGCGAGGTGGCGGCGAGTGTGTGCGCCGGTGCCCTCGACGTGGCCGACGGGGCGCGTGTCGTCGCCGTACGCGCTCGTCTGCTGAGCGGGCTGCGTGGCGGTGCGATGGCCGTGGCCGACCTGGACGACTCCGAACTCGACCATCTGGAACGGGACTTCCCGGGGGTGCATGTCGCCGTTCACTCCTCGCCGCGGCAGAAGGTCGTGACCGGAGCGGAGGCGGCGGTGGAGCGTCTGGTGAGCCGTCTCCAGCAGGAGGGCCGGGCCGTCCGGGCGATGCGGGTTGTGGGCGCCGGGCACTCCCCGCAGGTCGACGCGCTGCTGCCGGGTCTGACCGAGGCGCTGGCCGGTGTGCGGGGGCGCCGGGCGCGAATCCCCGTGTACTCCACCGTTCTCGACGACCCGCGCGACGAGAGCGCCTTCGACGCCGCCCACTGGGCCGCCAACCTGCGCCGGCCGGTACACCTGGACCGGGCCGTCGCGGCGGCAGCGGCCGACGGACATACGGCCTTCGTGGAGATCTCACCCCATCCGGTGCTCACGGGCGCCCTCACCGACACCGTGCCCGGCGCACTCGCCCTGCCGACGCTGCGCCGTGACGCGGACGGATCCGCGGCGTTCGCCGTCCAGTTGGGCGCCCTGTACGCGGCGGGACAGCGGCTGCCGCTTCCGCCCGGCCGGGTCATCGACCTGCCCGGTCCCCGCTGGCGGCATACGCGGCACTGGTGGACGGACGGGAGGGCGAGAGCGGGGGCGGGACCGGCGTCTTCGGCGTCGGAGTCGGCATCGGCATCGGCATCGGTCGAGTGGCACGCCGGTGCGGACGCGGGCGCGCCCGAACGCGGCGGCAGCCACCCGCAGGTCGGCGCGGCCCCGTCCGCCGACCGCCACGCGCAGGCCACCGAGCCCCCGGTCGGAGGCCTAGGGCGCGGCCATGGCAGCACCCGCGCGGCCGGACCCGCCGACAGCCCCGCGCACCCGGCGGAGCACTCCCCCGTCCTGGCCCGCCTGGCCCATCACATCGTCACCGTGACCGGCCACCCGCCGACCCGGATCACCCCCACCGTCGCGCTTGCCGATCTCGGCCTGGACTCCCTCATGGCGGTCCGTATCCGTACGGCCGTCGAGCGCGAGTTCGACGTCGAACTGCCCCTGCGCGACCTGCTCGGTGCCGCCACCGTCGCCGAGGCGGCCGCCCGCGTCGAGCGGGCCCTCCCCCAGTCGGCCGGTGGCGTGTCCCCGCGTCCCTTGCGCGCCACCGGCTCCCGGCCCCCGCTGTTCCTCGTGCACGCGGCCGGCGGTCCGAGCACCGTGTACCGGGCGCTCGCGCAGGGGCTGGGCGCGGAGCAGCCGGTGTTCGGACTCGACCGGATCGACGAGGCCCGCACGGTGGCGGACAAGGCGCGCCGCTACGCCGAGGCGATCGGTGCCGCGCACCCCGACGGGCCCGTGCTGCTGGGTGGCTGGTCCTTCGGCGGCTTCGTCGCCCAGGAGACCGCACGGCAGCTGGCCGCAGCCGGACGGGACGTACCGCTCGTGGTGCTCCTCGACTCCGTACGGCCCCTCCCCCGGCCCGGGCTGACACCGGCCGACCGGATCCGGGCCCACTTCGAGGGGTTCGCGGGGCACCTCGCCGAAACCTACGGTGTGCGGCTGGAGTTGCCGTACGACGACCTGGTGGCGATGGACGACGACAGGGACCGTATCGACGTCGTGCTGCGGGCCGTACGGGAGGCCGTCGACGTGCCGCGCGCCGCGTTGGAGCACCAGCGCGCCTCCTACCTGGACCTGAGGATCGGCGAGGCGCACCGGCCGGAAGGGTACGGCGGCCGGGTGCTGCTCTACCGCGCCACCGAGCCGGCGCCGCACACGGTGCGCGATCCGGCGTACGAGCGCGACGACGAGGCGCTGGGCTGGGACGAGGTGTGCCCGTGTCTGGAGGTCGTCCGGGTGAACGGACATCATCTGGCGCTGCTGGACCCGCCGTACGTCGACGAGATCGCCACGCATCTGAGCCGTTCGCTCGCCGAGCGCACCCCCTCCCCCTGAACCAGAACCCGGTTCCCCCGAACCGGAACCCGAGGAGCCGCCATGCCCGACCGCATCACCGGAGTGTCCCGGCGCACCGTCGCCAAGGCGGCGACCGCCGCCGGTCTGACCGTTCTGTTCGGCGCCGCGACCGGCACGGGTCGCGCCCGGGCGGCCACCCGGCTGGGACCGCGCACGCTCGAACTGTCGGTGTCCTCCGCCGCCCTGGGCCGCGCCGCACCGGTGCGGCTGATACTGCCGTCGGGCTTCGGCACGGACCCGGCGCGGACGTATCCGGTGCTGTATCTGCTGCACGGCGCCCACGACGACCACACGTCCTGGACGCGGGAGACGGACATCGTGGCCTTCACCGAGGGCCGCGACCTGATCGTGGCGATGCCGGACGCGGGCCCGACCGGCATTCCGAGCGTCTGGCGCGACGGCTCCGACTACGAGACCTTCCAGGTGACGGAGGTTCCCGCGCTGCTCGCCCGGGACTACCGGGCGTCCGGCGTACGGGCCGTCGCCGGGGTCTCGACCGGAGGGTACGGGGCGATGGCGCACGCGGCCCGGCATCCGGGCGTGTTCGCCGCGGCCGCCTCCTACAGCGGGGTCCTGGACACCACCGCGCCCGGCGTGCCCGCCATCATGGACGCCATCGTGGCCCGGGAGAACCTGCCGGCCGCCTCTCTGTGGGGCCATCCGGTCCTGAACCTCCTGACCTGGCGGGACTTCAACCCCCGCGCCCGTGCCGCGGGGCTGCGCGGCACCGCTCTGTACGTGTCGCAGGGCAGTGGTCTGTTCGGGGGCGGCGGCGATCCGCTGCCCGAGGCGCTGGAGAGCGCGTTGTGGCCCTCCGCGCACGGCTTCACCGACGCGCTGGCCCGACTCGGCATCCCGGTGGACAGCCACTTCTACGCGGGGGGAGGACACAACTGGGCGTACTGGAAACGGGAGTTCACCGCGTCGTGGCCGATGCTCGCCCGTGCCCTGGGCGTACCGGAGTGACTCCGGTGCCGTGGGGGCACGGAACGGATCGGAGGGAGCGTCCGTCCAACCCGGGACGCCCCACTCGCCCCTCGGGCAACACCGCGCGGGCGAACCGGTTCCGGGCGAAAGGAGTGTCCGCGATGGCGTTCGCCACCCCGCACAACCTGACGAACGGGTCCGGGGCCGGGCCGGTGCCGGCCGAGCTCGCCGAGCTGCTGCGCGCCCAGCTCATCGCCGTCGCCGACCAGGTGGAGGCCGAGGTCCGCCGTGAGGTTCCCGAGTACGCCCAGCCGCCCGACGGCCCGTACGGCAGGAACCTGCGGGCCGGGGTGGTGCAGGCGCTGACCCTGTTCGTGGACCACATCGCCGACCCGCGCGACGACGGGGAGTCGATCGCCGCGACGTACAACGCCCTGGGTCGTGCCGTGGCCCAGGAGGGCCGGAACCTGGATGTGCTCCAGTCCGCCGTGCGCGTGGGCGGCATGCACGCCTGGCGGCTCATGAGTCGCGAGGCGGAGACACTCGGGCTGGACTCGACGGTCGTGGCCGCGCTGGGCGAACTCGCCTTCCGGACGGTGCACGAGGTCGCGGAGGCCGCCGCGGCCGGGTTCGCGGAGGAGCAGCTGCACCGCTCGGACGAGCTGGACCGGCGCCGTCGGCAACTGCTCGACCTGCTCCTCGGCAAGGGCCCGGTGGTCCCGGAGGCGGTCCAGAAGCTGGCGCACAGCGCACGGTGGACGGTTCCGCGGCAGGTCGCGGTCGTGGCGCTCGCGGGCGCCCCCGACCAACGTACGGAGGACCGGCCCCTGGCCTTGTCGGGAGCCCTGGTGGACATGGAGTCCCGGCCGCCCCGCATGCTGGTACCCGATCCCGAGGACTCCGGTCGGTGGGCCGGGCATGGTTTCGCACTCGCGCTGCGGGGACGTCCGGCCGCGATCGGTCCGACGGTGCCGCTCGCCGAGGCGGCGCAGTCCTTGCGGTGGGCCACCCGGGCCCTGGGGCTGATGGGGCGTGGGGTCCTGCCCCGGCAGGACGTGGTGCGCTGCGCCGATCATCTGTCGACGCTGCTGCTCCATGCCGACGAGCCGCTGCTCGGCCGGCTGCGGGCCGGCGCCCTCGCCCCGCTCGACTCGGTGTCGGCGGGGCAGCGCGCCCGGCTCACCGAGACGCTGCTGGCCTGGCTGCTCGGCGGCAGCAACGTCCCGGACGTCGCCGCCCGGCTGCACATCCATCCGCAGACGGTCCGCTACCGGCTGCGCCAGCTGGAGAAGCTGTTCGGCGACGCCCTGCACGATCCGGACACGCGCCTGGAGTTGATTCTGGCGCTGCGCGCGGAATCGATGCACAACCGGCAGGACTGATTTCCGGTACTCATCCGGCACTCGTCCGCTTACTCATCCGGCAACAAAAAATCGCGACACTTCCATAATTCCATCCATAACACCCGGCCAAGTACAGCGAATACGTTCGGGAAGTCCTTTTTCGCGGGCGCATCCCGCGCCCCCATCGCGGAGGATCCCCATGCGTATACGTTTGTGCCTGGCGGCGCTCTCGCTGGCCGGCGGCGCCGGACTCACCACCCTCTCCACGCCCACCGCCACGGCCGCGGCCTGCACGGACATCGACGTCGTCGCGGCCCGCGGCACGTTCGAACCGGGCACGCTCGGCTTCATCGTCGGCGACCCCGTGTATTCCGCGCTGCAGAAGAAAATCACCGGAAAAACCCTCTCCAGCTACAAGGTGAACTACCCCGCGGACCTTTCCCTGACCTCGGCCGCACAGGGCAACGCGGATCTGGTGAACCACGTCAAACAGCAGGCCGCCGCCTGCCCGAACCAGCGGTTCGTTCTCGTCGGCTATTCACAGGGGGCGAACGTCGTCGACAACTCCATCGGCATCAGCAGCGAGGGCGCGGTCGTCGGCAGCCCCATCGTGGCCACCCTGCCGGCCGCGGTCGAGCCGAAGGTCGCCGCCGTGCTGCTGTTCGGCAACCCGATCCGGGCCATCGGCAAGAGCGTCACCGGCGTCTACCAGAGCCGCACGATCGACTTCTGCGCCAAGGGCGACCCCGTCTGTGAGAACGGCGGGAACGACGTGGGAGCACACCTCGGCTACACGGCGAACGCCGACGCGGCGGCCGCGTTCGCCGCGGGCAGGATCTGAGCCGCACCGGCACCGACGGGACCGCGCGCCATGCGCGCAGGCGCCTGGGAGGAGACGCTCCTCCCAGGCCCCAAGTGCGTGCGCGGAGCCGTCAGTTCACGGAGTTCGGTGAGTTCGGGGAGTTCGGGTATTTGGGGGAATCGGCGAACCGCGCGAGCCCGGTGGAGACGACCTCGGGCCCGCCGTTGTTCTGTACGGACGCGGCGGTCAGCACGTCGAGGTGCTGGTAGCCGGGTGCGATCAGCGGGTGCAGGTCGGCCGGAACGCGGCCCGCGAGCAGTCCGTCGCCCGCGAGGGCCGTGAGGGTGGGGGTGGCGGTGAGCCCGTCCGGATGCACGACGAGCTTCTTCACCTGCGGCGAGGTCGCCAGTTCGAGGTCGGTGACCAGCTTGGTGGGGAAGTACTGCTCGGTGAAGTCCAGCGGCTGCTCGGCCAGACTGCGGGCCAGCTCCCGGATGTCGGTGACCTCCTTGCCGGCGGCGGTGAAGGGCGTGCCGTCGGCCGACCGGTACCCGGGGTCGTCGGCGTCGCCGACACGGTCGTAATCACGCCATGTGTACAGCGGCCCGTGCGGCCGGCCCGGGATCGCCTTGTAGTCGGTGCCGTACAGCCCGGGCTGCTGCTCACTCCCGTTGGCGGCGGGGAAGTTCTTGTCGACGACCGGCCCGCCGTCGAAGAATCCGACGCTGCTCTGCAGGAACGCCAGGGGTACGGAGTTGTCGTCGAGCAGCGCGCCGAGTACCGCCGCGTTGGTGAGCCGGAAGTCCTTCACGCCGGGTGAGCCGGTGAGGAAGGTGGCGGTGTCCTTGGAGAACAGGAAGCGGTTGGTGGCCTCGATGTTGAGGTTGGAGGGCAGGTAGCGGGGCAGGTCTGCCTCGGCTGCGGGGGCCTGTAGGGCGCCGAGTCCGGCGATGGCGAGCAGGGTCATGGTCTCGGGGTTGAGCAGTACCGGGGCGGACAGCGAGCGGGGCAGCACGCCGCCGTCCAGGCCCGCCTGTACGGCGCCGTAGCCGAGCCCGACATCCGGCAGGTTGGTGTCGTCGGGGATGCTGCCGCTGAGGTCGCCCAGGGAGGTGGAGACGGTGGTGTCAAGGGCGAAGTAGCCGGCGCACTGGTTGTGTCCGGCGTCGGTCGTGGTGGCCGGGTTCCCGTCGAAGTCGGCGGTGGCGAAGTAGCCGGTGATGACACCGCCCAGCGAGTGACCGCCGCACAGCACCTTCCGTTTCCGCGCCCCCTGGTCGGGCAGCTCGGCGGAGAGCAGGTCGTACTGGTCCCGGACGGTCTGCTCGATGCCGAGCCGCGCCATCCACCCCAACTCTCCGTTGTCGGCGTACCCCTCGAAGGTACGCCCGTCGACCTGCTCGCCCCGGTAGTAGTAGTCGACGGCCGTGTGCTGGTCGCCGGAGGCGATGCCGGTGCGGTCCTCCAGACAGTTGGAGCGCCGGTCCAGGGCCCAGAACTCGATGTGCCGGCCCTGTGCGGCGGCGGTCGCCACGGTGTTGCGGGCGACGCTGTCGAACGCTCCGGCCCCCTCCAGGATGCCCGGCTGGGCGACGAGAACCCGGTCCGCGTCAGCCGACGCCTCGGGCCCGTCGGCGGCGCGGTAGCGCAGGTACGACAGCCAGTCGCACGCGGCGGGGCGGGGACCGGCCGACCCCGGCAACGGCACCTTCACCCGCACCACCGACTCGCGCACCCCGGCGACCGGAGACGTCGACGCCACCGGCGTCTCCGTCCGCGCCGCGTCCGCACGGGCACCGGGAGATGCCGCCGTGAGCGTCCCCGCGGCCAACAGCACCGCCAGCGCGGCGCCATGCCATGTCCTTCTTCTGCTGCAGCTCATGTCCATCCCCCGGACGCTAGGGACTCGGGCAGGCCGCGCTCGGGCAGTGCTGACAGGAACTCAGTTTTCCGGCACCGCCTTGTCATCGCCGCACAGCCCTGCCGAGAGTGGCCGACGCCGATGCGAACGCCGTAACGGGGGCGCGAGCCCGGCTTTCCGGATCAAGCACCTCCGAACCAGAATCGCCGGTCGACGCACCCCGGTTCGCACCAGGCAGTTCGGGGGCCGGAATCAGCCAACGTACCTAAGCACGCGGTCCGGCCCGCCCCATTCCGTTCAACGGAAAATCACTGATCAGAAGTCAGGGCACGCCATGTCCGGACTCTTCATCAACATGACCTTCTTTTTGCC
The DNA here is from genome assembly GCF_042740355.1 of Streptomyces sp. NPDC059010. Classification (NCBI taxonomy): domain Bacteria; kingdom Bacillati; phylum Actinomycetota; class Actinomycetes; order Kitasatosporales; family Streptomycetaceae; genus Streptomyces; species Streptomyces sp. NPDC059010. Next base: position 208,317 of record NZ_JBHYJA010000012.1, read on the forward strand.
ATGCCTCGACCAGTTCTTTTTTCCGCCGGTGCCACGCGTCTACAGTGACCTCGCACTCAGGCGACCTGGTCTCACCAGCCCGGTCTCTGCGTGTCGCCCGGGGGGAGCAGGTGTTGCCGACGCAACGCCACATACAGCCGTGTTCCTCCCGTTGCGTCGAGACGGGGGAGAGACGGAAATGGGACACCTGCCGAAGGTATCTGCGCCGCGGCCTGAGCCATTTGGCCGGCAAGCCCGCCGCGCATCACACCGAGCCGATGCTGTTCCGCATAGCGGAGCCTGAGGACCATCGTCGGCCGAATCACGGCGACAACGTAGGCGACAACGCAGGCGTCGCACGCGTTGCTGCTCGGAATCAGCCCCAATTCAGCCCGGCCGGCCTTCCGGCAGAGCAGAACAACGGTCGCTGACCCAGTCCCTGACGCAGAGGCCGCACCGGCATCGACACGCGCGAGTGACCGGTCGGCCTCGTCTTCGGGAGCGCTCCCATCCGCCGTCCATCCGCCCCATCGACGCATCCCCCCCTCGTGCAGAGGCTCCGCTGCGCTGCCGCACGAGCACTTCCTCACCTCTTACTCAAGGAGACCAACGCTTTGAGACCGAGAAGTGTCAGCAGACACACGTACGCGCGTGTGCCCATCGCCTGCGCCATCGCCACGGCGATAGCGTTCGGAACCGCGATCCAGGCGCAATCCGCCCCCCAGGCACCGACGCCGCCCCCGAACGCCGCCGAAGGATGGTCCGACCCCGCCGCGCCCGGTGTGAAGGCGGACCAGGACGGCGACAAGGACCGCGTTCCCGCCGAGAAGCGCAGCAAGGTGCTCGGCAGCGGCTACACCAAGTCCTCCGACACCGCGTGGACCACCATCGGTGACGCCACGGGCTTCCACTTCATGACCGCCGACGAGGCCGACGGCTACCGCTGGAAGACCGCGGCGACCCTCGTCGAACCCGGGTTCTCCGACACCGACACCTGGATCGGCAACGCCTGTGTCACCGCCTCCGGTGATCGTGCCCTGGTCGCCTACGCGCCGCGCACCTTCACCAACAAGCCCAGCCTCATGGCCCGGGGCGCGTTCACGGCCGCCGTGGATCTGAACTCGGGAGAGGTCACGAAGCTGCCGTTCCAGGCCAGCCTCGCCTACTTCTCGCCGGGCTGCGGCGACGGTGAGCAGGCGGTGCTGTCGCAGTTCACCGACGAGAACATGTCGGACAGGAACGAGACCCGCCTGATCACCGTCGACGCCCGTACGGGCAAGACGCAGAAGAAGATCACGGTGCAGGGCCAGGTCACCTCCGCGGTCCCGACCCGGGGCGGCATCGTCGCCGCACAGGGCAACGCCATCGTCCGGATCACCGGGAGCGGGAAGTCCGAGCTGGTCACCAGCACGGACAACACGCCCTTCAGCCTGTCCGTCACCAAGGACGGCGGCATCGCCTTCCTGGACCGCACGTACGACGCCCGGGCCGCGAAGGACATGCGGGCCCGCGCCGCCGACGCGAAGCCCGTCGAGGCCGCGTCCGCCGGCAACACCTCCGAGGTCAAGTACCTGACCGGCGCGCAGCTCAAGGGCAAGGCCGTCAAGGCGGTCAAGGCCCGGACGGTCGCCGAGGGCCACCTGACCGGCATGGACCTGACCCGCGCCGCCGACGGGACCGCGATCGTCACCGGCGCGGCGAAGAACGTCGGCACCCTGCCCAAGGACGTGCGGAACCCGGGCGGGATCGACAAGGACGCCACCGCCTCCACCAAGGCCCGCGCCCTCGTGAACTCCGCGTGGGCCGACGGCAAGGACACCCGTGTCCGCCCCTCCGAGTACGACACGGCGCGCACGGCCCGCATCGAGATGAACCACCTGCCCACCGGCAGCAAGCCGGTGTTCGAGTCCAACCCGGCCGCGTCCCCGGTCCATCCGGACCCGGCCGAGGGCGAGAACCGCTCTCCGGCCCTCGGCACCGCCCCCGCCAAGAGCGGTGGCACCGTGGGCGGCGGCAAGGCGTCCCGGCTGAACATCGCCGAGCCGGAGTCGGAGCGCACCTGCGCGGTGGAGCGGGGCAACCCGCAGAAGCAGGCCTTCCAGCCGAAGCCGCGGCAGATCGAGTGGGCTGTCGACCGGGCCATCGAAGGCACGATGGACCAGCACGTGAACCGGGCCGCCAACTGGAAGAACATGGGCATGGGCGCCTACTCGCCCCAGGCCCTCGTCGGCGGCCTCACCCCGCTGTCGGGCGGCGGGCGCATCCCGGCCCAGGTGTTCCTCGGCATCACCGCCCAGGAGTCCAACATGTGGCAGGCCACCCGCTTCGCCGCGCCGGGCACCACCGCCAACAGCCTCATCGGCAACTACTACGGCCTCGTCCATGACGAGCACGGCCAGGTCAACGACCCCTGGGCCATCAACTGGCCTGCCGCGGACTGCGGTTACGGCATCACGCAGGTCACCGACGGTATGCGGCTGCCCGGCAAGCCGTACGAGAACGGCGAGGTCCGGCCGTCCAAGCCGCGCGCGTACCAGGACGCCGTCGCGCTGGACTACACCGCGAACGTCGCGGCCGGCGTGAACATCCTCGCCGAGAAGTGGAACCAGACCCGCGGCGCCGGTCTCACCGTGAACAACGGTGACCCGAAGTGGATCGAGAACTGGTTCTTCGCCCTGTGGGCCTACAACTCCGGGTTCTACCCGCAGGCGGACGCGGGCAAGAACGGTGGCAAGTGGGGCGTGGGCTGGGCCAACAACCCGGCCAACCCCACCTACAAGCCGAACCGGACCCCGTTCCTGGAGAACGCGAACGGCGGCGACGACTACTCCCACGCCGCCAAGCCGCAGTTCTGGCCGTACCCGGAGAAGGTCATCGGCTGGGCCGCGCGCCCGCTGGAGGCGCTGGAGTCGCCGGGCACCCTCGTCCACGGTTTCCGGCCGGCCTGGTGGACCGAGCCCGCGTTCCGCACCCTGGCCAAGCCGCGGGTCTCACTGTTCTGTGACGGCTCCAACGAGTGCGACCCGAGCAAGATCAAGGAAGGCGCGTCGAACGACTCGCCCGCGACGGGTCCCTGCCAGCGTACGGACTTCCGGTGCTGGTGGAACAAGAAGGTCGAGTGGAAGAACTGCGCAGCCGGTGACTGCGGCAACGAGATCTTCCGCTTCAACAACACCTACCCGGAGGAGGCGGACGGCAACTCCCACCCGCCCCGCTGCGATTCCGGTCTCCCGGGCGGCACGTACATCGTCGACAACGTGAACTCCGGTCAGCGGATCGCGGGCAAGGACGGCAGACGCTGCTTCGACACCGGCACGTCGGCCGGATCGTTCAAGTTCGACTTCGCCACACCCTCGGCGAAGATGGACACCCATCAGCTCGGCGTGGGGTACGGGAACCACATCTGGTTCTCCACCACCCGTAAGGCCAGTTCCCCGGGAGAGGACCAGCGACTGAAGGTCACCGGCACGTGGACCGGCCCCAGCGCCGTCAAGGGCTGGACCCGGGTCCTGGTCCACATGCCGAGTGTGGCCGCACGGTCCCAGCAGGCGAGGTACTCGGTGTCGGGCACCGACTCCAAGTCCCCGTTCCGTGTCGCCCCGCAGCGCATCCGCAGCAACGAGTGGCGTTCGCTCGGCGTCTTCAACTTCACCGGAACCCCGTCGGTGGCCCTGTCCAACACCACCGACGAGGCTCCGGGTGTCGACATCGCCTGGGACGCCGTCGCCTTCCAGACGCTCGGCGCCAACCCCACGCACGTGGTCGGCATGGGTGACTCCTTCGCCTCCGGCGAGGGCGCCGACACCGAGGGCGGCAAGGACTACTTCCGGGAGACGGACTACAAGGAGAACCTCGGCAACAGCGAGGTCGTCAACAAGTGCCACCGCTCCAAGCAGGCCTGGATCCGGCAGGCGACCCTGCCCGGCAGGACCCAGTCCATCGGCAAGATCTCCGACGACTACGGCAATGTCGACCTGAGCTTCATCGCCTGCTCCGGCGCCCGCACGTACAACGTCTGGGCGGGCGGCAAGGGGCAGCAGAACTCGCTGCCGCAGATGGACCTCGGCTACCTCGACCAGAACACGGACATCGTGACCATCGCCATCGGCGGTAACGACTCCCTGTTCACGGATGTGTTCAACGAATGCGTCTGGGCGGCCGGACTGAAGCTATGCCAGGACGCCGAGATCGAGAAGCGCAACCCGGACACGGGCGACAAGACCGGCGAGATGACCGGTCCGCTCAAGGACTTCATGCCGGGTTGGATCACCAACCAGGTCAAGCCGAGGATCGTCAAGGTGCTCAACGAGATCAAGGCCCGTGCACCGCAGGCCAAGATCTACCTCGTGGGCTACCCGCCTCTGCTGTCCCGGAACGGTCAGTGCATCCCGGGTATCGGAACCGAGGAGGCGCCCTGGCTGAACGACGTGGTCGCTCCGAAGCTGGCCCAGGAGATGAGGGCCGCCGCGACGTCGGTGGGAGCCACGTTCGTGGACCCCGCGTCCGACTTCAAGGACAAGGCGATCTGCGGTGACCCCGAAAACATCAACGGTATCGTCATGACCGGCCGGTCCGAGGCCGACGCCGATGCGCCCGAACCGTCGATGAAGTCGTTCCACCCGAAGATCCCCGGCGCCCGGCTCTACGCCAACGCCCTGGAGCGCTCCCTGTAGCACCTGAAGCACAGACCAGGACAGACCATCCATGGTCTGCGTCAGCACACATCCGTGGGTCCCAACACATCCGTGTTGGGGCCCATCGGCCTGCGAAGAGCGAGGATCCCCCACCCCATGCGGTACGTACGATTTGCCAAAGGCGCCGTCACCGTGGTCGCCGCCACGGCGGCCTGCCACGCCCTCATGTCCGCCGGCTTCGCGGCGGCACGCGACAGCGCGGACGAGAGCGGAGACGCCATGTTCTCCGGCGGCTTCGAGTTCCTGCTCACCACGGTCGCCTCCTGGGTTCTCATGCCCCTTCTGCTGTGGGCCGGCATGCGGGTGATGGGAGAGACCGGCAACACCGTGCTGGTGGTCGTCGGCGGGTTGGTCTGGTTGGGGTTCTCCGGGTACTTCACCGACGACATCGACCGGCCGGGCGGGCACATACCGATCCTGGCCCTCGCCGTATTCGTCCTTCTCGGGACGGCGCTGGCCGGGGTCGCTCCGGGCCGCCGCAGCTGAGGCCCGCGGCACCGACCCTTTACACGCGGACGCGGCACGCGCCGGGCCGACATTTCCGTTCCCCGGAGCCAATCGGCCGGTATCCCCGATGATGAGGACCAACCGGGACAACCGATCAAGCAGAACACGGGGAGTACGCATATGACGGTGGAGGCCAACACGCAGCAGGAACGCGTGGCAGGACGGGTATGGACGGTGCGTCTGGACCCCGACGGCCGCCCGTCCGCCGGTGCGGTCCGGCTTTCCTGCTCCCGCCCGGCCTGCGCCGACCAGCGCTTCCCCGGCGGCGCCGCCGCCGGGCGCGCGGCTGCGGTCGGGCACGTCAACATGCACCTGGCCCGCGTCCGCGCGGAGGGCGGGCCGCGCGGTGAGGCGTGGTGCGCCTGCCGCGACACGGACTGCGCGTGGCACTCCCCGGACCCGGATGCCGGAGGCCGCGGTGGGGCGCGGCCCACGGCGGGGTCGGTGCGGTGCGGGGGCCCGGTGGTCCTGACGGTGTGCGCGGACCGTACGGGAAGGCTGTGGCGGATCGCGGAGATGTGTGCGCGGTGCGCGGCCGCCACTGCCGACTGCCGTGTGCTGGACACCGCCCCGCCCCCGGCCCGCCCGTCCCGCACCACCGCGGCCGGAACCCAGGCGACCGGGACCCAGGCGACGGGGAGTCCGGCCGCGGAGCGGGAGTCCGCCGGCGGCCGCGTGGCAGACGGTGTGACGGCGGTGTTCTCCGACCACGGCCTCTCCCCCGCGGCCGGTGCCCCGGTTTCCACGGCCGGTGCCCCGGCTTCCGCGGCCGCGACGCCGGCGTCGCTCCCCCGGGCCCGCGCCACAGCGTCCCGGCGGACGAAGCGGTCGGGGAAGATCGCGCAGCGGATCGTGCCGCACGACCTCGAACCCGACGTCCTGCGAGTGGAACTCATCGAGCTCGGGGACGCGTTCCGCGCCTACCAGGAGCGCCCCGAGCCGGACCTCGCCCTCCTTGCCGGACTGCACGAGCGCAAGGCCCGTGCCTTCAGTCTGTGGGCCGACGTGAGCGGCGACGGCGCCCTGCGCCGCGAGGCCCAGCGTGCCGAGCAGGCGGCACAGACCACCCGCGAGATGCATACCAACCGCACGGGCCAGCCTGCTGACGGTACGGCGGACGGCGACCAGCCGGTGGTGGAGCGGCTGCTGACCCGGCAACAGGCCGTACACGCCCGCACCATGCTGGACCACGTCGCCGTCCATGCCCCGGATCCGGAGGCCGAGATGCGCCTGGCGGTGCTCATGCTCACCCTGCGCGCCGCGCGCGCCGGCACCGGGAACGTCACCGGTCAGGACCTCGCCGGGTGGCTCCCGGACGATGCCGAGCGGGTGCTTGAGCGGCTGGTCGCGGCCGACTGGCTGCGCCTGCCCGGCACCGTCACCGTCACCGAGGCGATGGCCTCCGGGAGCGATGACCCCGTCGCGTTCACCGTCCCCGCGCTGCTGCCCGAGCAGTCCCGCCCGTTCACCTTCGGCAAGACCACCCGCGCGAGGATCTCCGGCTGGGCCCAGAAGGTTGTGGGCGACCGGAAGATCCGCAAGAAGAAGCCGGGGGCCGCCACCCGGCTCCTGGCCCTGTACACAGCCGCCCACACCCGCCCCGACGGCCGTCTCGGACACGCCGCGGACGGCGGACTGCACCTCGATCAGGTGGCCGCGTTCTGCACGCTGCCGCCTGACCAAGTCACCGAGAACACCGACCTGTTGATCGCCGCCGACTGGCTCACCGAAGCCGACACCGCCGAAGGGAGGCTGCGCGGACAGCTCACCGAACGCGTCCTGCCGCTGGGCGGACTGCTGTAGGTGCCCGTTCCTGTTGCCGCCGTGCAGCAGTCATTCCAGGCGGCATCGGCGACCGTGATGCCTAATCCATCCAGGTGGCTTCCAATTCCCTGCGTATTTCGGCGGCCTCGTGCCGGACCCGGGTGGCGGCCATGACGTTTCCGGCCAGGGTGTGGGCCTTGGCCAGAGTGTCGAGACCGATCGCCAGCCAGGTCCGGGAGCCGATCTTCCGCCACAGATCGGCGGCTGCTTCAGCGCGTCGGCAGGCGAGTGTCACGCGACCGGCAGCGAGTTGTGCCTCCGCCAGCGCGTACAGCGTCGCCGCCTCGCCCCACAGGTTGCCGAATTCGCGGTAGGTCCACAGGGCACGGGCCAGTATTCGGCGCCCCTGCCGCTGCTCGCCCTGTCGTACGAGTACGTCGCCGAGCCAGCATGCGGCATGTGTGGCGGTCAGCCGGTCGCCGAGGTTTTCGCTGATGGACGCGGCCTGTCTGAAGCAGTCCGCGGCGGCCGGGTAGGCGCCGTGCGCTCGGTGGCTCTGCCCCAGGCAGCGCAGGGCCTGTGCTTCGCCGGGGCGATAGCCCGCGTCCCGGCTCGCGCGCAAGCACTGCGAGAACCGCTCCATGGCTTCCTCGACCCGCCCCCGCTCCAGCTCGATGACACCGATGCCGTTGGTGGCGTAGACGAGGCAATTGACATTGCCCGACCTACGGGCGAGCTCCGCCGCCCGCTCGAAATGGCCTGTGGCGGAGGCGTATTGCCCGAGCAGTCGGTGCACGTACGCCAAACCGGCCGTGGCGCTGGCCAGATAGGCCGGATCCTCTCCGTCGGCAAGCTTCAGCGCCTGCTCGAAGTGGTCCAGCGCCTCCGGATAACGGTCGAGAATGGTGGTGAGTTCGCCCAGACAACGGTGGAGCTGCGTGGCACTGCGCCGGTGGCCGCCGCGCAGCGCAGCCTTGAGTGCCCGCCCCTGGAGCCGTTCCCAGTCGTCGAAGTGGCTTCCGATCTGGAACAGCGTTGTCAGCGAGGTGGCCAGCGCGGCCGCCGACGTGATCTCGTCCCTGTCGAGTGCCTGGTCCGCCACCGCGATGAGGGGCTGGCGCTCGTCGTTGAACCAGGCCTGGGGGTCGGCGAGGATCTGGGCGGCGTCCGCGGAGGAGAGCCGCCAGGACGCCAGGCCGGTCTGCGAGATGCCCTGGAAGTCGACACTGAGGCTCTCCGCGGCGAGGTCGGCCAGGTGAAGACTCGCCCCCAGCAGCCGGGAGAGCGCGGCGGCACGGTCCTGCGGCGGCACCTCCCGTTCAGCCCTCTCCCGGCCCAGCAGCCGTACCAGGTCGTGCAGTCGGTAACGCGTACCGGACAGCCCCGTCGAGCCGGCCTCCACGACATGCACTTCCACGAGGTCGTCGAGCACGGCTTCCGCGCGGTGCAGGTCCAGGTCCAGCAGTGCGGCCAGGGCCCAGGCGGCGAAGTCCGGTGCGGGCAACAGGGCGAGCATGCGCAGGGCGTGCCGGTTAGTGGAGGTCATCGACCTGTAGGTCAGTTCCAGGCTGGCCCGTACGGCTATGTGGCCGACGGCGAGTTCGTCCAGCTTGCGCTGCTCGTCCGCCAGCGCCCGGGCGACTCTGCCCAGCGGCCAGTGCGGTCGCGCGGCCAGTCGTGCACCGGCGACCCACACCGCCAGGGGAAGGCCCTGGCAGGTCGTCACGATGGCCCGGGCGGCGTCCGACTCGGCGAGGGTCCGGTCGGCGCCGATCATCTCCTTGAGCAGGACGAGTCCTGTCTCGGAGTCGAGTACTCCCAGGGGCAGCCGGTGGCCGTTCAGGTCCGGCAGGGTGGTGCGGCTGGTGATGACGGCGGCGCAGTGCGCTCCGCTGGGCATGAGGTCGTTCACCTGCTGCGCATCGGCCGCGTTGTCCAGCACGACGAGCGTCCTGCGCTGGGCGAGCAGGGTGCGGTAGAGGTGCACGCGGCCGGTCAGATCCGGTGGCACGGCACCGCCCCGCACGCCGAGCGCCCGTAGGAAGGCGCCGAGGATGGTGAACGGCTCGACCCGCTCGTCGTCGAAGGCCCTCAGGTCCGCATAGAGCTGACCGTCGGCGAACCGAGAGGCCAGCGCATGTCCGGCCGATATGGCGAAGGCCGTTTTGCCGACCCCGGCCGGCCCAGTGACCAGCAGTGTCACCGGACCGGTCGTCACCGACCCCGCCGCCACCGAACCCGCCGCCACGGGACCCACCGCCACCGGCCCCGCCGCCATCTGGCCGAGCAGTCGGCAGGCCCCGCTCATCTCGTCGTCCCGGCCCACGAACAGCGCGGGGGCAGGAGGAAGCAGGCGAGGCACGAGCTGCTGACCGTTCACCCCACCTCGATCCCTTGGAGCGCTGCCATCGTTGTCGTCCCGACCCTCCGCCTCCGCGGCCCCAGTGGACGCTTCTGTCGCCGAGGCGCTCCGCCTGGAGGCCTGGAGGCGTGCCGGTGTGGAGGAGGGGGCTGCATCTGGGGAGGGCGTGGCGAGGGCGGGGGCGTCGGTGAGAATCTGCTGGTGCAGGCGGCGCAGCTCTGGTCCGGGATCCGTGCCCAACTCCTCGGCCAGGCGTCGGCGCAGGGAGTCGTAGCGGTGCAGGGCTTCGGAACCCCGGCCGCTGCGGTACAGAGCCAGCATGAGTTGTCCGGCTGCTCGTTCATCCAAAGGGTGGCCCTGGGCCAGGGAGGAGAGCTGGGGCAGCAGCATTCCGTGCAGGCCGAGGCGCAGTTGGGCGTCGTAGAAATCCAGCGTGGCGGCGAACCGCTCCCGAAGCAGTCCTTCGCGCAGTGTGCCGAACCACGGTGTGTCGCAGTCCGCGCAGGGCTCTCCCTGCCACAACTCCAGTGCCTCTTCATAGAGTTGCGCGCGACGTGCGGGGTCCTCGACCGCACGGGCCTGCCGCACCAAGGCGCCGTACCGGTGGACGTCCACGGCGAGTTGATCGACCTCCACCGCGTAGCCTCCTGAGCTCCTGGTGAGGATGGAGGCATCGTCGCCCGCGGGTTCCAGAGCCTTCCGCAAGTGACAGACGTACCCGTACAGCGTGGTTCTGACCTGCTGCGGCATGCGCTCGGCCCACACTCGACCGATGAGCTGAGCGATCGGCACCGTGCGGGGAGCGTCGACGAGCAGTGCGGCCAGGACGGAGCGCTGCTTGGCGGGGCCCAGATCCACCGGTCTGCCGTCAACCTGCACCGTGATGTCACCGAGTAGGCGGAACTCCACTGCCACCACGCCGCTCCCCTTGGTTTGGTCGCATCCACGGTGTCGAAAGCGGCTCGGAGCAGCCAACTCAAGATCTGGCCAAGGTTTCTCCAATACGCGCTGTGCAGGGTGATATCCGCTGCCGAGAGAAGCGGGAGTTCTCGGCCAGGATCCGGAATCGGACTCCGAAGGAGTACCCATGCGCATTCGTCACGCCCTGGCGACCACGATCACCGCCACCACGCTCGCACTCGGAGCCTTGGCCGCGCCTGCTCCGGCGGCTCCAGCGGCGGCTCCGAACAACGCTACGGGAGCGTCGGCGACGGCACCCGCGAACGACGACGTCTTCTACACCACGCAGGCGACAAACCAGTACACCTGCGCCAAGACGACCTGCCGAGTGAAGAGGAAGCTCTCCAAGGGATATGCGCTCTCGATCTCCTGCTACTACGTCGGGCAGTCGGTCTCGGGCAACAAGATCTGGTACTACACGACGACCTGGCAGTACGAGTACTGGGTGGACGGATACACCCCGGGCCAGCACATCAACACCGGCTCCGACCCCAGGCCCGGCGTCCCGCGGTGCTGAGCGGAACCCGCACAGCGGACAGAGAAGCCCGCGGCCGCAATAGGCGTCACCTGAACAGGCGTCATCTGCGGCGCAACTCTCCATCGACCTCTGGTCCGCGCCAGGACCGGAGTACATGCCATCGACCATGCTCTCGGACAGGAGAACGTTCATGCCCATGACGCTCACGAAAAGGACCGGCCTCGTTCTCTCGGCGCTCGTGCTCGGCGCCGCGGCCACCACCGCTGCCCCCGCGATCGCCTCTCCCGCCTCCGCCCCTGCAGCAATTGCCGGGGACAGCGCCTGCCCTTATGACCTGGGCCACCCGAACCTCTACCCGGGCGACACCGGCAAGGCCGTCGCACACGCGCAGTGCCTGCTCAACATCTACGGCCGAGGTCTGGAGGAGGACGGCATCTTCGGCTCCGCCACCAAGACTGCGGTCAAGTGGGCCCAAGGACGATGCCACATCACCAAGGACGGCATCGTCGGCCCGAAAACGTGGAACTGCCTGCACCCGGACGTAAGCCCCAACCCGTGACCTGAACCGTTCGGGGGAGGACGGGGGACGGGGGACGGGGGACATGGGCGCGCGGGGGGCGGGCGGGGGGGGCCCCGCCCCCCGGCGGGGCGCGCGGGCGCGCGCCCGCCCCCCGGGCGCGGGGGGGCCGGGGGGGGCCCCCCGGGCGCGCATGCGTGAGCCTCCGGCGCCCGCCCCGACGGGCGGCCGCACAAGAAGTCCTGGACAACTGCCGGTCTGACCCGATCGGGCGGCACCCTCACCTTCCGTCTCACCGAGCAGCCGAACACCGGGTGGGCGACCGATCCGGCCGGCCTGCCGAGGTGACCTCCTCCTGATGTTGCTCGGTGGTTCGACACCAACGAGCTGTTCAGGAGGCCCCCATCCGTATGCGCCGGCCGGGCGGGTACGCAGGGTCGCGCTAACTCGTGATCCGCCAGCTCACGCTGCTGGACGCCGCCTTCCGTGCTTCGGGCCCGCGCAGTGCCGGTGTGTGGTCGACTGCCCGCGCGGTGACGGTGTGCGTGCCCTGGCCGATCCTCAGCGCACTCGGAGTGACGGAGCGACGGCCGATCGCCTCCTTGGCCTCGACACCGTCGACGTACCAGTGCACGCGCACGTCGGACAGACCGCTGCTCGGGAGTGCGGCGAGGCTGACGCGGAGCGTGTCGAGAGCACCCAGGGGTCGGGCGGTGGAGGTGCGGGCGGAGAGCAGCGTGGCGTGGCGATAGAAGCCCTCGATCATCGCTTCCCGGCCAGGCAGGTTGAACGTATCGATGCTCAGGCTCCGCATGATGGAGTTCTGGGTGGGCCGGTAGATGCCGTAATTGTGGTAGCCGCCGCCCTCGTACGCGCCGACCTTGCCGCCCGACGGGTCGCTCTGGCCGATCCAGCGATACCACTTGGTCCCGTAGTGCAGCATGTCGGCGGCGGTCTGCATGGTGAGGTTGGGCTCGGTGGGCTCCGGGCCCGGGTAGTCGTCTCCGCCTCCGTCTTGGTACTCGTCCCCGAGCAGGCCTATGGAGTGGCCGAGTTCATGGGCGCCTATGAGGTAGGAGCTGGGGTTGTCGGAGGACATCGTGGCGATGCCCGTGTGGCCGGCGGTGGAGGTGAGGCCGCTGTAGCCGGCGCCGCCGTACTTCGTGGAGTTCGCGATGACGAAGACGACGTCGGAGTCCGGGGCCTGCTGCGCGTAGGAGTCGACCCTCCGCTCGTCGATGCACAGCAACCGCTCCGTGCCGTCGCAGTAGAAGTAGCTGCTGACGGCGGTGTCCTTCACGACGTCCTGGGTTGGGTCGCCGGTGACTCCGGACTGGTTGGAGACGGCGTTCACGAGCCAGAAGTTGAACAGGCCGCGGTAGCTCTTGTACGGCTCGATCCGGAAGATCGCGTCCAGCGTGGCGCGTGCGTCCGCCGCGAAGTCGGTCTGCTGGCCGGCGGTGTATCCGTCGCCGATGACCACGAGGTCGAGGCGGTCGTCGGAAGCGCCGGTCTGCTGCAGCGCATTGACGCCGGTCTCGCCGGGGTTCATCACCGGGGCCGATCGGGCGTTCCTGATCCGCTCTGGGACGGTGACGGGGACCTGGCGGTGTCTGCCCTCACCGTGGGTGGTGGGGAAGTACTCGACGGTTCGGGTGTTCCCACCGGTGGCGGTGGCGGCAGCCGCGTCGGACGGGATGCCTGCGGCGCAGAGTCCGGCCAAGGCGACGGCAGTTGCGGTGATCACTGGGAGGAGGCGTCTGTGGGCGCGCACTAGGACCTCGCATTAAGTGGGGGGTTAAGTTGACTTAACTTGCCGCATAACATAGGAGGTTGGCGTCTCGCACGACAAGGGCCGGGATTCAAGTGACCCCGTGCGTAGGCCGGAACGGCGCAGGGCTTCGGCTGCCGCAAGCGAACTTCCTCTGATGGATATAGGAGTTCGTGCTATTCGTGCTCACGCAATCCCTCGTGGACGGGTTAGGCGGCGCCGCTCGGCGTCAGCAGTCGCTCGACGAGCCAGACGAGGCCGAGGACGCCGACAACGGCGGCCGCGCCGACCTGGGCCATGGCCGACCAGGCATACCGGCGCGCCAGCAAGAGCAGCGGGAACACCAGCAGAACGATCGCGAGCTGTCCCAGCTCGATGCCGAGGTTGAAGCTCAACAGCGAGACGAGCAGCCGGCCACTGAAGTCGTCGGTGAAACTCAGCGCCCCGGCGAAGCCCAGCCCGTGCAGCAGGCCGAAGCCGAACACCACGAGGACGCGGTACCGCGACTCGCCGCGCGCCATGTTCTCCACCGCGACGTACACGATGGACAGGGCGATCAGCGGTTCCACGATCTCGGCCGGAACCTCGACCCACCCCAGCACGGCCAGGGCGAGCGTCACGCTGTGCGCCAGTGTGAAACTGGTGGCGAGCAGGGCAACGCTGCGCCATCCCCGCGCGCCGAGCAGCAGGAGCACCAGGAAGAGCACGTGGTCGATGCCGAGCAGGATGTGCTCCAGTCCCATGGCTACGAAACGACCGATTGAGGACGAGAAGACCGTCTCACCGGCCCGCGACTCGCCTTGCCCGGCCTCGTCGGCGTGACTCCGGCCGACCCGCAGTTCACGATGGCCGGCGTCGAAGACGTCGCTCCCGCCAGAACCGCCGAGTTCGTAGTCGACCATGCTGGTGTGCTCGGCGCCGATGGCCGCCGTATCGGAGAACACCTCGTAGCGCACGGTGAACTCGCCGCCCCCCGAGCCCGGACAGCGATGGGTCAGGAGCAGGCGGGCGTAGAGGAACTGCTGCCGCTTGGTGATTCCCGTGTCTTCGAGCGTGGCGGCACAGCGCACGCCGTCGAGGGCGACGGTCAGTCGGTCGGCCAGGTATGACGCGATCCGAGCGTGGTGTGACTCCAGGAATGCCTCGCGCTCGGCGTCCTTCGCACCACGCGGGAGCCCGGCGAGGCCGGCGGCCTTCGTGAGCTTGTCGTAGTCGACCTCCAGTTTGTAGCGCACCAGTGACCCGTCCTGGCGGATCGTGGACGTGCCGTCCGTCGTCGGGACATGTGCCGAGGCGACCGAAGCCGTCAGCGACACAAGGACCCCTGCGAGAACCGCGCCCCCCAACATGGCCAAAAGCGCACGGATCATTCGGCCGGGGGTACGTCGAAGGCTTTGCCGCGGAGCCCAGAGCATCATGCTGAGGAACAAAGCCGTCCGCGGGCGAGGACCGCATGGCTTGCCCGTATCCCCGCCGTGACGTCGAGTTGAATTCTTGACGGCCCATGCCGCGACAGGACTAATGGGCTCCAACTGGTAGGCGGAACAGGGCAACTGACAGAACATCAGCACATCTGTTCGGCGGCGAAAAAGCGCCATCTGACGCACGCCCAACGTTCATTTCTTCACTGTGGTCGTGGCCCACAGCGGATTCATAGGTTCCACACCGCCCCCCGCACGGAGCCACAACCTTCATCTCAGAAGGGATCACGTGATGGGCACCCGCCACATCCGAAGAGCATCGACGGCAACCGCAGCAGCGGCCACCACCACGGCCGCCGTCGCGGCTCTGCTCACGAACGCCCCCACGGCCACCGCAGCCACCACCACGGTCAATCCGACCGCCGACACCTATGTGCAGGACACCACCCCGACGACGAACTACGGCACCTCGTCGGAGTTCACCGTGGACAACTCTCCGGTGCGCCAGTCCTTCCTGAAGTTCAACGTCAGCGGCCTCACCGAGGCCGTCACCAGCGCGAAGCTGCGGATCCGTGTGACCGGCAGCGGCAACAGCAGCAACGGCGGCACCTGGAAGTCGATGACCGACACCACCTGGTCGGAGACCGGCGTCACCTGGAACAACAAGCCGGCCATCGACGGCGCCACTGTCGCGTCGCTCGGCTCGGTGGCCAACAACGAGTGGGTCGAGATCGACGTGACCTCGGCGGTGACCGGTAACGGCACGTTCAGCTTCGGCGGCTCCTCCACCAGCACCAACGGCGCGTACTACGACTCCCGCGAGTCCGGCGCCGACGCACCGCAACTGGTGATCAACACCGGCACCGCCCCGTCACCCACGCCCACGCCCACGCCGCCGCCCTCGGGTGACCCGGTTCTGGTGGGCGCCGGTGACATCGCCAACTGCGGCGTCGGGGGAGACGAGGCCACCGCGAACCTGCTGGACGGCATCACCGGCACCGTCATGGCCATCGGTGACACCGCCTACCCGGACGGCACGTCCTCCGACTTCACCAACTGCTACCAGCCGTCCTGGGGCAGGCACAAAGCCCGCACCCGGCCGGCCACCGGCAACCACGAGTACCACACCGCGGGTGCGTCGGGTTACTTCAACTACTTCGGCTCGTCGGCGGGAGACCCGAACAAGGGCTACTACTCCTTCGACCTGGGCAACTGGCACGTCGTGGCGCTGAACTCCAACTGCTCGATCGTGTCCTGCTCGGCGGGCTCGGCGCAGGAGCAGTGGCTGCGCAACGACCTTTCGGCCAGCACCAAGCCGTGCACCGTCGCCTACTGGCACCACCCGCGCTACACCTCCGGCGCCAGCCACGGCCCCAACACGGAGGTACAGCCGCTGTACCAGGCGCTGTACGACAACAACGCCGAGTTGGTCGTGACCGGGCACAACCACAACTACGAGCGGTTCGCCCCGATGAACGCCACCGGAGGCCTGGACAACACCCGCGGCATCCGCCAGTTCGTCGCCGGCATGGGCGGCACCGGCCTGGGCGGCTTCGGCACCATCCAGCCCAACAGCCAGGTCCGCAACAGCAGCACCTGGGGCGTGCTGAAGCTGAGCCTGCACTCGGGCAGCTACGACTGGCAGTTCGTCCCCGAGGCGGGCAAGACCTTCACCGACAGCGGCACCAACACCTGTCACTGACCGGCACCTGAGCGACGGGTGCCCTCCCGGCCAGGGAGGGCACCCCCCGGCTGCCGCCAGAGTGCCCTGTTCCCGCCCCCCGCCCCGAAAGGTCCGCCCCCATGTATCTGTCCTCGATCGACAGGCCAGGGTCCGATGCCACGCCCAGCGCCGGCCGCTCCCGTCTGCGCGGGCTCACGGTCGTGGGCGGCAATGTGTTCGCGCTCGGCTCGGTCAGCCTGCTGACCGACGTCTCCGCCGAGATGGTCACCGCGATCCTGCCCGTGTATCTGGTGTTCGGGCTGTCCATGAGCCCACTGGCCTACGGCATGATCGACGGGATCTACACCGGAGCCACCGCACTGCTGCGGCTCGTCGGCGGATACGTCGCGGACCGGGTCCGCAAGCCCAAAGCGGTGGCGGGCATCGGCTACGCGATGTCGGCGCTGGCCAAGCTCGGGCTGCTCGCGGTCGGCCGCTCGGCCGGCACGATCGGGCTGGTCATCGCCGTCGACCGGGCCGGCAAGGGGCTCCGCACCGCGCCACGAGACGCTCTGATCACCCTTTCCGCCCCGCCGCGGGCACTGGGGCGCGCGTTCGGCGTGCACCGGACCATGGACAGCGTCGGCGCGTTCCTCGGTCCGCTCGCGGCCCTGGCCGTGCTGGCGGCCACGGGCCAGGCCATCGACGCCGTCCTCGTCACCAGCTTCTGCATCGCCGCGCTCGGCGTACTCGTCCTCGTGCTCTTCGTCCGGGACCGACACGACGAACGCCCGCCCGCCGCCGTGGTCTCCCCCCGGCAGGCCCTGGAACTACTGCGGGCCTCGCCGGTGCGCCGGCTGCTCATCGCGGCGTGTCTGCTCGGCTTCGCCGTCATCGGCGACGGCTTCGTCTACCTGCTCCTGCAGCGCCGCGAGGAGGTGTCCATCGGCAGCTTCCCCCTGCTCGCGGTCGGCACCAGCCTGGCCTACCTCCTGCTGGCGCTCCCCGTCGGGGTGCTGGCCGACCGGGTCGGCCGGGCGCCGATCGTGCTCGTCGGCTACACGGCCCTGGTCGCCGTCTACCTGCTCCTGTTCGGCCCCCTGCACGGCTGGCCACTGCTGGCACTGGTGCTGTTCCTCTACGGCTTCTTCTACGCGGCGACCGACGGCGTACTGATGGCGCTGGCGGGTCCGGTGCTGCCCGAGCACCTGCGGACCACCGGCATCGCGCTGATCCAGACCGGCCAGGCCCTCGCCTACCTCGCCTCCTCGGTCCTGTTCGGACTCGCCTGGCAACTGTGGGGCCCGGTCACCGCCGTCCGGTGCGCCGCCGCCCTCGCCGTACTGGCCGTCGTCGCCACGGCATTCCTGCTGATCAACCGATCGACCATCCCCACCGACACCGAGGTGACCGCATGAACCGGCAGTCCACGATCGACACCGAGACGCCGCAGCCGAGCCCACCGCCCGCGCCGCGCCGGTTCGGGCCCGCCGCTCGCCTCGCCACCACGGTGGCCGCCGCCCTCGCGCTCGCCGGCGTCGCGGTCGGCTACGCCCAGCTCAGGTCATCGGCCAAGGCACCCGAAGCGCCCGCCACGTCCGAAGCGGTGTCGCTGGCGCCGGGCCCGCGGCTGCTGACCCTGACGAGCACCGGGCAGGTGACCATGGTCGACCGGAACGACCCGGGCGGCACCCGCGCGGTGTCGAAGACCAAGTGCGACCGCGTCTACGCCGCCGCGGGAACCGCCGCCTGCCTCTTCGCCGACGGGGTGCTCGGCAAGGTCACGATGCGCATCCTCGACGCGGACCTCAAGGAACGCAAAGCCATCCCGGTCAGCGGCGTCCCCAACCGGGTCCGCGTGTCGGCCAGCGGCCGCATGGTGTCCTGGACCGCCTTCGTCGGCGGCGACAGCTACGCAACCCTGAACTTCGCCACTCGCACCGGAATCTACGACAGCAGGACCGGCACCCTGTTCAAGACGCTGGAGACCTTCTCCGTCATCAAGGACGGCAAGCCGTACCAGTCGCTCGACGTCAACTACTGGGGAGTGACCTTCACCGACGACGACAACACCTTCTACGCGACCATGTACACCAAGGGCCATCGCTATCTGGTCCAGGGCGACTTCGCCGCACGAAGCGTCCGCACCCTGCGCGACCGCGTCGAATGCCCCTCGCTCTCGCCCGACGGGACCAGGATCGCGTTCAAAGCACCCATCGACGGCGACTCGACCCGAGGCTGGCGGCTCTCCGTACTCGACCTGGCCACCGACCGGGTCACCCGCACCGCCGAGACCCGCAGCGTGGACGACCAAGCGGCCTGGCTGGACGACTCCACCCTGTCCTACGTCCAGCAACACGACGACGGCACCAAAGACCTCTGGTCCGTAGCCGCCGACGGCTCCGGCAAACCCAGGCTGCTGCTGCGCAACGCCCACTCCCCCGCCGCGCTCGGCTGATCACGCCAGGCGATGCCCTCGGCCGTGCGGCGTACGGTGGATATGAGGCCGGACGGGTACGGCGGTGGTGCGCTCCCGCACAGGAGGGAGAAGGCAATGCCCGAGCACAAGGTCGGCACACCGGAGGAATTCGAGGCAGCCCGCCAAGAGCTGCTCGTGGAGGAGAAGGAGCTCACCCGGCGCAGCGACGAACTCGCTCGGAAGCGGCGTGAGCTTCCCTGGACGCCGGTCGAGAAGGTCTACACCTTCGAGACCGCGGACGGCACCAAGTCGCTCGCGGGGCTCTTCGACGGGCGCTCGCAGCTGCTCGTCTACCACTTCATGTTCGGTCCGCCGTACGAGGCCGGATGCCCGGTCTGCTCGTCGATCGCGGACACCCTCGACCCCAACGCGGTCCACCTCAAGGCCCGCGACGTGACACTGATCTGCTCCTCACGGGCGCCGCTCGACAAGCTCCTCGCCTACCGGGAGCGGATGGGCTGGAGCTTCGACTGGGTCTCCACCGTGGGCGGCGACTTCCACCGCGACCTCGGCTTCCTGTACACCGAGGAGGAGCTGAGGCCGTTCCTCGACGGCGAGGTTCCGCCGACCGTCGGCCAGATGGCGCAGGCCAGCGGCACGGACGTGCTCGGGTACGTCACCGAGGGGCCGGGGCTCAGCGCCTACGCGCTCTCGGACGGCACCGTGTACCGCACCTATGTCACCACCGCGCGCGGCCTTGAGCCGGCCATGGCCTATTACGGGCTCCTCGACCGGGCGCCGCTGGGCCGTCACGAGGAGGGCGAGGACATGCACTGGCTGCGCCGCCACGACGAGTACGGCAGGACCTGAGTGGCCGTCCGGCCATGTCCGGCTCTGCTCAACCGGGACGGACGTTCTTGTTGTGGTGGAAGGCGTTGTCGGGGTCGTATTTGGCCTTGACCTCGGCGAGTCGCCGGTAGGTGTGCTCGCCGTAGGCCTCTCGTACGCGGCCGGTGTCGTCGTCGGCGTCGAGGAAGTTGACGTAGACCCCGGCGGCGCGGTGCGGTCGGAGGGCGTGGAGGAACCGCCGGGCCCATGCGCTCTCGGCTGCGGCTTGTTCGCCGGACTCGTCGGGGAGCCACACGGCGTCGATGACGATGTTGTGGGCCACATCGCGACCCGCGTAGGCGGTGGCCTCGTGGGGGACCCTGGCGACGGCGCCGCCCTGGTGGAACATCGCCGAGTACGAGCGGGGCGAACCGGCGCCGTAGGCGTGATCGGCGATGACGGTGATGGCGTCGTCGGAGAGGCCGGTGAGGTCCGTGGCCTTCCAGTAGTAGTGCCACCCGTGGAGGACGGTGTCGTCGAGGCCGCTTTGGAAGGCGATGTACGGCGTGGCCGCGAGCAGATCCACCAGTGGCGTCCTGAACCGGCGCAGGGCCCGCACGGCACGCTCGCCGTCCTCGACGGCACCGGCGTAACAGCAGGCCACGGCGATGGCCGGCCGCCAGTGCAGTGCCTCGGGGATGACCGGCAGTGGGGGGACGGTGCCGAGCCTGACGACGGTGCCGAGTTCGTCGGGTGCTTCGGCGGCGAAGTCCCGGTAGAAGCGCAGTACGTCGGTGGTGTCGTCGGCCGGCCAGAAGACGGGTCCGGCCAGGACGGTGGGGCCGACGGGGTGCAGCGCGAAACGGAACCGCGTGACGATGCCGAAGTTGCCGCCACCGCCGCGCAGCGCCCAGAACAGATCGGGGTGCTCGTCCGCGGACGCCCGGACGATGCCGCCCTCGGCGGTGACCACCTCGGCGGACAGCAGGTTGTCGACAGCGAGCCCGTAGGAGCGCATGAGGAAGCCGATGCCGCCGCCGAGGGTGAGGCCGGCGACCCCGGTGTGGCTCACGATGCCGCCGGTGGTGGCCAGACCGTGGGCCTGTGTCTCGTGGTCGACGTCGCCCCACAGGGCACCGCCCTGTACCAGGGCCGTGCGGTCGGCGGGGTCGACCCGTACGGACCGCATCGCCGAGAGGTCGATGACGATCCCGTCGTCACACACCGCGGTGCCGGCCACGTTGTGGCCCCCGCCCCGTACGGCGATCTCCAGGTCGTGGTCGCGGGCGAAGCGTACGGCGGCGGCCGCGTCGGCGGTCCGGCGGCATCGGGCGATCAGCCGGGGGTGCCGGTCGACGGCGCCGTTCCACACCCGTCGGGCGGTGTCATAGTCGGCATGGTCAACGGTGATCAGCCGGCCCCGGAACCCGTCGATCTCCATGGCGGTCGCCTCCTCGCTCGGGAAGTGCCGACGTGCTCGGTGGTCGGCGTCAGCCGGTGGTGTCCGACTTCCATCGCACCGCTGAAGACAGTGGCTGTGAAGTCAAGAATCTGTACTTCGCCGCCGGAGGGAGGAGTGGGACACTGGCGTCGTGCGGAGCTACGGCCAGTACTGCCCGATCGCCCGCGGCGCCGAGATCTTCGCCGAGCGCTGGACGCCGTTGATCATCCGCAATCTGTACCTGGGCTGCGGAAGCTTCGGTGAGATCCTGGAGGGCGCCCCCGGGCTCTCCCGCACCCTGCTCTCGCAGCGGCTCAAGCAGCTCGAACGGCTCGGCATCGTCAGGTCGGAGCCCAAGCCGGACGGGCGCGGAAGCCACTACGAGCTCACGTCCGCGGGGCACGACCTGTTCAAGGTATGCGTGTCACTCGGCGAGTGGGGTGCGGCCTGGCTGGAGATCGCCCCCGAGCACCTCGATCCCTTCGTGGCGCTGTGGTCGATGTGCAACATGCTCCGCCGGGACCAGCTCCCGCAGCGGCGCGTCGTCGTCCGCTTCGACTTCACCGGCCGCCCGCGCCCCGAGCGCTACTGGCTGCTGATCGAGCACGGCGACACCGAGATCTGCAAGACGTACCCCGGGCTCGACGAGGACCTCTACGTCACGGCGGAAGCCGAAGCCTTCGTCAAATGGCACGCCGGCCGGCAGACCTGGGCCGAAGCCGTCCGCGACCGCCGTATCGAACTGCACGGCCCGTCCTGGCTCGTACGGGCGTTTCCCACCTGGAACGCGCGCAGCGCCTTCGCGCACATCAAGCCGGCCTCCCGAACCGCGGCGGGTTCGGCAACCTGACCTCGTCGTTCTGTTCGCGGCACCCACCTGGCCGTCCATTTCACTTGCTAAGCGTTCAGCCAGTCTCCTAGGGTGAGCTCCTCCGACGTTGGAGGTCGCCATGTCTCAGCCCCACGAAGCCGTCCACCAGGCCCGTCCACGGCTGCTGCCGCTCCCGGAAGAGCGATGGGACGCACGGACCCGGAATCTGTTGGCCACCGCGGCCGTCGACCCCGGTGGCCGGATCCCGAACATCTTCACCACGCTCGTGCGCCATCCCGATCTCTATGAGCAGTTCATGCCTTTCGGAGGCCAGTTGCTCCGCAGGGGCCGACTGCCGGAGCGGCTCCGCGAGCTGCTGATCCTGCGCACCGCCTGGAATACCGGCGCCCTGTACGAGTGGGGACGGCACCTTCCCCTGGCCAAGGCCGCGGGCCTCACGGATGCGGAGATCGACCGCATCGCCGAGGGGCCGGACGCACCCGGCTGGGCGGACCTCCAGAGGCACCTGATCCGGGCGGCGGACGAGCTGCACCGCGTCGCACGGATGTCCGCGGCCACCTGGGAGGCTCTGGCGGAGCACTTCGGCGAGGCCGAACTCATCGAGATCGCGATGCTGGTGGGGCAGTACCACATGGTGGCCTTCTTCCTGAACTCCGCCGGTGTGGAACTGGACCCCGGTTTCGACGGCACCGGCTTTCCGGAGGGGGACCGGACCCATGGGTGAGGTGCGCCAGGAGCAACCGGCCCGTCACCTGACCGGCCGCAGAGTACTGGTGGTCGGCGCGGGCACCCGCCCCGACGACGACCCACGCGCACCGGTCGGCAACGGCCGGGCCATCGCCGTTCTCGCCGCCCGGGAGGGCGCCGACGTGGCCTGCGCCGACGTGGCCGCACCGGCTGCGGCCGCGACCGCCGAACTCGTCGGCCGCGAGGGCAGGTTGGGCGTCCCCGTGGTGGGTGACGCCACGCAGGCCGAGCAGTCGGCCGCCCTGGTCGCCGAGGCGGTTCACGGGCTCGGCGGGCTGGATGCGCTCGTGGTCAACGTGGGCGTGGGTCTCGGCACCGGGCTGGAGGGCTCGTCGCCGGAAGACTGGGACCAGGTGCTCTCCCTGAATCTGCGCGCCCCCTTTCTGGCCGCCAAGCACGCTCTTCCGGTGTTGGCCGACGGAGCCGCCGTCGTCTTCATCGGGTCCGTCGCGGGACTGCGCGCCGCGACGAACTCGCCGGCCTACGACAGTTCCAAGGCCGGCCTGTTCGGACTCACCCGCCATGTCGCCAAGGAAGGAGGGGCCCGCCGGATCCGCGCCAACCTGGTCGTGCCCGGCCTGATCGACACACCCATGGGACGGCAGGCCTCGGCCGGGCGGGCGTCCCGGACGGCCTCGTTCGAGCGGATTCCCCTGGGCCGCCAGGGCACCGCATGGGAGGTCGCGGAGGCCGTCACGTTCCTGCTCTCCGACCGCGCTTCCTACATCACGGGCCAGAGCCTGGTGGTGGACGGCGGACTCAACGCCGTATGACACACGGCATCCCGGGCCCCTTCGCCCATGGCCGAAAGGGCCCGGCGAGTCCGCGGGCTGCCGAAAGGCTCAGTCGTCGCCCCGCGTCGAGGCGAGCCCCAGGACCAGCATCTCGTGGGCGGCGCGTGCGATGTCCGCCAGGCGGGTGCGGGCGGAGTCCAGTTGATACTGCAGGAGCACGCCACGAGCGATGCTCTCCACCAGGAACGCCTGCGCGACCGTGTCCAGGTCCGGGCGGATGCTTCCGTCCGCGATCCCCCGGCGAATGTCCTCCTCGACGCCGGTCCGCACGAGGCTGAGATGCTCGGCCATCAGCCCCTTGATCCCGTCGGCACTGCCGACCGCCTCGACGAGGAGCACCAGCAACGCGCGCGCCCGTAGGCCCGGTCCGGGCTCGGCCAGCCGGGCGAAGAACTGGTCGAGCTTGGCCAGTACGGCTTCGAGCCCGCTCATCCGCGCATATCCGGGCCGCGCCCGCAGTACGTCGACGAACGTCTCGCGAATATCGGCGACCACCGCTTCCACGAGCCCCGCTTTGGAGGTGAAGTGGTAGTTGACCATGCCTCGGCTGACTCCGGCACGCTCGCCGACCTTCTTCACCGTCAGCCCGAGGTAGCCGTCCTCGGCGAGAATCTCCACCGCCGCGTTCAAGAGCCTGCGCCGGGAGGCCTCTCGCTGCTCGTCACGCTTGGTCGTGGGGCGTCCGGCCGCCGCGGTTGGTTCGCTCATCGGACCAGCAGTATGCCATCGACCGTACGGCTCCCCGGCCCGCCTTCCCCGGGGTGACCTGCCAACACCGCCGAGGGGACGTGCGCGTCGGCCTGTCGTCGTGGCCAACGCCCATGGCACTCAAGGGGATTCCACTCCCCAGGGCCACACCATTCCCATTCGGCCATTCCTCATCCGTCCGTGGACACGGGGCAGCCTGAATGGAACGCTCGCTCCAGACCGCGGGCGGTACCCAGAAGGCGCGCCCCCGGCCGCGCCGACGCCGTTCCCCGTACGAGCCGCGCATCACCCACCAGCACGAAGTCCTCGCAGCAGCCGAGTACTGGTACGTCCAGATTCCTCGCCGAGAGGGGTTCACCCCATGAAGTCCATAGCCGTGACGGCCGCGACCGCCGTCGTCCTCCTTGCCACCGCGGCGCATCCCGTCGCCCATGCCGCCGCTCCCCCGGCCGCCGACCCCGCGGAGTTCACGGTCGACACCACGTCCGACGCGGTCGACGCCGACGCGTCGGACGGCCGGTGTCTCACCACCTCGGGCGCGTGCAGCCTGCGTGCCGCGGTGATGGCCGCCAACGCCCGGCCGGGCAGTACGATCACGCTGCCTCCCGGCCACTACCGGCTGACGATCCCGCCGGACCCGCGGCTGATCATCGGCGACAACCCCGACCCCACCACGGGCGACCTCAACGTCGCCGCCCCCATCACGATCAAAGGCTCCGGCGCACGGACCACTGTCATCGACGCCAACCACCTGGACCGGGCCTTCCGCATGCAGGCGGACTCCCGGCTGTCCGATCTGACGATCACCGGTGGAGTCACCGCGCAACGCGAGCTGCCCATCACCGACACCGGTGGTGGCGCGATCGCCAACGGACATCACATGACGCTGCGACGGGTCACCGTGAGCGGGAACTCCGCCGGTTACGGCGGCGGCATCTTCAACGTCCCGGACTCCCACCTCGATCTGATCGACAGCACCGTCAGCGGCAACGTCGCGGGAGAGGCCGGAGGGATCAGGTTCGACAACACCGGCACCGTGACCAACTCGACGATCGCGGACAACCGGGTGACGAACCCCGGCGACCGCCCCGGCAGCCTCGCCGGTTACGGCGGAGGCATCGACATCCGCGGGAGAGGACCGGTGGAGATCCTCAACTCCACCATCACCGGGAACCGTTCCAGCGACGGCGGGGGCGGGATCAACATCGCCCCGGCCTACCTCGACAGCCTGCCCTCACCGATCCCCGACATCATCGATCTGCCCCTGGGGCGCATGACGCTGCGCAACTCCATCATCGCGGGCAACACCGTCGGCGGCGCGCCCGCCGACTGCAAGAAGGCCTTCGCCACCATCGCGTCGCAGGGCAACAACATCGACGGCGACGGAAGTTGCCGACTCAACGGGGCCGGCGATCTGCCCAGCCGTCCCCCGCTGATCGGACCGCTCGCGAACAACGGCGGCCCCACGGACACCGTGGCGCTGCTGCCCGGCAGCCCCGCCCTGGACGCGGCCGGCGACTGCCCGGCCACCGACCAGCGCGGCGTCACGCGCCCCAAGGGCACCGCCTGCGACATCGGCGCCTACGAGCTGATGCCATGACCCTCACCCCGGCCCCCACACACCGGCACCTGGAGCGATGGATGAGAGCCCGCTGCCTGGGCCCCACTTTGGCCCGCACCACAACCGTCCTGGCGGCCCTGCTCCTGTCGCTGACCGTTCCCGCGCCCACTGCCCTCGCCGGCTCCGGCCCCGACTCCCTGGTCGTGCAGACCGACCGGGGCCGGGTGCGGGGCGCGGCCGTCCGCGACGGCGGGCGAGTCTTCCACGGGATCCCGTTCGCCGCCCCGCCCACCGGTGAGCTGCGCTGGCGTCCGCCGCGACCCGCGGCGCGGTGGTCCGGCGCAAGGGATGCGACCGCACCGGCCCACCCCTGCCCCCAGTTACCGCTGACGCTGCTCCCCGACGGCGGCCCCGTCCTGCCCGGCGAGTCCAACCGCACCGGCAGCACGGTGGAGGACTGTCTGTACCTCAACGTCCGGACACCCGCCCGCACCGGCGGCCGGCCCCTCCCGGTGCTGGTGTGGCTGCACGGCGGCGGCAACGCGTACGGCGCGGGAAGTGACTACGACGCCGCCGCGCTGGCCGCGCGGGGCGTGGTCGTGGTGACGGTCAACTACCGCCTCGGAGCGCTGGGGTTCATGGCCCACCCCGCCCTGTCGTCCGAGAGCGCGGACCACGCCTCCGGCGACTACGGCCTGATGGACCAGCAGGCCGCGCTGCACTGGGTACAGCGCAACATCGGCGCCTTCGGAGGGGACCGGCACCGGGTGACGCTCGGCGGCCAGTCCGCCGGATCCGCGGACACCTGCCTCCACATCGCCTCGCCGACCGCGAAAGGCCTGTTCCACCGGGCCATCCAGCAGAGCGGATCCTGCACCGCGGGCGGTGGTCTGACGCCCCTTCCGCTCGACGCGGCCGAGCGGAAGGGAAGCGACTTCGCGACCTCGGTCGGCTGCACCGACCCGACGACCGCGGCGAGCTGCCTGCGTGCCGTCCCCGCCACCGACCTCATCCGCACCGGCGGGACCGGGACGGCCTCCCTGTGGACCCCGAACACCGGTCCCCGTGTCCTCCCCCGCCCTCCGCACACGGCGTGGGCGGAGGGACGCGTGAACGCCGTCCCGACGCTGAGCGGCAACACCCATGACGAATACCGCTACTTCACCGCGCTCTACGTGGACCTGCTCGGCGGCGGCCCCCTGACCCCCGCCTCGTACGCCGCCCTCATCAGACTCCAGTACGGCGACCGCGCGGCCGCTGTCCTGGACGCCTACCCCGCCTCGGCGTATCCGTCCGCCAACCTGGCCTACTCCGCCGTCAGCACCGACCAGCGGTTCGCCTGCCCTGCACGGGCCGACAGCCGGCTGTACGGCAGCCGGGTGCCCGTGTACGCCTATGAGTTCCACGACGCCCAGGCACCGCCGTTCATCCCGGCACCGCACACGCCGCAGGGCGCCTTCCACGCCTCCGAGCTGGCCTATCTCTTCCCCATGAGCACGCTGGCGCCTCTGACGCCCGCCCAGCGGCGGCTGTCCGCCACGATGACCGCCTACTGGGCCCGCTTCATGGCCACCGGCGACCCCAACGTGCCCGGGACTCCGCCCTGGCCGCGTTACACCGCCGCCGGGGACCGCATCCAGGTGCTGGCACCGGACCGGGTCGGACCCACCACCGGGTTCGCGGCCGACCACCACTGCCCGTTCTGGCAGCCCGCCCCGGATTCCCGAGGAGCCATGCGATGACATCGGGCGGCGGCGACTGTGTCGTCATTCCCCGGTCGTGACGGGGCCGGAAGGGGCGTCCTCGCCAGGGACGCCCCGCACCGGAACGCCGTGGTGGGCCGCCAGCGCCAGCAACGCCACGCGCAGCGGTCCGGTCTCCAGGACGGAATCCGGCTCGAACCAACGGGCCACGGCGGTTCCGCTCGCCATCCTCAGCGTGAAGCGCGCCAACTCTTCCGCCACCTCGGGGCGGTCACGCAATGCGAAGACGGAGCTCACCGAATCCCGGGCCCAGGCCAGCAGCGCGTCGCGGTAGTGATGTACCTCGGCCGTGGCCGCCGCACTGGCGTCCTGCTGCACCATGCCCAGCCCCAACAGCAGCTTCACACCTCGCGGGTGGCACTGGAACGCCTCCTCGACCTTCGCGAGAAAGGTGTCCAGACGCCGCGTGACGTCGGCGCCCGGCACCTCGGCCGGGGGCAGGGCCGCCAGCAGCGCGGTCCTGGCGCGCTCCAGGACCGCGACGTAGATCCCGTCCTTGCTGCGGAAGTGCCAGTAGATGGAGCTGACCGGCAGACCGCACGCGCTGGAGATCATCGAGATGGACGTCGCCGCGTAGCCGTGCCGCGACATCAGGTCGCCGGCGGTGTCGAGTATCGCGTCACGGGACCGCGCGCCGCGGTCCAGGGCCGGTGCCTCCGTCATACCGCCGACTCTATGGGACGTGAGGCCGAGCCGGTGGGGTCTACACACGTCCGTCGACGGGGCGGGGGCGGTTCCAGGGGACTGGGCATCGACCGGAACCGCCCCCGCCGGCTCACTTGGTCGGCGGACCGAACTCCTTGCGGGTGTCCACCGGCTTGCCGAACAGCTGCCACCGCTCACCCTTGAACCGCATGAGCTGCATCGTTTCGAGCGGGAAGGCGTCGTCGGACCCGGTGGAGAGGGTGACACCGGGCAGCAGCATGTCCACCTTCACGTCCTTCAGGCTGCGCACCGCGTCCCGCAGCCCTTCCCTGGTCGGGCACTTCATCGCGTCCAGGGCCTTGTGCAGGCTGGAGGCGACGGCCCAGCCGTAGGCGTTGAACTGGTTGGCCGGGTCGGAGTCGGGCGCGTACTTGTGCAGCGCGTCCTTGTACGTCTTCATCTCGGCGTCGTCGGCCCACTGCGGGTCGGCGGGGTCCTTGAAGTAGGTCGCCGAGACCAGGCCCTGGACGTTCTTGAATCCGACGGGCTTGAGCACGGCGGTGGACGCGGACACGGCGTTGACGATGTGCAGCGGGTTCCACTTGGTGTTCTTGGCGTCGGCCGCGAGGGCCTGGCTGCCGAACTTCGGCGTGGTGATGTCGAGCAGCACATCCGCCTTGGACCTGGCGAGACTTGTCATCTGCGCCGAGACGGAGGGGTCCGTGACCTCGTAGCTCTCCTCGGCCGCCACCTTGATGCCGCTGCCGGCGACGGCCGCTTTGAATCCCCCGAGCAGGTCCTTGCCGAAGTCGTCGTTCTGGTACAGGACGGCGACCTTGGCCTTCGGCTTCTCCTCCTTGAGGTATTTCGCGTAGATCCGTGCCTCGGCAACGTAGTTGGGCTGCCAGCCGGTGGTCCACGGGTGCTTGTCGTCCGTGCCCCAGACGGAGGCGCCCGTGGCGACGAAGGGCTGAGGCACCTTCCGCTTGTTGAGGTAGTCCCACACGGCTGCCGTGGACGGGGTGCCCAGGGTCTGGAAGACGGCGAAGACCTTCTCCTGCTCGACGAGTCTGCGGGCCTCCTCGACCGCCTTGGGCGGCTGGTAGCCGTCGTCGCGGACGACGAACTCCACCTTGCGGCCGTCGATTCCGCCCTTGCCGTTGACGTGCTTGAAGTAGGTGCTCACGCCGTCGCTGATCGTGCCGTACGCGGAGGCCGGTCCGGAGAGCGGGTAGATTCCACCCAGCTTGATGGTCTTGTCGGTGATGCCGGTGGTCTGCTGGCCACGGCACGCGCCGTCGGCGGCGGCGTCCTTGTCGTCCTGCCCACGCTGGCTGTTGCAGGCGGTGGCGAGGAGCAGGGCGGCGGACGCGGCCGCGGCCGCCCGCAGAGCGGTCGTCTTGCGCATGTGAATCATTCCTTTTCCGTGCGGGGCGGTGCGCCCACGGGTTCGGCATCGGCAGGTGCGGGATCCGCGGGTGCGGGGGGCTCAGGTGCGGGGGACGCGGAGGGGGGTTCGGAATCGGGAGTCCGCACGGCGGCGGGGGGTGTGGTGCGGGTGAGGAGAGGGGCGGCCACGCTCCGGACACGGCCCGCCAGTCCGGCCAGTCCCGTCGGGGCCACGAACATCACCGCGATGATCAGCAGGCCGAACACCACACCGGGCGCCGCCTCACTGATGTCCTGGGCCACGCTCGGCACGTACATCACGAACGCCGCCCCGAGCAGCGGTCCGTACAGCGAGGCGAGGCCACCGACCACCAGGCCGGCCAGCAGTGTGATCGACAGGACGAAGCTGAACGAGTCGGGTGAGACGAAGCCGATCACCCAGGTGTACACACACCCGGCGACACCCGCGAACATCGCGCTCCAGGCGAAGGCGAGGGTCTTGTGCAGGGACAGCCGCACCCCCATGACCTCGGCGGCGCTCTCGTTGTCCCGCACGGCGAGCAGTGCCCGGCCGACCCGGGATCGCAGCAGGTTGCGGGCGAGCAGCAGGGCCACCGCGGCGACGGCGAGGACGACGAAGTACATCCACTGGTCCTCGGCCAGCCCGCTCCACGCGGGCGGCTGCAGCTTGTCCACGGTCAGGCCCATGGAGCCGCCGGTGACCGGTTCGAGCCGCTTGAGCAGCGGCGGCAGGAACACCGCGAACGAGAGGGTGACCAGGGCCAGGTACAGCCCCCGCAGGCGCAGGGCGGGCACTCCGAACCCGAGGCCCAGCAGGAAGCATCCGACGGCCGCGACGGGCAGCGTGACCAGGTGGCCGGTGTCGTAGCGGTCGAGCATGACCGCCGCCGTGTAGGCGCCCGCCGCGAAGAAGGCGCCGTGCCCGAGCGAGATCTGCCCGCCGAATCCGACCAGCAGGTTCAGTCCGGCCAGCGCCACGGCGTACACCAGCACCATGGTCAGCTGGAAGACCTGGAAGGGGGCGAAGTAGAACGGGGCTCCGATGGCGAGGGCCGCCGCGAGCAGCGCGGTGAGCGCGGCCCGCAGACGCCGGGCACGGTCGGCGCCGAGTGGTGTGACGATCGTGCTCATGCGCGCTCCACCGCCGCCCGTCCGAACAGGCCCTGGGGCCGCACCAGCAGTACAGCGAGAATGATCACCAGGGGGACGCCCACCTTGAGATCGGCCCCGATCACCTCCACGTACGCCCCGGCCAGCGTCTCGGCGACGCCCACGAGCAGGCCGCCGACAACGGCGCCGACCGGGCTGTCGAAGCCTCCGAGGGTGGCCGCGGCGAACGCGTAGATCAGCACCCCGCCCATCATGTTGGGCTCCAGGAACAGCACCGGGGCGACCAGCACGCCCGACACCGCGCCGACCGTCGCGGCCAGCCCCCAGCCGAACATCAGCACCCGGCCCACCCGGATGCCCGACAGCCGGGCGGAGGCGGGGTTGCAGGCGACCGCCCGCATCACCAGGCCGATGGAGGTGTGCTGGAACAGCAGATACAGCAGGCCCATCACCACGGCCACCACCCCGATGATCCCGAGCGTCGACCAGTCCACCCGCACCCCGGCCAGGTCGAGCCCGCCGTCGGGGAACTGCTGCGGGAAGTCCTTCACGGTGAACGACCAGATCAGACCGGCCATCGCGTTGACGAAGATGAACAGGCCGACCGTGACGATGACCGTCGTCAGCTCGGGTGCGGCCTGCACGGGACGGATGACGATCCGCTCGATCAGCATGCCGCCGGCGAACGACACCGCCAGGGTGACCGGCAGCGCCAGCCAGAACGGCATCCCGGAGGCGACGAGCTGCCACGCCACATAGGTGGAGATCATGGCGAGCTCGCCCTGAGCGAAGTTGACGATCCCCGTGAACCGGTGGATCAGCACCAGGGCCAGCGCCAGGCTGGCGTAGACGGCGCCTGAGCCGACCCCTTCCACCACTTGCTGGAGCACTTCGGTCACCGCGCTCACCCGCCCGTCCCCGCGCGGACGGAGACCCCGAGGTACACCTCGGCGACCTGTCCGTCCTCGCGGATCTGTGCGGCCGGTCCGGACAGCACCAGGCGGCCGGCCTCCAGTACGTGGGCCCGGTGCGCGACATCCAGCGCGAGTTGGGCGTTCTGCTCGACGACGACCACGGTGGTGCGTTCCTCCTCGTTAACGGCACGGACGATCTCGAACAGCTCGCGTGTGACCAGCGGGGCGAGCCCCAGCGACGGCTCGTCCAGGAGCAGCAGCGAGGGCCGTGACATCAGCGCCCTGCCGATGGCGAGCATCTGCTGCTCGCCGCCGCTGAGACTGCCGGCGGCCTGACGGGCCCGATCGCGCAGCTTGGGGAAGTAGCCGTAGATCCGGTCCAGGTCGGCCGCCACGGCCGCGCGCTCGGCGCGCCCGCGCCGCCAGTGGCCGGTGTGCACATGGGCGCCGATGCGCAGGTTCTCCGCGACGGTCAGGTCGTTGAAGGTGCCCCGGCCCTCGGGCACGTGCGCCACTCCGAGCCGGGCGGCCTGCTCGGGCGAGCGGCCCAGCAGCTCCGTACCGTCGAAGGTCACCGAGCCGCGTCCGCGGACCATGCCGCACAGGGCCCGCAGGGTGGTCGTCTTGCCCGCGCCGTTGGGGCCCAGGACCGCGCACACTTCGCCGCGTGCGACGGTGAAGTCCAGGCCCTGGAGCACGCGGGCCTGGCCGTATCCGGCGTGCAGGTCGGACACCTTCAGGAAGTCCGGCTCCGCCGGTGTCTTCCCCACGGCCTCGGCACCCGCCTCGGTCCCGGTGTCGTCGGTGGTCGGCTCGCTCATGCGGCCACCCCCAGGTACGCCTCGATGACCGCCGGGTCGCGCTGGATCTCCTCCGGCGGGCCCTCGGCGATCTTGCGCCCGAAGTCGAGGCACACCACCTTGTCGCACAGGCCCATCACGAACCCCATGTGGTGTTCGACCACCACGAGCGTCAGGTCGAAGTCCTCGCGCACCGCCCGGACCAGATCCGCGAATTGGTCGACCTCGCCGTGGCTGAGACCGTTGACGGGTTCGTCGAGCAGCAGCAGTCGTGGGCGTACCGCGAGTGCCCGGGCGAGTTCGACGCGTTTGAGGGTGCCGAACGGCAGCCCCGAGGCGGGGTGGTCGGCGACGTCCGCCAGCCCGAGCCGCTGGAGCAGGTCGTCCGCCTGGTCATGCAGTTCCTTTTCCTCCCGTCGGACGCGGGGCAGCCGGAGTGCCGCGGCGAGGTGTCCGGTGCGCCCCCGGTGGTGGGCGCCGACCATGACGTTCTCCCGGACCGTGAGCCGCGGGAACAGTCCCAGGTTCTGGAAGGTGCGGGCGATGCCACGCCCGGCCACGGAATGCGGACGGAGGGCGAGCAGGTCCTCGTCCTCGAACCGCACCGTTCCCGCATCGGGGACGCAACGCCTGGTGAGGCAGTTGAACAAGGTGGTCTTGCCGGCTCCGTTCGGTCCGATGAGCCCTACGGCAGTGCCCGGCTCGACGGTGAACGCGACACCGTCCAGTGCCGTGATCCCGCCGAAGCGCACGCTGATACCGTCGACCGCGAGCATCAATGACGCCCCTTCCGATGTGCTGGGGGGTGAGCGAGCGTCACAGTAGGTGGCGGCCTTCCGGGCGCACATTGGGTGCGAGCACCCAACTTCACGGCCACCGACTTGTGCGCCGCGCCCAATCCCCCGGATATCTCGCCCGCCGGACCTGTTGACGTGACACGACGCAGAGAGCGACGATCTGCGCCATGCCTCGCGGTCCCGCCTTGGGCGCCCCCGCACTCTCCGAACCGCTTCTCCGGGAGCGGCACCGGATCCTGCACGCCGTCCAGGACCGGCTTGAGGAGATCGCGAAGACCACCGTCGCGGTGATGCGCACGGAGATCCCCTCGTACGCCCTGCAGGACGAGCGGTTCTTCGACGACGTACGGGACCAGGTGCTCACGCACTACCGGATGCAACTGGCGGCGCTGGCCGGCGACCGCGAGATCGCCCCCGAGGACCTGGTCTTCAGCCGCGCCGCAGCCATGCGCAGGGCACGCGCGGGGTTCGCCCTGGAGGACTGGATCAGCGCCTTCCGGGTCGGCCGGCAGGTGCTGTGGGACGCGATTCTGGACTGCGCGGGCCCGACCGCCGAGGCCCAGCAGGCCGCGCTGTCACTCGTCACACCGCTGATGCGGTACGTCGACTACGCCAGCGCCCATGCCGCGCAGGCCTATGTCGAGTACAAGCAGCATGTGGTCGCGGACGCGGACCGGGAGCGCCGGGACCTGCTGGACCAGCTCCTGTCCGGCGCGGCACCGATACGCGGCCCACTGCACGCCGCGGCCCAGGCGTACGGCATCGGGCCGCACTCGCCGATGATGGCGGTCGTGGCCGTGTGCGTCGACGACACCCGCACCGGCGACCTCACCTCCGCCGAGCACGGCTATGCGACCAGCGCGTCCATCAGCGTCGCGGGGCCCTGGGCCGGCCGAACCCTGGTCGTCGTCCGCCACGGCGAGGTGGTGGCCGTGCCCGTGGTCCGCACCGGTATGGACGCGGACGACATCTGCACTCACTTCGAGGCCGTACAGCGGCGGCTCGCACGGGAGGGAACCATGCTCGCCATGGGCATCAGCACCGTCGCCCAGGGCGCGGGCGAACTGCCGCGCGCCTACGAGGAGGCCCGGGCCGCCCTCGACCTCGTGCCGAACGGGGGCGGGGTGGCGGCTCTGCCGCGCCTGTCTCCCTTCGACTACCTGGCGCTGCGCGCCGACGACCTCGCCCGCCAGCTGGTCGATCCCCGGGTGCGTGCGCTCCTGGAGGAGGACCGAAGACGGGGCGATCCGCTGGCGGCCACCATCCGGGCCTTCGCCGAGGCGGATCTCAACCTGCGGCTGGCCGCCGACCGGCTGCGGGTGCACCACAACACGGCGCACTACCGGTTGCGCCGTATCGAGGAACGCACCGGGCGCAATCCGCGCCGGATCGCCGACCTCCTGGAACTGCTGGTCGCCCTCGCCATCCGCGACGGGGCCGGAGAAGACGGAGATCACCAGTGAGCGGAATCCTGGAGCCGACCGGGAGGCAGACGCCACCTCAGCACCCGGACGGGCAGGCGAGGACGCGCCCGCCGGAAGCGCTTGCCGAGCGGGACGGCTCCGTCCGGCACGCTCTGCTGAACGCCGCGCTGGAGGTGTTCATCGAGCGCGGCTACACCGAGGCCGGTCTCCATGAGATCGCCACACGCTCCGGCATCCCGCTGGGCAGCCTCTTCCAGCACTACGGCGGAAAGCGCGGCCTGTACCTCGCCCTCTGGGAGGAGTTCCGGGAGCAGCAGGAGCGCCGGACCGCGGCCACGCTGGCCGCCGAGCGCGACCGTGGCGTGGACGATCCCATCGCCCTCTTCGTCGCGGGGGCCAGGGCCTACCTGGAGGGTGCCTGGGACAACCGGCGCCTCGCCGTGCTCCTCGTGGAGGACGACGGCCCCGCCGGCATCGACGCGCTGCGCCGCCAGTGGGACCGCGCGTGGGTACGGCGCAACGCCCGGCTTCTGGAGGTGGACGAGAAGCGGCGTGTCGGCCGGGTTCGGGTGAGAGTGCTGACCACCGTGATCGGCGGGGCGGCGCGCGAGCTGGGTGACTGCGAGGACGAGACGGAGGCCCGGGAGATCGTGGACGAGGTGTGCGGCATCCTCATCCACCTGTCGGCTCCGCCCGACTGAACGCACCGGCGGGGTGATCGACGTGGTGATCCTGCTGGAGGGATGCGGCGCGCACAGGCCGCATCCCCCGGCGCTCCCGCGCCTTCGTCACTGGCTGTTGACGAATCCGATCGTCAGGGCTCCCCACCACCCGAGTTGGGAGAGGACGGCCGAGATCACTCCACGCACGAGCAACCGCCGCGGGGGCCGGGAGCCTGCCCGGTCGACCAGGGTGCGGTGCAGGGCCTGCGCGTGCACTCCATTGAGCGCGATCAGGAGAACAAGCACCAGCTTGACCCGGGTGAGGGGTGCCCGTGGGTCGGGGTCGAGGGCGGTCCCACTCAGCACCAGCCCGGCCAGCCCCACCCACACGGGCACGTGCAGCGGGCCGGCGAACTCCAGTGCCTGACGCAGGCTGCGCCTTCCCAGCAGCCACAGCGTGCCGTAGTAGTCGATGGTCAGCACCGAGCCCAGTCCGATGACCAGCGCCCCCAGATGCACGAACAGCGCGACCGTGCGCACCACAGGGTCGGCCTCCACATGGAGCGCCGCCCACACGCTGCCCGCCCAGGCCAGACAGATGAGCACGTCGGCGCCGACGAGTGTCCAGCCCTGCCGACGACTGCGGGACGGACCCGGATGCATGTGATCACCTCCGTGACGGAGCGGTGGA
Organism: Streptomyces sp. NPDC059010; assembly: GCF_042740355.1. Classification (NCBI taxonomy): domain Bacteria; kingdom Bacillati; phylum Actinomycetota; class Actinomycetes; order Kitasatosporales; family Streptomycetaceae; genus Streptomyces; species Streptomyces sp. NPDC059010. The sequence continues at coordinate 243,979 of NZ_JBHYJA010000012.1, forward strand.
GCGGGCACCCGCACGCCCCACCGCCTGAGGCCGATCAGTCCTGGGCCACCCAGCCGGCCATGATCCCCATGACGTCGCCGTGCGCGTGCCCCGTGCTTTCGTACCTGCTGGTGATCTGCAGAACATCCCCCCGGTGGATCGTGCCGAGGGGGTCACCGCTGCAGGGCGGCATGGCCGAGATCTCGGTGTTGCCGTGCAGGTCGATGAACTCGGGGCTGCCGCCTTCCTCCGCCACGACGGTGCACAGGGGCTCGCCCGTGGTGAGGTTCTCGGTTCGCACCGAGTGACCGCCGTGGTGGAGATGGCCGCGCATGTGCACCAGCGTCCCGGAGATCGTGGACCGCCAGCGTCGGGTCTTCTCGCTGACTCCGGCCGGAACGTCGTACGCGCTGCCGAGGCATCCGCCCGCGTCCATCCAGATCGGTGTCACCTCTTTGAGCCGCGAACCGGTGGCTGATTCATGTGTGTAGGTGACGGAGATGTATACCGTCTTCTTCTCCGGGGCGTGGTTCATCAGGTCGTAGAGCATGTTCCACCGCTCGCCTCTGCCGACTTTGATGCCGTATCCGGAGGGCAGGACGCTCTCCACCCGCTCATTGCCGGAGGCGAATATGCGCTGCGGGCCGTTGCATACGACATCGTTCTTCCGGTGGTTTCCCATCACCATGTGATGCAGCATGGGGCCGGTGTTGACATTGGCGTTCGTCCCGTCCTCATAGACCAGATTGGCCTTGAATCCGGTGATGAAGCAGTCGTCGCACGGCTTTTGGACGTTGAAAGAGAGTCGGTTGGGGATCTCCCCGTGGTCGTGCCCGGCCGCGGCCGGGATGGTGAACGATCCGTACCGTACGGTCGTGACCTGCGGGCCACTGTGCTGCCGCGGTATGTCGGGGGCGGAAGCGGCGGCGACCGGGGGCACGGCGCCGGCCGTCAGCGCCGTGACGACGGCGGCGGCACTCACCGCGAGTTTTCGGAGCAGCATGTTTTCCCTCCTCTACCGGTTAGGGTTTCTCCGAATCGGTCGGTACGCACGGAAATTGAACGTCGACCGGCACTGGATAGAAGCGGACAGCGCATATCGAGGGGGTCTCCCTCACCGACAATTGCCTCGCTCGACCGACCGTAGAGTGGCGTGCGGCCTTTCCACTGTCAACCGATGCCCGCCCGCGGCGAAGACGGGGAGATTTCCGCCGAGTTGCTGACCAGCGTGTCCTCGAAGTGCTCGCCGCGCGGGGCCGGCGCAACACCGGCGACTTCACCGATTCGTGGTGGTGGTGCGCCGTGGTTCAGCCGCCGTTCCTCCGTGACCACTCCCCGGCCGAGCGCCGGGCTGTGGTCATGGAGCGGGCCGTGGCCGAAGCCAGCCCGGCGAAGAGCCTGTGCACCAATGCGGTCCACGCCTTGCGGTCCGGGCCCGAGTAGTCCACGGCGGTCAGTACGTCCACCCCGAGGGATACACACAGCACCAGGCGGGCGCAGGCGGCGGCGTCGACCTCGGGGGCCAGTGAGCCGTCCCGTTGGGCGAGTTCGACCAGTTCCGTCAACTTGGCTTCAGCCCTGCGCAGCGCGGCATGGACCCTTCGGGCGACCTCGTCGTCCCGCCGCGCGGCGGCCAGCGCCTCGCTGACCAAAGGCGCCCACGTTCGCCGGCGGGGGTCGGAGAGGTCGGTGGTGACCATCTCAAGCAGGTCGGTGGAGGCCGCCCCACGATCAAGCGCCTCCATCAGCTTGCGTGCGGCGGCTGCCAGGCCGCGATCGACCGCCTCGGCAAGAAGGTCTGCCTTGTTCCTGAAGTTGCCGTAGATCGCACCGGTGGACAGCCCGGCACGACGGGCTATGTCCTGCACTCGCGCTCGGTCGTAACCCTGCTCGCCGAATTCGAGAACGGCCGCCTCGATCAGCCGGTCACGGATCAGCGCACCGGACTGCCTCGCCAGGGAATCGGGCTCTGCCACGACTCAAGCCTATCCGCGCAGCTCCGGCATCCAAGGGGCCTTCGCAGAACGGCACTTGGGGCGACACGGCCCTTGCGCTCCCTGTCGAGAATAGTCATTATTCTCGACCTGAGGCGTCGAGCCGGGAGCGTGCGTCATGACGTACGGCACCGAGCAACCCCCCATCATCGGCAGACAGGCCGAGCGCCAAAGGCTCGCGGCGGCGCTGGACTCCTGCCGCGGAGCCCGCGGGGGCGCCCTGCTCCTGACCGGTGACCATGGCATCGGCAAGACCACACTGCTGCGCCACACATCCCAACTGGCCCATGACTTCCGCACGGTCAGGGCCGACGGGGTACCGGCGGAGCAAGACCTGGTCTACGGAGCGGTGCAGCGGCTGGTCGGAGCGCTGACGCCCGATCTTCCTCAAGTGACCCCGCAATCCCGGGAGTTGCTTCAGCGGCTGCTGCTCGGGCACATGCCGTCGCCCGGGGAGCAACCGCTCGTCGGCGTCGCCGTGCTGTCCCTCCTCGCGAAGGCGAGCGCCCGCCGCCCGGTGGGGGTCTGCGTGGGCGATCGGCCCCGGGTCGACGCCGAGGCAACTTTGGGACAAGGGGTCGGTTGCCCACTGAGGAGTTTTGAGATGTTTGTT
>NZ_JBHYJA010000013.1:0-24764 GCF_042740355.1 Streptomyces sp. NPDC059010
AAGAGACAGGCCTTAGGCCAAGAGGTACCGCGTGTTGACGCCGACCACTGCGGGCGGACACCCCCCGGCACGTCCCCTTGCCGCCGTGGGCGGCTGCGGCGCCGCGGGGGTGCTCCCTGCGGGGTGGCCGGGCCCGGCGCTCCTCGTGGCGGAGGGCCGGGACCGGGGATCAGGGTGGTGCGGGTGGGCCTACTGGGGCTCGCTGCGGGCCTTGTCGCGGCGGCGGAGGAGGAGCATGCCGCCTGCCAGGGCCGTGATGCCGGTGGCTGCCGCCCAGCCGATGATCTCGTTGGAGCCGGTGGCCGCGAGGTCGTTGGTGGAGGCGGAGGGGGAGGGGGAGGGGGAGGGGGATGCCGCGGTGCCGGTCTGTGGGCGGGGGGCCGAACCCGTGCCGGACGCGGGGTCGGATGCCGTCGGCTTGGGTGTGCTGGCTGTGGTCCTGTCGCGGGTGAACGTCAGGGTGCCGAAGCCGAGTTGGTCGTAGCCGCCGCTGTTGGGGCCGTAGTCGCCGCCGCCTCCCTCCGGGGCGGACTTCGCGGCGATCTGGGTGAGGTACGTCGTCGACAGGCCCCGGCGCTTGGTGTAGTGGTTGGCGATCATCGCCCAGATCGGGCGGGTCATCGCCGGGTCTACGGGTGCGGCCTCGGTCACCGTCTCCGAGCCCGACCAGCCGTTGATCGCGCCCTTCTTGCGAGTGTTGTCGGTGAACGGTACGTCCCCGCCCGTGGCCCACTTGGCGACGTACTGGGCGCCCTTGAAGAAGCGGTTGTCGTCGTAGCCGTACAGGTCGATGCCCTGGTTCCAGGCCATCTCGCAGAAGGTGCCCATCAGGCCTACGCCGAGCAGGGCGTGGCCCTGGTCGCGGCCCGCCTCCAGCCACTCGGCGAGGCCGTCGTCGTGCACCACGGGGATGGCGTTCCTGATGGAGCCGAGGCCCTCGCCGTGCTTGAAGTACTCGACGGCACGGGCGACCTGGGCCTTGTCGTCGCAGAAGATGCCGGTCGCCAGGACGCAGCACATGTTCGCGAGGTCCCAGTTGGTCCAGTAGTTGCTGACGACCGCGCCGTTGTGCTCGGCCAGGAAGTTGTCACTGGGCGCCGCGAAGACCTTGGTCAGCATCTCCCGGAAGCGGTCGAGCTCGAAGTCGGGGTGGTCGCGGACCAGCTCGGCGGCGTTGGCGATCTGGTAGCCGTACAGGCCCGCGGCCAGGAAGCGGTCGGCGCTGCCCTGCAGGCTGGTCAGCTTGGCCGACCAGGCGTTGAGGATCGCCACGGCGGTTTCGAGATGCGCGTCGTCTTTGCTGATGTGTCCGCGCAGGGCGTTCTGGTAGGCGGCGTGCACGTCGTTGTAGAGGGTCGCGTAGTTCTGCGGCGAGCCGGCTCCCCGGTACACGGTCGCCTGCGGGTTGGCCGTCCAGCCGCTCTGCGCGTGCCGGTTGGCGGTCAGCTTGGCGAAGCCGGCCGTGTAGGGCGCGGCGCCCGCCTTCACCTTCGCGGCCATACGGCCTAGGTCGGCGCTGGTGTGCAGGAGGCCGGGGTGGGCGTAGGTGCCGGCCGCGACGGCAGGGGTGGGCAGTACGGCCGTACCGATACCGACGGCTCCGGCTGCCGCGCCCGCGGCCTTGATCATGCTCCGGCGGCTGATCTGTCGTGTCACGTCGTCAATTCCTCGCGTGCCTGCGGCTGGGGACGGTGAGGAGACGGGGGGAGACTGCGGGGGATAACAGAAACTCCGCACGCCGATCACAGAACCCCGACGCCGATGAGGAGCCGTGTCCCATGACCATCCGCAGGATCGTGCACAACGACCAGGTCGAGTCCGTGGCGGGGATGGCCACCAGCCGGGACTTCTACGGCCTTCTCGGGTTCGAGGAGGTGATGGACATGGGCTGGGTGGTGACCATGGCGTCCCCTTCCAACCCCACCGCCCAGATCAGCTTCTTCACCGAGGAACGCACCGCACCCGTCGTCCCCGACCTCAGCGTGGAGGTCGAGGACGTCGACGCCGTGTACGCGCAGGTGGTGGCGTCGGGGGCGGAGGTCGTACGGGAGATCCGGGACGAGGAGTGGGGCGTACGGCGGTTCTTCGTACGGGATCCGAACGGGCGGGTGGTGAATGTGCTCACCCACCAGCGGTAGTCAGCCCCGCCGGTCCGCCACCGCCCAGGACGCCAGGGCGACCGCCCCGGCCACCCCGAACACGGCGGGCCAGGCGCCCACCTTCTTGGCCAGCGGATGCGAACCGGCGAAGGCGGCGACATAGGCGGCGGTCAGTGCGCCCGCGGCCTTCCCGCCCGCCCGCTGCCGCCACTGCTGGGCGGCCGCGGCGCCCGCGACGGCCAGTACGGCCCCGCCGAGCTGCCGCTTCTTCGTCCAGCGGGCCACTCCGTACCCGCCGACGAGCCCGCCCGCCGCGACCGCCGCGCTGGGGATCCTCGCCATGTGTGCCTCCAACCAGTCCCAATATCGCCGATTCACTTCTGCCGGGCCTTGTGCCACCGAGGCTAACCGGCCCCGTCCTTCCGCAGCTCGGCGCGGGCACGCAGCTCCGAGACGTAGCCCGAGCCGATGGCGCATACGGCGCCGGTGAGCGCGAGGGCCACGACGGCCGGGTTGAGGTATCCGGGCACGTCACCGCTGTCGTAGCGGTCGCCGTCGGTCGTCTCGCAGACGAAGCCGAGGGGGATGAACGTGACCGAATGGCCCGGCGTACGGCAGGGGCGGGGCGGGGTCGAGTCGGCGCCGCCGTCCTGCGCCGTCATGACCGCGCCGCAGAGGGTGAGCAGTCCCCATGCGTACAGGGCACAGGCGCCGGCGCCCGCGAGGGCGGCGAGGCCGCGCAGTACGACGGGAGCGCTGCCTCGCCGGCTGCCCCGGTCGGACAGGGTTCCGGCGCCGTAGCCGCAGAGAGCGACGGCGGTTGCGGACGCGATCACCACGAGGAGCAGGAGCAGCAGTAACACGTGACCTCCGGGCGGTGGGCGTCACACGATGTCGGCCAGGCGGTGTACCTGGTCCGGGTCGAGGCCGTAGCAGTAGAGCATGACCTCGTCGGCGCCCAGGTCGGCGAAGGCGGTGACGGCGGTGCGGATCTCGGTGGGGGTGGTGAGCAGGCCGGCCGTCATGCGGTCGGGTGTGCCGGTGAAGGCGTAGTACGCGTGCATGCGGGCGCGGGCGTCGTCGAGGACGTGCTGGGGGCCGAGCGCGACATTCACTTGGGCTACGAGGCGGGGGTCGCCGTCGCGGCCGTGGTGCTTCCAGAAGCCGCGGACCGTGTCGAACAGGCCGCCCGCCCAGGAGGGTGCCGCGGCCGCGAGGTAGCCGTGGCCCCAGCGGGCGACGCGTTCGAGGGCGGCCGGCTTGAAGCCGCCGAAGAGCAGCTCCGGGCCGCCGAGGCGGGCGGGCACCGGGCCGATCGGGCCGACGCCGTCGCCGTAGGGCTCGCCGTGCCACAGGCGGCACATCGTCGCCATCTGCTGGTCCAGGCGCCGGCCCCGGGTGCGCAGGTCGGTGCCGGTGGCGCGGTGGTCGTCCTCCCGGCCGCCGATGCCCAGACCGAGGACCAGGCGGCCGTCGGTCATCCGGTCCAGGGTGGCGGCCTGCTTGGCCAGCAGGGCGGTGTCGCGCAGCGGGGCGAGCAGCACCTCGGTCTGGACGCGGATGCGGGTGGTGGCGCCCGCGAGGAAGGACAGGGCCACCAGCGGCTCGGGGTTGTCGTAGACGAGCCGGTCGAGCAGCCCGAGCGTGCTGAAGGGCCCGGCGTCGGCGCGCCGGGCCCAGGTGACCAGGGTGGTGGGGTCGCCGATGGGCAGGCCGATGCCTACGTTCGTACCGACGTTCATGAAGGAGCCTCCGGAATGAGGGGTCGACAAGGACAGCTGCCGCCCCTCCTGCACCTCGGCGGGTCTCGATCGAGCCGTGAGGTGGGACGCTCCCGTTCTGCGGCGTGTTTCCGGGGGAACGTCTCTTCGAAGTCGGCTCACTGTAGGGCGAGTCGGCTTCACGGGACAATCGATTTCCGTGGTGACGCCGGCACCCGGCCAGGGCCGCCGAGGTCGCGCCGGTACTGCATCAGGTCGGCGTCAGGGCCGTCTGACGGCGCTGAAGCCGCAGGTGCACAGGGTGACGATGCCCGTGTACGACGAGGTCGTCCGGCCCTGGGACTCGCTGTACGTGGTCCTCTTCTCCCGGCGGTTCGGCTTGCCGCACCGCGGACACGGCCCGGCGACCGGGGCACCCCAGGGCGTGGACGGATCCAGCCGTACCACCGCGATGACCATCAGCACCGGGCAGAGCCCGGCGAGGCCGAACCCGATCCCTCGCCACACGGCGTCACTCGACTCGCGGCGGTCGGTCATCTCCTCGTACGAGTAGGAACCACTGCCGCCGCGCGAAGAGATGACGCATGTGTCGCCGCGCGTCATGGTCTGGTCGTCGCAGGTGGGCGGCTCGTCCGGGTCTCCGCCGACCGTCAGGGCCAGCAGCAGCCCGATCCCGCCCATCACCGCCGAAGCGATCAGCGCGGACATCCGGCTCCGTCCGCTCCGCCGCCGTTCGCGCTCGGCCCTGGCCCTGTCGACCAGCATCGATGTCCCGTAGTTCCGCGTAACCATGTGATCCTCCGTCTCGTCAGCGCCGGGAAGCGAGGATCAGCAGCAGGACCACGATGCCCACGGCGACCAGGCAGCCGGGGCAGCCTCCGGAGGAGCCCTTGCGGAACTCGACCATTCCGCCGGGGGCGATGTGGGGGTGGCGGCGGGCGTAGTGCGTCTCCATCGACTCTCCGCCCTGGGACTCGCTGCCCCAGGCGGTGCGGTGCCCGCACTCGCCGCAGCGGTATCGGTAGCTGTCGGCCATGCCGGAATCTCCTTGTGTGCTGGGTCGGTTCTGCGCTTGGTCGGTGCTGTGCGCGGTGGGTGCTGTGCGCGGTGGATTGCGTGTGGCGGGTTGCGTGTGGTGGCCGGCACGTCCGGAAGCGGACGGTAGGGACGGCCTGTGAAATCGCCGTGAAAGCGTGAAATCGCCGTGGGAGAAGGGGCGGTACGTCAGTCCTCGTCCCGTTCGGCAGCCGTCAGGCACTCGGCGAGGGTGTGGAGGACGCAGAGGTTCGGGATCCCGGACGCGACCGTTCCCCACACCTGCCACCGGTCGGCGGCGCGGACCGCGACGGAGCCGTTGAGGAACTCGATCCGCTGGATCTGCGCCCAGCGCAAGGACGTCCCCCGTGAGCCGATCTCCTTCCCGGTGATCCACACGGGACCGAAGACGAGCCGCGCCCCTTCGGCCAGCGCGTCCAGGGCACGCGGAACCTGGGCCTCGGCGACGGCCCGGTGGATCTCGCGCCCCCACACCTCCGGCCGGCCGAAGTCGCCGCAGCGCAGCACGATCCGCTCACCGGCGACGTCGACGAGCACATGGGCGCGGGTGAGGCCCTGCGGGGACAGCACCCGGCGTCGGCGTACCACCGTGGTGTCGTAGCGGACGACATGGATGCGGTGGTCGACGGTGGCCGTCAGGCCGTACTCGTAGAGGTCCAGCCGCGCGCCGACCCTCGGCCCCCTGTCACCGCCCGCCCGCGGCAGGAGCAGGCGACGGGCGACCCCCGCGAATCCGGCCCGCCACACCCCCGCGATCCCGGCCCGCGACCCCCTCGCTTCGGCGGTCGGCGCCCGATAGGTGGCGCGCCGCCTGCCGAGCCGTGCCCGGCCCGCGGCCTCGGAGACCCTCGCCAGCAGCAGCTCGTCGGCTCGGGCGGCGGTGGGGGTGTCGAAGTCGAAGGGGTCGGCGGCTCGGGCATCGGCGGGGGCATCGGGGTGGTCGCCGCTACGGTCATCGGCTCGGGCGGCAGGTCGGGCATCGGCGTGGTCACCGTTACGGCCATCAGCGCCGTCACCGGCACGGCCATCCCCGTGGTCACCAGCCCGGTCCCGGTCGGTCCCCTCGTTCACGCCGCACCCGCCCGACCCTGGCCGTGATCCAGACCCTGACCGTGTCCCCGCCCGGGCCCCTGACCGTGACCTTGGCCCGGGCCCTGGCCCTGGCCACGCACCTGCCCCTGCCTCAGCCCCCGCGCCCGACCCCCGTCGTCCCCCCGAAGCACCGACCACCGTGCCCGGCGCAACAGTTCACCCGGTGCCACTTCCAGCTCGTCGGCGAGTCGTGCGGCCGTGCGGTCGAACACGGCCAGTGCCTCCGCCCGGCGTCCGGCCCGGTGCAGCGCGTGCATCAGCAGCGCGGCGACCGGCTCGTTCAGCGGCTGGTCCAGGGCCAGCGCGGACAGGCCGGCGATCGCGTCGGCGACCCGTCCGAGCCTCAGCTGCCACTCCGCCTTCCGCTGGGCCAACGCCACCCGGCGCTCCACCAGCCGCAGCCGCTCCAACTCGGCCAGGGGACCGGGCAGACCGCCCAGCGGCTCACCCCGGAACAGCTCCAGCGCCCGGGAACACAGCCGCACCGCCTCCGCCAGATCACCGGCCCGCTCGGCGGCCCCGGCCGCGGTGACGAGGTCCTCCATGCAGGTCACGTCTACCTCGACCACGCCGGGCACCAGCCGGTAGCCGTACCGGTCGCGCCGGATCACCGAGTCCGGGCACTCCCCGAGCCGCAGGCCCTTGCGGAGGCGGTACACATAGACCGGTACGACGTTGCCGTCGGGCGACTCCATCCCCCATACGCCGTCCAGCAGTTCCTGTCGGCTGACCGACCGCTCCGGGCTCAGCGCCAGCGCCGCGAGCACGGCCTGCTGCCGTACCGGACCGACGTCCACCGGCTGCCCGGCGAGCCACGTCCGCAACGGGCCGAGCAGACAGACCCGGAGCCTCGCGGTGGGGGAGGGGCCGGTCCGTGCGCAGGTCGTCGTGCCCGGTGGCGCCGCCTGTCCGCGCGGTCCCTGTCCCGGTACGACCAGACCGCAGTCGAAGGCGTGCACGATGGCGGCGGCCCGGTCGCGCAGCCCCAGCTTCAGCAGGATGCGTCCCAGTTGCCCGGCCACCACATGCTCGGGCAGCGCGAGCGCCGCGGCGATCTCGGCGTCCTCCAGGCCGCAGCCGAGCGCGTAGAGCACCTCGCGTTCCTGCGGGGTGAGGGCGGCGGCGCCCGGGCGTGCCTGACATCCCTGGGATGCGGTCGCGGTCGTCGTCGGCATGGCGGTTCCCCGTTCTCCGGACCGGTCGACGCAGCCGTCGTCCCGGTCGATCACCTCGATGTCATCGAAGTTGGCCGACGTGGAGGAAACGTGGACAGGGCATTGAACCGGTCATATGTGACCGGTGCCCGGGCTACTGTCCTCACCTGCGGAAAGACGACAACTGCGGGCACAACTGAACGGGAGGGGCCGTGACCTGTGGCCAGTGAGTTCGGCGCGGTCCTGCGGCGGCTGCGCGTCCGGGAGGGCATGACCCAGGACGAGCTGGAGCGGCGTTCCGGCGTCAGTGTGAGCACCATCCGCGGCCTGGAGACCGGCAAGCGCTCCAACCCGCGCATGGCCACGGTGCAGCGACTGGCCGACGCGCTCGCCCTGGATCCCGCGGACCGCGAGGAGTTAGCACGCGCCGCCGTTCCCGGCACCCCGGGTGGCGGCGGTTCGCCGGACACCCTCGACACCCTCGACACCGACGCGCGGGGTCTGGAGGGACAAGCTCCGGAAGAACCGGCTGCGGAAGAACCTGCTCCGACGACGCCGAATCCGACGCCGAATCCGACGCCGACGCCGACACCGAAGTCGAAGCCCCCGACCCCCGACCCCCCGTCCGACGCCACCGGCCAACTCGCGAAGGCGGTCGCCGCCCGCTGGCAGCGCGAGGAGGAGCAGCGGCAGATCCAGGACCCGTACCCGCTCCCCGTCCGCTGGCGGAACGCGGGCCCGGAACTCACCGACCACTGGGCCAACATCCGCCGCCTCCCTCCGGGAGCCGCGAACGACTCCCTGGATCTGAGCGGGCGACTGGAGCACATCGCCGAGACCTACCGGGACATCCCCTCCGGACGGCTCGTCGTACTCGGCAGATCCGGTTCCGGGAAGACGATCCTGACCCTGCGCTTCGTCCTCGACCATCTGAAGACCCGCACCCCCGACGAACCCGTCCCGGTGATCTTCAGCGTCGGCGCCTGGAACCCCACCACCATCACCCTGCGCGACTGGCTCACCGAACAGCTGATGCGCGACCACCCCGGTACGGCCGCCCGCAGCCCCGGCAGGGCGAGCCTGGCCGCCGCGCTGGTCGACTCCGGCCGGGTGCTGCCGGTCCTGGACGGCTTCGACGAGATCGCCGAACGGCTGCGCCGCCCCGCACTGGAGGCGCTCAACGCCACCACGCTGCCCCTCGTGCTCACCAGCCGGCCCCGTGAATACGCCGCCGCGGTCGCCGAGACCGACGTACTGACCGCCGCCGCGGCGATCGAGCTGACCGACCTCACCCTCGACGACCTGGACGCCTACCTGCCCCGCACCACCCGCAAGACCAACCCCGCGAACCCGGACGAGGGCGCGTGGGACCCCGTACTGAGGGATCTGTGGGAGCGAGCGGCGGAGCCGGCGGAGGACGAGCCGGCGTCTCCTCTCGCCACGGTCCTGACGACCCCTCTGATGGTGTCGCTCGCCCGCACCATCTACAGCGACACCCCCGGCCACGACCCAGCCGATCTCCTCAAGCCCGAACTCTTCGCCACACCACAGGAGTTGGAGGATCATCTCCTCGACAACTTCATCCCCACCGTCTACCGCCACCGCCCCCAGGACGCCCCGCGTGACTGCGACCCGGACCGCGCCCGCCGCTGGCTCGGCTATCTCGCCCACCATCTGACCCGGCAGAAGACCCCCGACCTCGCCTGGTGGCGCTTCGGAAACGGACTGCACCGCTCCACCCGGTCCCTCGTCACCGCGCTGGTGACGGGGCTTGCCATCGGCCTCGTCGACGGCGCCGTCAGCGCCACCATCCGCGGCGAACTCATCGGCCCCCTCTTGGACGCGGCCATCGTAGGACCCCTCGCCGGGCTCATGTTCGGGCTCGTGCACTGGCTGACGTACACATTCAAGGGCAAACACGTCCCCCCGTCCGCCGTGCGCCTGCAGATCCGCGGCAGGCCCGAGAACACCTCGTGGACGGCCGGCCCCCGGCTGGTGATCGGAACACTCGGCGGGGGGATGTTCGGATTCGCCTACGGGTTCGTGGTCGGCATGGTGAAGGCATACGCCTGGACGGCCGACGGCTCGATCATGCTGCGCATCGGGTTGGTCGAGGGGCTCGTCTACGGCCTGGTCTTCTGCGTCGGCACCGGACTGACCTTCTGCCTCCTGGGCGTTCTCGAAAGCCCCCTCGATCTCGAATCGGCCGTCAATCCACGCACCCTGCTGACCACCAACCGCCGCACCGTGACCATGCAACTGCTCGTATGGGCCCCCACCTTCGGTGCGGTGGTGGGATTCGGCGGCGGAGTGGCCGTCGACCTACTGCAGGGACCACTGGGCCCTCTCCTCTGGACCTCTCAAGCGGGCCTCCTGCTCGGCCTCATCAGCGGTCTCGGCGCCGCCCTCGGCTACGCCCTCACCCTGACCGCCTGGGGCCAGTGGCTCGTCATCGCCCGCATCTGGCTGCCGCTGACGGGACGTCTGCCCTGGGCCCTGGTCACCTTCCTGGACGACGCCTACCAGCGCGGCGTGCTGCGCCAGGCCGGTGCGGTCTACCAGTTCCGCCACGCCCGGCTGCAACACCATCTCGCCCAGCACCACCTGGCCCAACGGCAGCCCACCCGGCCTCACTTGGCCAGGAGCCGCAGCCGCTCCGCCCTTCACGACGATTTCATCGCCCCTCCCTAGCGTCTCGCGACACAGCACCAGCCGGCACCAGCCGCACGTGGACCGAAAGCACGTCGGCACGTGCACCGAAACATGGACCCAGGGGGAACACCCATGCCGAAGACCAACCGACTCGCCCGCCGCGCCAAAACGGTCGCCCTCGCGGCGGCGATGACGGCCGCCGCCGCGCTCACACCCACGGTCGCCCAGGCCGACGAGGCCCCTCGCCACATCTACGTCGAGATCGGCGGCACCGGCATCGCGCAGCCCGCGCCGCAGTGCACCGGGACCTTCTACTACGCCAACCAGCACCTGCCGGAGGGCGCCGAGGTCGTCCCCGTCTGCTACCCGGCCAGCGCCGGCCCCTGGCTCAACGGGCAGAACCAGCCGGACCTCACCGCGCCGAGCTACGACAGCAGCGTCGCGCAGGGCTACGACAACCTCCTGGCCGCCACCGAGAAGACGCACCGCGAGAACCCGGACGCCCGCATCACGATCGTCGGCTACTCCCAGGGCGCCCAGGCCGCCGACGCCGTACTCGAACTCATCGCGGGCGGCGGCACCGACATCCCGCGCGAACTGGTCGACGGCAAGCTGTACGCCGACCCGAAGCAGCCCGACACCGGCATGTGGGCCAAGGTCCCCAAGGGCCTGGGCGCCTTCGGCTTCACCTCGGCCGGTCCCGGCCCCCGCGAGTTCCCGGGCGTCCCGGTCGCCCGCTTCTGCATCCGCGGCGACCTGGCCTGCGACGCCACGAAGCCGGTCGCCGCGATCGACTTCTTCCTCACGGACGTGCACGGGCGTTACGTCCAGGACGGCAACGTCATGACCAGGACGATCGCCCAGGAGGGCCTCGACGGGGTCTACTGGTCGGAGTCCTGATCGTCTGAGAGAACCCAGGTCGGGCCCAGGTCGGGCCCAGGTCAGGGAGGCTCTGACCGGGGCCTGACCTGGGTCTTTGTCAGCCCTGGTCCGCTCAGCTCCGCCCCGCGCGGCCCCGCTCCAGCACGACCGTCCGCATTCCTCCGGCCCCGCTCTCCTCGTGCCGCACCCGCAGCCCCGCCGTACGGAGTTGCTCCAGCACCCAGGCGTGGGAGAGTCGCAGCTTGCGGTAACTGTGGGCGGTGAGTGTCCAGTCCGCGTCGGCGATGGCGCCGGTTCCGGTTCCGGTGCCAGTGTCGGCGTTGTCCCGGGTGTGGATCAGGTCGTGCACGACGACCGTGTAGTCGTTGTAGTCGTCCGGGTACTCCAGGAAGCAGGTCATGATCCGGTCCTCGGTGGCCCGCACCGGCAGGAAGCGGTCGGTGCCGGTGAGGGGGACGGTGAGGTCCCGGTAGCCGAACACGGCCGTCCCTCCGGGCGCGAGCGCGGCGGCGACGTCGGCGAAGAGGGCGGCCACATCCCCGCGCGTCGGCAGATGCGTCAGCGTGTCCCCCAGACATACGACGGCCCCCGCCGACCCCGGCCGCACCAGCTCCCGCAACGCGGAGCGCACATCCGCCCGGACCGGCCGCACCGCTGGCAAGTGGGCGGCGTGCGCGGCGAGTTCGCCCAGCAAAGGGCGGCTCAGATCGACCGCGAGCACGGAGTCGAAGCCCAGCCCGGCCAGCGCGAGGCTCGTATGCCCCGGCCCGCACCCCAGATCCACGGCGAGCGCCCCGGCCACCGGCCCGGCCGCCGACTCGGGAGTCACCCCCCATGCCGCGAGGGAGTCACGCTGCACCGCGGCGAGCGCGTCGAGATCGCCGCCGAGCATCCAGGTGTAGTGCTCGGCGAGGAAACGGTCGTAGTGACGGACGGCTTGGTCTACGGGCTGCTCGGCAGCGGCAGCGGCAGTGGTGGCGGTGGCGGTCGTCATGGGGCAGGGCTCCCTTCGGTCCGGCAAGCGAAGGAAATCTAGGGCGCGATACGGGAGTTGAGCGGCTCGGCCGAAGGAAATTCGGAGCCGCGGGAAGAATGACCGCCATGGACGACACTGATTCGGCGATCCTCACCCATCTCCAGCGCGATGCACGGCTCACCAACCGCGAGCTCGCCCGCAAGGTCGGCATCGCACCCTCCACCTGCCTGGAACGGGTCCGCGCCCTGCGCGCCCGCGGAGTGATCACCGGCTACCACGCGGCCGTACAGCCACGTCTGCTCGGCCGCACCCTCCAGGCCCTGGTCTTCGCCCGGCTGCGTCCCCTCAGCCGCGAGGTGATCCAAGACTTCGAGAGCTACCTGATCCAACTCCCCGAGGTCGTCTCGGTCTTCGTGGTCTCCGGCGACGACGACTTCCTCGTCCATGTGGCCGTCCCGGACATCGAGCACCTGCACGCCTTCCTCATGGACCGCTTCAGCGCCCGCCGCGAGGTGGTGAGCTTTCGCAGTTCGGTGATCTACCGGCAGTCGGGCACACGCGTACTGACGCCCATCGCCACCGACTGAGCCGCTGCGCCGAGGAGCTGTGGCGCTCAGGAGCTGTGGCTCTCGGGTGCTCAGGCGCTCAGACGCCATCGAGCAGGGACATGAGCCCATGCTCCAGTTCCGGCCCCAGATCCTCTCTCCCCGGCGCGACGACGACGTACGAGCGCTGGAGGAACCGCCGCAGAGCCGCCGTACCGAATCTGACGGCCGCCATGCCGTGCGGCGTGTGGAACTCGATGACCGTGCGGGACCGCCCGCGCGGTCCTATCCGAACGTCCCCCAGCCCGGCGGCCCCGTCGAGCCCCTCCTCCAGGAGCGAGCGGGCGAACGTCCACGTCACCCCTGACCCGCCGTCCGAGACATGGGCGGGGAAGCCGATGTGCACGGCGAACGGGTCGGCGGCGTCGTAGCGCAGCGTGGGGCGTACGGACAGCTCCGGGTGGTCCGGGGTGACGAGGCGGGCGCGGACGGGCTGTTCGAGGGCAGGGCGCATGGGTGGGTCGTCCTCTTTCGTCTGTCGTCGTCGGTGTGTATGCGCTTTCTCGACCGTGCTGCAGGCCCGTTGATTACGCCGAACCGGAAGCCGCGCCGTGTGATCTAACTCACGCGAACCATTTACTTGAGATTTTAGTCATCTACGCTGACAAACTCGTCCGCTGCTCATCAGCTCAGCAGGCAACTGGAGCGTTCCTGCCATGTCCGACGGTTTCCCCAAGGTGCCCGCCCAGGCGTCACCTCCCGCGTCAGCCACCGCCTCGTACGCCCGTATCTACGAGGAACAGCAGCCGCGCCTGGTCGCGTACGCCCGCTCGCTGACCCGCAACAACCCGTGGGTTGCCGAGGACCTGGTCGCCGAGGCGCACTTCCGTGTGTGGCGCCGGCTGTCGGAGGGGCACGAGATCGAGAACGTACCGGCGTACCTGATGACGACGGTGCGGCACCTGGCGGCGACGACCGTCGGCGACGCGCGCGAGACCCCGCACGACCCGCGGACCGCGGAACGCACGGAGATATCCGTGCACATGGAGGACATGGCGGACCCGGCCGAACAGGTCTCCTCGGTCGACCTGTTGGTGCGTGTCCTGGGCCAGCTGCCCGAGCGCTGGGTGCAGGCCCTGTGGCTGGCGGAGGCGGAGGGCCAGCCACTGGAGGCGGTCGGTCAGCGCATCGGCGCCAAGCAGGGCGCGACGGCCGTACTGCTGCACCGGGCCCGCGAGGGCATGCGCCAGGCCTTCCTGCGCTCCCAGACCGGCGCCCCCGACGACCCCGCCTGCGAGGTCCACTGGGTGCGCATGCCGGCGTACGTCCGCGGCAACGCCACGCCCCGCCAGTCGGAACGCCTGCTCGCCCATGTGGACGCCTGCGACGACTGCCGCGGCCGGCTCGCGGTCCTGATGCGCGCCAACGACCGGCTGCCCGCACTGGTCGCCCCCGCCCTGCTGGTCTTCGCCGTCGGCGGCGCGGGCAAGTTCCTGCTGCCCTTCGCGGCCGGGTCCACCGGCGCCGCGACCGCCCTCAGCGGCCAGCTCGGCGGCGCCCTGCACACGGCCCGCCAGGCGGTGACCGGCGGCTCCGGCGCGAAGGTGCCGACAGCGATCGCCGCCGGCGCGACGGTCGCGGGCGCGGCCCTCGCGATGATGATCGCCCTCGGTGTGAACGACCCGTCCCCGGCCCCGGCCACCCCCCGACTGCCGCTGGCGGAGGCACCGGTTGCGGCACGGCCGTCGGAGGGGCCGGTCGCGGCTGCGGAGGCGCCGGGGAAGCCCGGGAAGCCCGGGAAGCCCGGGAAGCCGGGGGAGCAGAAGGAGCAGCGCCGGGTGGGTGACGGGGCTGAGTCTGTGGGGGTTTTGGCTGCCAGTGGTGGTGCCGGTGCGGGTGCGGGTGCCGGTGGTTCGGATGCGGTGGTGACCGGAGCGGGGGCGGGTTCTGCGGCTGGGTCGGGGAGTGAGGGGGCCGGCGCCGAAGCACCGGGTGCCGACGAACCCGGGGTGCCGCCGCAGGTCGAGCCGGCGCCCGAGCCTCCGGCGCCCGAGCCTCCGGCGCCCGAGCCTCCGGCGGCTGAGCCGCCCTCGCAGGAGCCGACGCCGGGAAGTGGTGAGCCGTCGGATCCGGCGCCGGGCGAGGAGGAGCCGCCGTACCCGAACGATCCGGGAACGGAGCCGCAGGACCCGGAGTCGAGCACGCCGGGCAACGAGCCCCCCGCGACGCCGGCGCCCGACCCTGCACCCGCCCCCGCTCCCGCCCCCGCTCCCGCCCCTGCGCCTGCCCCTGAACCTGCGCCCGCCCCTGCCCCCGAACCCGCGCCAGCCCCCGAACCCGTGCCAGCCCCCACCCCCGCCCCACAGCCAACGCCCGAGGACCCCGGGAGCGGCTGCGGGAATTGACCTCTACGGTGTCTCCGACCTCTCAGAACTCCCCTGTCCCTGCCTGTCCCTGCCATCCCATTCGGTCCCTGAATTCTTAACTCCGCGCCCGGAGTTAAGAATTGAGATGGTGGCGACCGGCGCACGGCGCTACGCTTCTGAATTCCGGTAGAGGCGCGCAGGAATGCGCGCACGGGGGTATCGGGGGCGTTGTTATGCGTTCAGTCATGGCCAGGGTGCTTGCTGTGCCGATAGTCGGGATGACGCTGCTGGCCACGATGGGTGTGGCAGGCTGCGACGAGTCCGACGCGTCCGGCTCCTTCACCCCGGTTTTCGCACCGGTGACATTCACGCTCGACTCGTCGGGGAAAATCACCGTTTCCGTAGGGCGATCTTTCGTGACCCCGATCGGGGTCTTCTCCGTGGACGCGGGAGTTGGGCATCAGTTCGAAATGAACCCCAAGGGCTACCTCACGGCGGTTTTCCGATACGTAAGTCCCAAACGGGGACTGGTCGAAGCGGGTTATCTCATCCGCACGGACCGTCGTGTCGAACCCGCCCTCGACGGCCAGTCCCTGGCCCCGGCCAAGGGCGGCACGCTGCGCATCGACGCCACCGATGCCGAGCCGGGCGAGACGACACGGCTCACCGTCTCCGACACCCCGCAGGACTCCCCGGTGCCCAGCACCTCGGCGCCGGGCACTTGTCCCGACTCCGGTGTCCTGGACGTCGTGCTCCCGGAGGTGTCCGTCGGCGATTCCGTGACCGACACGGTGACCGAGCTGACCGCCGCCTGCCTCCGGGTGCAGTACGCCTCCGAGGAGTCGGACGCGTCGGAGGGCGCCGTGACGAAGGTCGAAATTCCCACGACCGGCCCGGAGGGGACGGTGCGGTTGCCGCGCCCGGACGAGACGGCCTCCGGCCCCGGCCCCGGCGACAAGGTCGAGGTGGCCGCGGACCAGGCGGCAACGGTGTTCGTCGCGACCCCCGCCCAGGACCCGTCTCCGTCCGACACCGCCACCGGCCCCACGCCGGCCCCCACTTCCACGGACTCCCCGACACCCACGGACGACCCGACCACGCCGACCACTCCGACCGATCCGACCGACACGGCCACCACGACCGTCATCGGCCAGGTCAACGCTCCGGTCCGCTCCGAGCCGAGCACGGCCGGCGTGGAGGTGAGCCACATCGTCGCGCAGGGCGAATACCAGGCGTTGTGCTTCCAGCGCGGGGAAGAGGTCTCCGCGCACGGTTCCGTCAGCGACATCTGGGTCAAGCTGCTCCGCACGAACGGCGAGACGGGCTGGGTCACGGCGACCGCACTGAGCGGCGATCCGGAAACGGTCGTGCCCACGGCCTGCTGACCCGGTGCGAGTTGAGACGTCTGCCCCTGACGGACGCGGGTGTGACCCACCTCCACGGGTGTGACTCACCTCACCAAGATCGCGCAGGAAGAAAGCGGATGCTACGTCGGCGCCGCTGGCATGCTCATGCATGACTACTGGTGGGTAATCACCGTCTGCGCACACAGCCGAATCGGCCGTGTCAACATGCCGTGAAAGTCGACGAACCGGCATGCCCTGATACGCCCATCCGTGCCGCGCAGTACGTCTGCACCCCACCCGTCACCTCCTGCAGCGCACCCCCATACCCCGCTCCCGAGGACAAACGCGTGCACAGACCCAGGCTCAAGAGCCATGCCTTACTGCCGGCGCTCACCATCGCGGCCCTGCTGACCACCGGCTGTTCCACCAGCTCACCGACCACCGCCGCCGAAACACCGGCCACACGGGCGGCCGAGACCCCGAGCGCGAGCGCCGCCAAGGCCCAGGAACAACTCGCCGTCGTCTCGCCCCCGTCCGGTACGGCCACCCCCACCGCGGTGGCCGGCGGAGGTGAGGGAGCCACGGCGAGGAAGTCCTCCCTCAAGGTCGCGTCGTACGACCGGAAGAGTGGACGGGCCGTCATCAAGGCCCCCTCGTCCGCAAATCCGCCCGAAGCCCCGTCGGCGAGTTCCTCGTCGGGCCGTTCAACCGCTCCCTCAGACGGCCCCTCGACCGACCCCTCGGCCGAAGCCTCGACCGGCCCCTCCGTCGGTTCGTCTGCCGGTTCGTCTGCCGGCTCGTCCGCCGACTCTTCGAAGCGTGCCTCGGTCGCCGTCGGCGACATCATCGCCAGCGGTCCCGCCCCGGGCGCCCGCGACGGCGTGTTGGCCGAGGTCACACAGGTGACGGGCACGACGGACGACGGCGACACGACCGTCCAGACCGAACCGGCCAAGCTCTCCTCCGTGCTCGGCAAGAGCAAGGCCGAGGGCACGGTCCCGGTGGACCCGTCGGCCATGGAGGTCGAGCCGCTCGTCCGGGGAGTGAAGGTCTCCTGGGCCAAGACGGGTGACCTCCACTACGGCCCCGAGGGCGCGAAACTCCCGCTCGGCAGCCTGCGTATCGACGTGGGTGCGGCGATCGCCACGGCCGAGGGCGCCCCGGCGTCGGCGGCCGCGTCCGTGCAGGGCTTCGTCCAGCTCGCCCCCGAGGTCGAGTTCTCGTACGACGGCTCCGGCTCCGGCTCCGGCCCCGGCTCAGGCCCCGGCACCGCTGCGGGTACCTCACCCGACGGCGCTTTCCTGGGCCTGTCCGGCGACTGGGCCTCCCGGTGGTCCCTGAAGGGCCGCGCGGCCGGGTCGACCCCCGGACAGCCGATCCGCATCCCGTTCGCCGAGCTCCACGCCGACCCGGTCATCCAGGTGGGCCCCGTCCCCGTCGTCGTAAATCTCGACCTGACCTGCTACATCCAGGTGAACGCGGACGGCCGGGTCACCGTCGACGTCGAACAGAACCTCAAGGGCGACTTCCGCGTCGGCGGCACCTTCTCCTGGACCAAGGGCTGGACCCCGGTCAGCGAGTCCGACATGACCGGCGAGCCCATGAAAGCCCGCGTCACGGCGGCCGGCGACGTCAAGGCGGCCCTGGGCGCCGAGGCCACGGTGGGCCTCTACGGCACGGCGGGCGTCACCGCCGACCTCGCCCCTTACGTCCGCGCGCATGCGGACGCGTCGGCCGAGGGCTCCGTGGACGCCAAGGGAACGGCGAGGGGAACGGCGAAAGGCACCTACGCCCTCTACGGCGGAGTGGACCTGACCGGCAGCCTCCAGCTCCAACTGACCATATTCGGCACGCCCCTACTCCAGAAGAGGATCCCGCTGGGGGCGCTGCACCACGAGTGGCTTCTGACGAAGGGTGGCGGAACGGTGACGACATCACCGCCGCCCCACCCGAAGCGGACCGGCTGACCTTCCCCAGCAGCCCACGCCCAGCCCCGCAGATGCGGGCCGACCGCCTGGCTGACCATGGGCCGCGCCGAGGACTGACACCCCGGCGCGGCCCATGTCTCCTGCCGTACGGCTTCCTGCCTTACTGCTTGCTGCCGTACGGCTTCCGCTTTACGACCCTGCGGCCAACCGCATGACGTCAGTCGCCCGAGTACGAGGCCGAGTCGGAGCCCGAGCTCGACCCCCGTCCCGACCGACCCGATCGCCGCACCAACTCGCCGGCCGCCAGGGTCACGGCAGCCACACCGCGCACCCAGCGCGGGCCGCCCCGCGACGCCCACAGGACGCAGACGCACCCTCCGACGACGAGCACGAGTACGCCGACCAAGATGAGCACGATCACGCTCATCCCCCTTCTACTTCCTCAGTGGTCCGCGCATCCTCCCAGCCGACTCCGCCGAACTGGTGAACAGGGATTCGCGGTCTTCCGCAGGGGAGTCCCCGGACGGAGCCATTGGGCTGTCGGGGTGTCGGGGTGTCGAGGTGTCAGGTTCCGGAACGTCAGATGCCGGTACGTCAGGTGTCGGGAGGTCACCTTTTGCTGTGTCAGCTTGCGGGGGGTCAGCTTCCGGCCGGTCAGGAACCCTGCGAGCCCTGCGAGCTCAGCGGCATACGCCAGTACTGCCGCTTCTCCTCGTCCCGTACGACGACCCGGAGCCGCAGCAGCTCCCGGCGCAGCTCCCGCACGTCCTCGCTGTTCCCGTCCTTCTTCCGTGCCGCCGCACGAGCCCGGAGCAGAGCGTCCGCCCCCTCGGGCAGGCCGGGCATACCGGGAACCCAGCGCCTGAACTCCTCCCGATGGGGATCCTCGTCCGACCACCGGTACCCCTGCCCGCCGAAGGCATCGGAAAGCTGCTGCCAGGGCAGACCACAGTTCTCCCGAGCGATCTCCATGCCGTCAGGACCGAGCAGTACAAGCTGCTTGCCGTCCCGTACCGCGAGGGCGACCTCATCGCATCCGAACTCCTGCGAAGTGTCCCTGACCGTGAGAACCACGCGACCGCGGGACACCCTGACCGTCAGCGACTCATGCACGGCGAAGAACCCGAGAAGCAGCCCCAGCACAGCCCCCACTCCGACGGCACCGATGGTGCGCCAAGGCTGAGGTACGGAACTCACGAGCTCGGCCGGCCCGTCCAACGGCGCCCAGGGCAACGTCACGAGCCACCCGGCGAGAAGCACAACCAGCCACCCGACCAGAGCCCCGCACCCCACACAGAAGAGCACCAGAACCCAGGCCGACTCGGCGACCACGACAGCGCCCCCATCACCCGCCTCGCCCGCAACGGGCTCGCCCGAAGCCGCACCGCCCGACGAACGGCCCTTCTCAAAAAGATCCCCCGTACCCCTCATGCCCCCACACCCAAGCGTCAGCGGTCCGGTCCAACACCGTCCCGTCCCGTGTCATGCCATCCCGTGCCCTGCCGAGTCTGAAGGCACCCGGCGGCTCCGGCCATCGGCCGTTGGTCTACGACACCTGCAACTTTGGTTGTCGTAATCCTCCCCAGACAGTCCTCGGCGCCCGGGCGTGATGCCCAGGCGCCGAGATCCATATCAGCGAGCTACGTAGCACAATCCCTGTAGATCAGTGTCCGCAGCTGGAGCCGACGTGGTTGACCTGTCCGCCCGCATTGCCCTCGCCGTTGATGGCATTGCCAAGCAGACCATTGAGGATGCCGACCTGGCCGAGAATGTCCAGGTTCAGGTCGTGAGACTTGCATCCACCATGGTCGTGCGAGGGCTGGGCGGTGGCGGTGCCGCTGGCTATGAGGGTGAGGCTGCCGATCATCGTGGCCGCAACAGCGGCCTTCTGAAGCTTGCGCATTGCTCCTCCTTGAGTTGAGTAGAGCGCGCACCACCAAAGATCCATTTCGCGCTCATTTGGGAGGCTAATCCGATATCTCCCACGCCGCTTCTCGAAGCCGCCATACGGGCCATGACCCCGAATCAGCTACGGACGCCCCTGCCCCGAACCGCCCACCGCGGGCCAGGCACCCACCCTCCCTGGCTCACCGCCGTCGGCAGCCGGCAGCCGCAACCTGCCCGCCCCAACTCAGACAGTCCTGACCATCCGAGTGGCGATCCCGGGCCCGCGGCGAATCGCGGCGGTAACACCGCCCATACGTCGCTGGCAACGAACTGGCCGACAGACCGGGGCAGGGCGAGTTCGTCCGGGGCCGGTCTTCCGCTCGCCTTGGACGAAGATCTCGTCAGTGCCCTCAAGCGTCGTAGCAAGTAGGGCACTTGCAGGGGCCATGCCACGGGCACCACTGGCCAGGCCTCTGACTTGATCGTGATGCCGCGCTACCTCAATACCGTTCTGGATCTCCGACATCGCCTTGTACACCAAGGCCGTTGAACAGCTGAGGGTCTCAACCCTGCTCTCCGTCGCACACGACGGTCCCGTCAACCGTGTGCGGCACCTTCGACCCGCAGGCGACCATCTTCCAGTCCAGCCGCAGCGTGTACGGCTTCCCGTCCACCTGGTAGTCAATCCATGCGGCGTCGACGAACCCGCCTTGCTCACCGACGTCCAGGACGAACAGGAGCTCGGTATAACCGGCCCCTTCCCGGTCCTGGTCGGCACAGCTCTGCGTGATGCGGCTGCCGTTGCGGGCATCCGCGTACTGGCCGGGTGCCTTCCGCTTCTGGAAGTGCGGGGGCTTGCCCAGCGCCGCGCCGATGTAGCCCGCGTCGACACTTGCCTTCCATACCTGCGGGGTGACTGTCCGCAGCTTGAGGGAGACCGACTTCGGCTCGACCGCCGCGTGGTAGCGGATGCCGTCGAGAGTGATGGGTTCGCCGCTGGTCGAGCAGAGCAGGTAACTGCCGAACGTAACTGCCCACGGCGCGTCATCCGGTGCGTACACCGACGTGGTGCCCTGCGCGGTGTCGGACTGGAGAGGGCCCTCACCGTTGACGTGCTCCTCGCGCGAGTCATTGCTGTAGAGCCAGCCGGCCACGAGGGCCATCGTCACAGCCGCCGAGCCCAGGATCAGTGCGACTCTTCCCCTGCGCCCGCTACGTGGGCGGAGGGACCGCGGTGCGGACACGGCGGCCTCCTCGCTCCTCGAACCGCTGCTCACAGTTCCTCTTGGAAGGTCTTGCCGCTGGTGCTGATCCCCGCGGTGGACGGCTTCAGCGTGTCGACCTGCTCGCCGTCGGCGAGGTCGGCAGTCTGCGTGGCGGGAAGATCGGCACGCGGTGTGAACCGTGCCCTTTCCAGCGGTATCGCCGAATCGATCTCCCCGGTGAAAGCCACCGGATCCCCCGTCGCCGCCCGCGAAACAGGAACATTGACGAGTCCCGCGACAGCGCAGGCACCCACCGTGAGCACAGCGAGTTTCCTCGCGAACATTCTGTTTCCCCGTGTGCGAATGCACAGAAGAAACCGGAAGTGGATCCTTCCGGGTGCTTGGTCGCCGTGAACATATCAGGAACCAAGGATCGCCCTGTGTGGCCGGGGTCACGCTTGACGGGTGCCGGTTGTTTGCTCCAAATGCCCAGGTGGCGGCTTTGTGCAGGGGTCTCGGAGGCGTGCTCCGTCAACGGGAACGCATTGCGGTCGACATTGTGGCAGCACGCGAGACATATGAGGGTGACTAGATTGGGTAACGACGGCCGGATCACTCACTGGATGAGTATCGAACTCGAACTGCCTTGCCGGTCCGTCGAGTTCGGCCGAGGGCTATTGGGAGGGCATGGGATATTTAAGCCTCCTGCTAGAACCCAGCCAAGAAGGTGCCCGGCGCTGCGAACCCCCCCCGGATCTTCCGGCGGTGGGGTGCCGACGAACCGACCAGGACGCCCATCTCGCGCAGCCGCTCCAAGCTCAGCCCGTACGCGCGACAACGAGCACCTCTCACCGCACCACTGCTACGGTCGCGACCATGGCGCTCTCGGTCTCCACGGGTCAGGCTGTCGACCTACGCGTACAGCCGGTTGACGAGGTTCTTGATCGCGTCGAGCTGTCTCTCCAAGTGAGGCTGCTTCCCGACACGATGGTGCGCAAGCGCCGATCCGTGGGGGCCAGAACAGACCGCGACACCTGGGTACGGATCGAGCGGCGCCCGCTCGACAAGATCTCCGACCAAGGCTGGAACGGGACTGAAAGTGCCGCCCGTCTGAAGGGCATCGCCCAGCCCGAATGGCACGGATGTGTGGTCTGGCGGGCCACGGACGGGCCGGTGCTGTGGCGAGCCGATGAAACCGAGCTCCTGCCAGGGGCTCCTATCGGCAGCGCCATCCTGAGTGAAGCCCCGGAGCTGTCAGATGACTGGTGGGGGGCATTGAACGCGTCGTTGGACGCGCTGGCCGCCCAGAGCACGAGGCGGGTCGCCACGCCGGACACCGAGACCATCACCCAAGCCCTCGTCACCAAGTCCATCCGCGGTGTTTTCCCCGACGATCTCGATACGGCCATCGAGCAGTGGGTGCCGGCCCACGCGGACCTGAACTGGGCCAACGTGACCGCTCCGGCGTTCAGTCTCTTCGACTGGGAGGACTGGGGTAACGCGCCGCTGGGGCTGGACTCGTCCTCGCTGTGGGCGAGTTCCCTTGCTGTCCCGGCTCTGGCCGATCGCGTATGGCACGAGCGCCGGTCGGACTTCGAGAGCCGGGACGGCAAGTTGATGACGCTGTTTGCCTGCTCAAAGATCCTCGGTCCGTACGCGCACCCGGAAGATCCTCGGTTGGAACCTGCCCGGCGCATGGCCGAACAGATCATCAAGGAGCTTCAGACCCGCTGATCGCGTGAACGGTTTCGCAGGAGACTCCGGTACTCCTGGACTGTTCGTTCCTCGACGTCGCCGACCAGGGCGCCGACGAGTTCGCCCAGATGGGCGGGCTCATCAGTGCCCACAGCCACATTGCCGACCCGCGGCAGGTGATAGGCGGCTATGAACGCCGCCTGTACGCACGAGAGTTGAGGGCCGTCACCGAGGAAGACACGGGGGTCGATCTTGGCCCACACCGAGTCGCTGGTGCTGCCGCCGAAGGGGCTCATGCCCCATACCTCGCTGGGATCCAGGTCCCACGCCCTGATGAGGGCGTCCGCGGCATCCAGCGTTCTGACTCCGACGAGTAGGCCGGCGCGGACCATGAGGGTCGCTGGCCTCGGTACGGTCAAGCCAATCAGTCCCACCAAGGATGATGGATCCCAGGACGCGATGCCCCAGGCGGCGCACAGGCCCTTGCTCGTAGCCTCATCGAGGGCAGCGCATGCTTCCGTCAGCACCTCTTGGCCATGAGGG
Source organism: Streptomyces sp. NPDC059010 (assembly GCF_042740355.1). Lineage (NCBI taxonomy): Bacteria > Bacillati > Actinomycetota > Actinomycetes > Kitasatosporales > Streptomycetaceae > Streptomyces > Streptomyces sp. NPDC059010. Next base: position 23,148 of record NZ_JBHYJA010000013.1, read on the forward strand.
CCGGCCTCGCGGAGCGAGTGTTCCGGGTTGTGCAGGAACACCAGATCCGGCTCCTGCCCCAGGTCCCCAGCCGCCTGTGCCACGGCTGCGTGCAGCCGTACGGGGTTCAAGGAGTGCTCCGCCCCGCCCGGTCCCGGAAAGTAGCCCACCTTCGTGGAGACGATGAACTTCGGCAACAGGTCGCCGACCGTCTGCGCCAGAAGCTGATGAGAACGGAAGCCGAGGTAGTTGGTGCTGGTGTCGAGTGCCGTCACGCCGAGGTCGAGCGCCCCGGTCAGGAGCCGGCGTTCGTGACGAGACCGGTGTAGCCCGAGAACAACTCGGGGGTCAGCACCGCGCACAGCTCCTCCTCCACCAGGATCTCAGCGACCTCCGTTACTTCGGCCGCGGCCTGTTCCAGCTCGACCGGCCTGCCGCTCAGAAGCAGACGCAGGGCGGGCAGTGCCTTGGCCGCGAGAGTGAGCTTCTTCCCTGAGGCCACGACGTCGACGGTCTCTCCGTGCTTCTGAATCTGGGGCGGGAAATGGGTGGTGCACACCACGGCGTCGAGCGACCCGAGTATGTCGAGGAACGGCACGTGCCGAGGCAGGGTTGTCGCCTGCTCGTAGGCGGCCAGGAAGTCGGCCGGTGGGCGCTCGCTGACCAGCTGGGCGGCGGCCTCGGTCAGGGCGTCGGTGCCGGTTCCGCGCCGGCGGTCGAGGTCGTGGCGAAAGATCTCGCGCTCACGGCACCAGTCGCCCAGCCACGCGAGCCAGCTTGCCCCTGTGCGCTTGGTGATGCCGAACGTGACGTGAAGGCTCTTGCCGGAGCCGCTGCCGGTTCGTGTCGCCTGGTGCCAGTGGCCCCGGGGGATGTGCATGACGTCGCCGGTCCGCATCAGACCGGACCAGATGATCTCCTCGCTCGGAGTGCTGTTGGGGTCGGCGTCCCGGTACATCGGGACCGCGCGGGAGGTCGCGCGCACTTCCCACTCCTTCTCACCCGTCAGCTGGACGATGACGACATCGTGGTCGTCCCAGTGCAGGGGGAAACCGGAGGCGTCGTTCGTCGTCAGGTACGCGTTGACCTGGACTCGCTCACGGGACCACCACTGCAGGGCCCGGCACGCGACCTCCATGGTCGGGTCGAAGACGTTGGCCTGGTCCATGATCACCGTCGCGCCTTCTCCCAGGAGCCTGCCCAGGCTGCGCATGTTGACCATGGAGATGCTCTGGCCGCGGGGGCTGACGCTGTCGGTGTAGTAGATGGCCGGATGGACCTCCTCGCTCTTCTGGAAGCACCGGAACTGCGGGCGGTTCAGGCTCCTGCGCATCGCTACGTCGAGGAGGCGGTTCGGGGTCATGATGCGGGAGACGAGTGCGGGGTCGTCCATACTCCCGCGTACGAAGTCCTTGCCGAGTTCCTCGGCTCCACTCCAGCCGAGCGCTGCCTCGATGGCGCTGATCAACCGGTGTTCCATCGTGCCTCCTCCATGGGTTCGGCCACTGATGCGGGCACGGTGAGGGCCGGCGCGGCCGACCGCGACCGGCGCCAGCGGGTTCTCGCGACACGCGCTCGGGCTCGTTAGCGGCGCCTCCCGGCCACCGCCCGGGGCGGGATCCGCGGAGGCTGTGAGTC